>CAZCOX010000154.1:392-7983 GCA_964500115.1 uncultured Rhodobacterales bacterium
CGCGCGCACGTTCACCGCATATCCGGGCGCACCTGGCGCGTCGAAAGGAAACCAAAGCAAGGTTTGAATGGTGCGGCGCAGACGCGTGGCCGGGTCCCGACTGGTCAAGCGGAATGGCAGGGAAGTCAGGCGCAGCATGGCCGAATAGACGATCCAACCGGTATCGGCGACGATTCCGCGCGCGGTTTCGGCCGGAATTCCCGCCTCAAGCAGCACCCGATGCGCCGCGGTGGTGTAGATCGCCAGTTCCACCATCAGCCGGTTTCCGAAACTTGGCAGATCCCGAAGCGAAGCGGCCCATCGCAGGCGCGCTGCCATCGGTTCTATCGCATCGACAATCCAGTCGATTTCGCTGGCCGGAAGGCGATGGTGGCCAGTCGCATCACTGACCTCCCGCGCGCTCAATTCACGTACCAAGGCAGGCGAAAGCACCATCAGGACGCAAGCCCGTGTCGCCCGCCAGATGAGTTTATCGTCCGGCCCGCTTCGACGGTAAACTGTCATAACCAACCAGCTGATCCGGAGAACGAGCGCGGCCGCAAACAGAGAAACGGACCAAACCGGCCATAAGTAAGGTGTTTCAGTAACCCAGGCGACAAACCATCCCAAAGCCCCCCCCAACTACAAGGCCGAAAAAGAGGCTGTTTGTCCTGCGCCAGATCATTACATTGCGCCGTGAGGCCCTCCGTCCTGTTCTTCGAACCATGCATCGAGAAAATATCGCTCGTAGAGAAACACCGCGACGATGCCGATGAAGGCATAGACGACAATCATCGGGTCGGATTGCAGCTTGAGCCCGGTGAAGGCGACGAGGACCAGCCCGTCAAGCGCAAGGGCGGTGAGGATCACCCAACCGCGCGCGTTGATTTCATTGCGCAGGCGGCTCCAGACACCCCAGTGCACGGCCATGTCCATCACCAGGTAAAAGAACGCGCCCAGCGAGGCGATGCGCGACAGGTCGAACAACACCGCGAGAAAGCCTGCAATGACGACGGTATAGACCAGCATATGCGACCGAATGGAACCGGACATGCCGAAGTGGCTGTGCGGAATCATCTCCATATCGGTCAACATCGTCAGCATCCTCGATACCGCAAAGACGCTGGCCACCAGCCCCGATGCCGCGGCGATCATGGCCAGAGCAACAGTGAGATAAAAGCCAACCCGCCCCAGCACCGGCTCGGCCGCTTCCGCCAACGCATAGTCGCGGGCAGAGGCGATCTGTTCTGGCGACAGGCTGGACCCCACCGCCAACGCGACCAAAAGATAGGTGACGGTGCAGATCAGGATCGAGATCAGGATCGTGCGACCAACATTGCGGTGCGGGTCGGTGATCTCTCCGCCCGAGTTGGTGATGGTGGTAAACCCCTTGAAGGCCAGAATCGACAAGGCTACGGAGCCCACAAACCCTAGGGCGGCAAAATTTGGCGGCTCTGACGGTGTGTCTTGTAATCCGCCACCGGCCCAAAGCGCCGCAACTGCGAAAAGCAGGATGCCACCGATCTTCAGTGCGGACATCACGACCGACAGCAGCCCGACAGAGCGGTTACCCGACGCATTGACAAGGTAGGCGAACAAGATGAGGGCGACCGCAATGATGGGAACCAGAGGTCCGCCCTCGATGTCGAAGGGCCTGAGTGCATAGGTTGCAAAGGTTCGCGCCACGAGGCTTTCGTTAATCACCATCGACAGCGCCATGAGAAGCGACGCAGCGGCAGCCACGGCACCCGGGCCATAAGCCTTTGTCAGGATCATCGCGATCCCACCCGATGAAGGCCAGCGGTTGGACATGGCAATATAGGTATACGCGCTGAAAGCCGTCACGACGGCACCCGCGACAAAGGACAACGGGAACCACGGCCCCGCGAGGCCTGCGATCTGACCGGTCAGCGCAAAGATACCGGCCCCGATCATCACCCCGGTGCCCATTGCCACGGCGCTTGTCAGGCTGATCGATCCTTCGCCGCTGTCGTGTGTTGCCTTGTGGCTGTGATCGGTCATCGGCGATGCACCCCGTTTCGACCTTTATCTTCCACAAGACCACCAGACCGCGCGCGCTGGCGCTGCCACGTGCCAAGCATGGCTAAGAATTGTAGCAACATGACAGTCAGAACCAGTGCCACAAAGGGCCACTGTGCCCAATTCGGATCCGGTGTCCGACGATGGAAATCGAGGAAATGGACGAACAAGAAGTAGGCGGTGTGGAGAACAGCAAGCCACCATAAAACGTATGCGCCTTGCTGCAAGAACTTCCAGACGTTTTGCCCAAGCAGGCGCTGGCTGAAGTCATTGGACGTCAAGGCAAGCACCAAACCGTAGGCCAGTGCCATGATGCCCACCGCGTTCGCTATCGCGAACCCGTGCCGAAGCATCACATATTGTTGAAGGCCTGGATGGAATTCGAAGCCAAATAGCCGCCAAAGGTCCAGCTCCACCCAACCGATCAAAATGATAATCGTGTGGATCAACGCAGCGACAACCGCATAGATGCCGAATTCACGTCTATAAGGCAGAAGTTTGCGCACCCACTTCCAACGGGTCAGGCGTGACAGTGGGCCCAGACCCATGGCCAAAGAAACCAGGATCAGCGACGCATCGCCGAAAGCCCTGTTATAACGATGCATTTCAGACCATTCGGACCTTGATGCCAGAAAGGCGTATGTGATGCCGGCTGCGATCAGAATGACGACCGCATGGCGTTTGATCGTTGGGAACCTCACCATTTCAAACCTCCCTGGGTGGAGAAGATTGCCGCTTCGAATGCCGATTTCGGCGAAAGCCCGTCGAGCGGACGGATCGCCAGGTCCAGCCGCCGCGCCTCGTTGTAGCCCTGCGCGGCGTCACGCGTGGGCGGTTCGCCATAGGTCGCAAGATAACGCGCAGCAAATTCACTCTGCTGCCAGTCTTGATCGGGCGGAAGTTGCCCAGCTTCCAGGATGGGTGTTCCCGGTGCAACGTTGTCGACCGGAAGGCCGACCGTGCCGAACAGGATGACCACATCGGGCATTTGCGCAGGATTTCCATAAAGGCCCGAGATGGCCGCCCCGCTTTCGCGCGGTAATGGCAGAATCTGGACGTCCACCCCGCCGAGATGGCCATCGGAAGTCTCTACTACGTGCCCGTCGCGCTCATCCGCGGCCAGCAAGAATCCGGCAACTATCTCTGCCAGTCGGGGCTCCGAACCCGGCCCGGCCACATGAAGACCCGCTGTAAACTCGTGTGCACTGGCCGTGGTGCCCACACCGGCCAGGAACGCGGCAAAAATCAAGAAACGGAAAGTCATGTCCACGCGCTCCCGTCTCTCGCCAAGTTTACCACCACAGCCTTTGGCGTGGCGCTCATTGCAGAGGCGGAGAGAGTGCCGACATTGATCGTCACGCCGGTTCTCTCCCTGACCGCGCTTGTCGAGTAAATGGAAAATACGCTGCACTTTGAATCACCTATGTGGTCCACCGGCGCCTCCTTGGTCTGTGGTGTTGGGTGTCGCGACATTTGCACTCAGTCGCGGGAAATAGGCGGGTACCCGGGCTGCATACCGCTCCCAGGCTTGGCCAAAACGTCCATGGCTGTCGCCTTCCTCAGCCTTGGCAAGTCGCGCATACATCCAGACAAGCACCGGAAACATCGCGAGCGTGAGGATCGTCGGCCATTGTGCCAGGAACCCGGCCATGATGAGAACAAACCCCACATATTGCGGATGCCGTATCCTGGCGTAAGGACCCGTGATCGCCAGTTGTCCCTGCCGCTGCGCGCTCCAGAGATGGTGCCATGCCACCGAGATCAGCCAGAAGCCGCCACCAATCAGCAGAAAGCTGAGGAAATGAAACGGCCCGAAATGCGGGTTCGAACTCAAGCCAAAAATCATCTCCGGCAGGTGCCCGCTGTCATGCGCAAACCAATCGACCCCCGGCCAGTTGGATTGGAGCCAACCCGACAAGAAGAAGATCGTCAGTGGGAAGCCGTACATTTCGACAAAAAGCGCGACGATGAAGGCGCTGAAGGCCCCAAAGCTGCGCCAGTCGCGCGATGTTTGCGGTTTGAAGAAGCTGAAAGCGAACAAAATGAAGACCGCCGAGTTGATGAACACGAGCAGCCATAGGCCGTAAGAAGAACCCGGGTCGGTCATGTTCTGCCATCTCCCGACCCGTGGCCACCATGCCCGCCGTGGCCACCATGGCCGCCATGCATGAAGAAATGCATCCCGACGCAGAGCAGCAGGGGCAGGAATAGAACCCAGTTGCTGGCGAAGATATGAACGCGGTGCTCATAGCCGAGCAGCAGACCAACTATGGCCAGAGAGACGATCAGATACATGCCAGCGCGGGATTTCCAGAACGAAGATGGTTGCGTGCCCTCACCACTCGCTTTGTTGTCTTCTCGTTCAATGTCGTGTTGCATGGTCTTGAGTATCCTTTTCAAATCTTTGCGCCGCGAAGTCGTAGCGAGTTGAGCACGACCGAAATCGAGGAAGCGCTCATTGCGAAGGCGGCGAACATGGGGCTGATCAAGATGCCAAAGAATGGGAACAGAAGGCCCGCCGCCACCGGCACGCCACTGGCGTTGTAGATCAGCGCGAAGAACAGGTTCTGGCGGATGTTGCGCATGGTAGCACGCGCCAGCCTGCGGGCGCGGACGATGCCGTCGAGGTTGCCTTTGACCAGCGTGATGCCAGCGCTTTCGATGGCGACGTCTGCGCCGGTACCCATCGCGATGCCGACATCGGCCTGGGCCAGCGCAGGCGCGTCATTCACCCCATCGCCAGCCATGGCGACTTTCGCACCCTTGGCCTGCAGCTCCTTGATGATGGTCGCCTTGTCCTCGGGCAGGACGTCGGCGCGGATCTCGTCGATGCCAAGTCTCGCGGCCACGGCTTTCGCGGTCCGCTCATTGTCGCCCGTCGCCATGATGATGCGAAAGCCCAGCTCGTGCAGCGCTTTCAGCGCGGCGGGCGTGGTTTCCTTCACCGGGTCAGAGACACAGACAAGGCCCGCGACCACGCCATCGACAACCACGAACATCACTGTTTCGCCCTCGTCGCGGCGGGTGTTGGCGGTCTCGACCAGATGGCCGGCTTCCAGCCCCAGATCCTCGACCAGTTTGCGGTTGCCAAGCGCCACCGCCTTGCCGTCCACTGTGCCTTTGACCCCCTTGCCCGTCACGGCCTCGAAATCGCCTGCATCGCCCATCTTCACGCCGCGTTCGTTGGCACCATCTACGATGGCTTCAGCCAGAGGGTGCTCGGACCCTTTCTCAAGCGTCGCCGCAAGGCGCAATACCTCGGTTTCGTCATGGCCGTCCTCGGGCAATACGGCGGTCAAGCTCGGTTTGCCCATGGTCAGGGTACCGGTCTTGTCGACGATCAGCGTGTCGACCTTCTCGAAACGCTCCAAGGCCTCGGCGTTCTTGATCAGAACGCCAGCCTGCGCGCCGCGCCCCGTTGCTGTCATGATCGACATTGGTGTGGCCAGTCCGAGAGCACAGGGACAGGCAATGATCAACACCGCCACCGCCGCGATCAGGGCGTAGGATAAGGCGGGCGCCGGGCCCCAGATAGCCCATGCGACAAAAGCCAGAACCGCAATCAAAATCACGACAGGAACAAAGTAGCCCGCAACCTGGTCGGCATATTTCTGGATCGGCGCACGACTGCGCTGGGCATTCGACACCATTTCGACGATCTGGCTCAGCATCGTGTCACTCCCGACGCGTGTGGCTTCGATCACCAATGATCCCGTACCGTTGATTGTGGCACCCGTAACCAGCTCTCCGGCAACTTTTTCGACAGGGATGGGTTCGCCCGTGATCATGCTTTCGTCGATCGATGATCGGCCATCGAGCACGACACCATCGACAGGCACCTTATCGCCCGGACGCACGCGCAGACGGTCACCCACCTGCACGTCTTCTAGCGGGATTTCCTCTTCTTTTCCATCATCGCGGATGATCCGCGCGCTCTTCGCAGCCAGATCCAGCAACGCGCGGATCGCCTTGCCTGTGCCTTCCCGCGCCCGCAACTCCATCACCTGACCCAGCAGAACCAACGTCACAATCACCGCCGCAGCTTCGAAATAGACACCGACATGCCCCTCTGCATCGCGGAATCCGTCGGGGAAGATGTCAGGCGCAAGCACCGCGACCACGCTGAACGCCCAGGCAGCCAGAACACCCATCGAGATCAGCGAGAACATGTTGAGGTTCCAAGTGCGGAACGAATTCCAGCCACGCACCATGAAGGGCCAGCCGCACCACCAGACCACCGGGGTGCCCAGCACCAGCTCTATCCAGAGCGTGGCACGTTCCCCAAAGATGTCACGCACGCCCGGAAAGCCGACATAAGGCGCCATGGTGAGAACCAGAAGCGGGATCGTCAGAACCGTGCCGACCCAGAATCGGCGGGTGAAATCAACCAGTTCCGGGTTGGGGCCGTCCTCGGTCATGGCCGCATTTTCCAGTTCCAGCCCCATGCCGCAGATCGGGCAGGACCCCGGATGCGTCTGGCGCACCTCGGAGTGCATCGGACAGGTATAGACCGCTCCTGTATAGTCTTCAGGCACGGTATCATAGTCGCCGCCACCTGCCGGCGCATGATCGTGATGCCCGTGTTCACCGACTTCGCTTTCAGGCACCAGGTGCATGCCGCATTTGGGGCAATCGCCCGGTCCGTCCTGGCGCACCTCCGGATGCATCGGACATACATAAACGGTTGCGTTGTGTTCGGTTTCGGCCTGGTGTTGGTGGTTCTTCATGTCTTCGGCTCCGTTCGAATTTCGTTTTGCGTTCCCAATGTCCGTCCGATTGGTATCTCAACCCTATCAGACAACGCGTGAGCGATGCTGTCGGCCAGCGATATGGCGTTGGTCTCGTGCGGAATGCTATCCGTCGTGATCACGCGCGCTGCGCCCGCGGCAAGGATGTCCTCAAAGGCACGACCCGCGAATACTGCGTGGATAATCACGCAGACCGGCGGAGCAGTTCCCGCGGCAATCAGATGTTCCATCGCGCGGATCATCGTGCGTCCGGACGAAGCGATGTCGTCCAGGATAACTGGTGTCCCGTGTTTCAATGCGTCGCTTTCGGGCACGCTAACATCCACCTGCCTGTCGCCGGACCGCACTTTGGCGAGAACCTGAAAGGGACGTCCGGAAATGCGTGCGACCTCGGCCACCCATTGCTGGCTTTCGCTGTCGGGACCCAGGATAACCGCGTCCGGCACTTCACGCGCGATCCAGCGGGCAATGAGCGGTGCGGATCTGACGCGGATTGCGGGAATGCCGAAAAGCCGGTCAAGCGACGGAATGCGGTGCAGGTGCGGATCGACGGTGACCAGCCAGTCAAAACCGTCGTCCAGAAACTGCGCGAACAGCGGGGCCGTCACGGCTTGCCCGGGCGCGAACCGTTTGTCCTGACGCATGTAGGCAAGGTAAGGAGCCACCAGCCCTACGCGCACGGCCCCGAATTCCCGCGCGGTGGCCGCTGCAAAGCGCAGGGGCAGTGCCAGCGGGTTCGGGTTGCGCAGCGTGGCCAGGAAGATGTCATCGCGCCCGCTCCCCTTGTCCGGCAGCGTCACGCGTCCCTCGCCGTCGGGCAACCG
>CAZCOX010000155.1:0-7947 GCA_964500115.1 uncultured Rhodobacterales bacterium
CGTGGCACAAGACGCGCCGCTCCTGCCGCAATTTGCGATCCTGATTGCCACCTTCGTGGGCCTTGCTGCGATCAACGCATTTGCCTATGCGCTTGCCGCCGACCGGCTGCGGGGCTGGATCGGGCAAACCTCGGTTCTGCAATGGCTGACCCGCGCTGGGGGTACCACATTGATTGCCATGGGCGCGCTGACCGCCATGGCCCGCCGTACCAGCTGAGGACACCATGACTCCGAACAAGACCGTTCAGGATTATATCCGCACCATCGTCGATTTCCCGCATGAGGGGATCATGTTCCGCGATGTCACGACGCTCTTTGCCGATCCACGCGGCTTTCGCATCGCTATCGACCAGTTGCTGCACCCCTATGCTGGTGTCCAGTTCGACAAGGTCGTGGGGCTAGAGGCGCGCGGCTTTATCCTTGGCGGGGCCATCGCCCACCAATTGTCTGTCGGATTTGTGCCGATCCGCAAAAAGGGCAAACTACCAGGTGCTGTGATTTCCGAGGAATACACCCTGGAGTATGGCGAGGCGGTTATGGAGGTACATGACGACGCCATTCAGGCAGGCGAAAAGATCCTTCTGGTGGACGATCTGCTGGCAACGGGGGGCACGGCGGAGGCCGGTCTCAAGCTCATCGAACGGCTGGGCGGCGAAACCATCGGCTGCGCTTTTGTGATCGACCTGCCCGACCTCGGAGGCCGCAAAAAGCTTGAGGCCATGGGTATGGATGTGCACGCGCTCTGCGCCTTTGAGGGGTTATGAGTCCGGTCGGCGCAGGTCTCGTCCAGCGTTATGCCAGGCTGATTTGATCGGTATCGACGTCAGTGCGTCGAACGGACAGGCGCAGAATCCACGTATCGTCGACACGTTTGCCTTGTTTACGTGCCGCTTGGGCAATCCAAAGGCACCTATGCAAATGCGCTACAACCGCTTGCTTTTTCAGCGATAAACGCACCCGTTGTTTGTCGAAACACAGGGACTGTCATACAGTTTGGGTGGAGGTAGGTTTGGATCCACTCATTTTGACACTGGAAATGACAGTCGTCCTCGGGCTGCTGGCGTTTACCGTATTTCTGTTCGTCTCCGAAATTGTCCGAATAGACGTCGCAGCGATCTTTGTCATGTTGCTTCTCGGCGGGCTGAGTTACCTGCCCGGCCTTGGCAACCTTGCCGATGTGTCAAACCTCTTTACCGGGTTCTCCTCAAACGCGGTCATTTCGATCATCGCTGTGATGATAATCGGGGCCGGGTTGGACAAAACCGGGCTGATGTCAAAGGTGGCCGCTTTGATCCTGAAACGTGGCGGCACGACTGAAACCCGTATCATTCCAATCGTCTCAAGCGTCGTCGGGATCATCAGTTCCTTTATGCAAAATGTCGGTGCTGCGGCGCTGTTCCTGCCCGTCATTAGCCGCATCTCGGCTCGTACCGATATCCCGATGAGCCGACTGCTGATGCCCATGGGATTTTGCGCCATTCTTGGCGGGACGGTCACTATGGTCGGGTCGTCGCCCCTGATTTTGTTGAATGATTTGATCGTCGCGTCGAATGCCAGCCTGCCGGCCGATCAAAAGATGGACGAGTTCGGCCTGTTTTCAGTCACCCCAATTGGGTTGATGCTTGTGACAACGGGCGTGCTCTATTTCGTGCTGTTCGGGCGTTGGGTTCTGCCGTCCAAACGGGATCGGGGGTCCGATGCAGGTTCGGCCCGGTCGATGCAAAACTACATTGAAAGCACCTACGGCCTGCGTGCTGACATGTTCGAGGTGCGCGTGCCCGAAGGCTCTATCATCATTGGTCAGAAATTGGCCGATCTGATGGTCGCGCATCACATGTACATCCTGGGCACGTCTTACCGGGGCCATAAGGTGATCGCCCCCATGGCCGATACAGTGATCGAGGCGCCGGCGCGCCTGGCTGTCCTCGGGCTGCGCCGGGTGGTCCGCGATGAATTTGCCGACCCCTACGGCCTTGAAATCATGCCGCAGCTTGATGTGTTTGCGGATGATTTTGCAGCCACCCAGTCAGGCGTGGCCGAGGTTGTCATTCCACCTGGGTCGAGCGTGATTGGCCAAACCCCGATCGATCTGCGCCTTCGGCAATCTCACGGGCTTTCGCTTTTGGCCATTCACCGCGGTGAAGAGACGATGAGCCACGTCGAGACCGAAGATCATGAGGCCACCCATATCGGCGAAGTGCCGTTTCAGGCGGGCGACACGGCCGTGGTTCATGTGCAGTGGGATCGGTTGACACAACTGTTGGCGGACAAGGATTTCGTCGTCGTCACCTCGGATTTCCCGCAAGAAGAACTGCGCCCGCACAAGGTTGGCTGGGCCCTGGCGTTCTTTGCCTTGGCGCTTGTGTTGATCCTGTTCACGGATGTCCGGTTGTCGCTGTGCTTGTTGGCTGGTGCAATGGGCATGATCCTGAGCCGCGTCCTGTCTATTGACGAAGCGTACCAATCGGTAAGTTGGAGCACGGTTTTCTTGTTGGCGTCGCTCATCCCCTTGGGTCAGGCCGTTCAAAACACGGGAACTGCGGCTTGGATCGCCGCGCAAATTCTGAGCTTGTTGGACGGATGGCCCATTTGGGCATTGCAGGCGGGTTTGGCCGTCCTGGCCACAGCCTTCACCCTTGTTATGTCCAACGTTGGGGCCACCGTTCTGTTGGTACCGTTGGCGGTGTCGATTGCGCTGGCGACGGGCGCGGATCCGGCAATCTTTGCGCTGACCGTGGCGATCTCAACATCCAATTCATTCCTGATACCCACGCATCAGGTCAACGCCCTGATCATGGGGCCAGCCGGTTACCGAGTGGTCGATTTCGTGAAGTCCGGCGGCATCATGACAATTCTCTTTCTTGTGGTGTCTATTACAGCACTGCACTTCTTTTACTGACGGTTCGGTTCAAAACTTCGGCTGGCTTTGATGATCGGATTGGCCAACGAGCATAAGCCACACACCAATGACCTGCGGCTTTGGGGCGAACGACAGAGTTTGCTATTCGGCTATTTCTACAGACGCCGCAAAGCGAGTGTGTTCAAACGTTGAACGCGTCAGCCCAGTCGGGGTGCTTGCGACGCTGCGCGTTCACAAAAGGGCATAGAGGAACGATCTTGAAGCCTTCGGCGCGCGCGTCTTCGACAAGGCGGGTGACAAGCGCCAAACCTGCGCCTGTGCCGCGAAAGGCATCTGGGACGCCGGTGTGGTCCGCAATGCGCATGGTGGGCGAAGCAATGGAATAGGTCAGTTCCGCCTCTGCCCCGTCGAGGTGGATGACATAGCGGCCTTTACTGCCCTCTTCCTCTCGCTTGATGTCGAAATCGGCCATCGGATCAGACGATGGTTGCCTTTGTGGCAGCGCGCAATTCGTCTTCGGTGACGCCATCTGCCGTCTCGACGATCTTCAACCCGCCGTCTACCACGTCCATCACACCCAAATTGGTGATGATCCGGTCGACCACACCTGCCCCGGTCAAGGGCAGCGTACATTCTGTCAGCACCTTGCTGTCGCCATGTTTGTTGGTGTGATCCATCACAACCACAACGCGGCCGACGCCCGCCACCAGGTCCATCGCGCCGCCCATGCCTTTGACAAGCTTTCCGGGGATCATCCAGTTGGCCAGGTCGCCGTTTTCGGCAACTTCCATTGCACCCAGGATCGCCATCGCTATCTTGCCGCCGCGGATCATGCCAAAGCTTTGCGCACTATCGAAGTAGGATGTCTGCGGCAATTCGGTGATCGTCTGCTTGCCCGCGTTGATCAGGTCAGCGTCTTCTTCACCTTCGTAAGGAAACGGCCCCATGCCAAGCATGCCGTTTTCCGACTGCAAGGTGACTTCCACGCCGTCGGGAATGTAGTTCGACACCAGCGTCGGAATGCCGATGCCAAGGTTCACATACCAGCCATCTTGCAGTTCCTGCGCAGCCCGCGCTGCCATCTGGTTCCGGTCCCATGCCATGTCTGGACAACCCCTTTTTGATCCTGCGCGTCGTGCGCCTATTCTTTGAAATCCGTAAAACCGACCGGCACGTCGACCATCACAACCGTGCCTGCCGCGCCGCGCGCAACGTTGATCGTGGCGTCTAGCCCGTCGAGCATTGATTGCACCAGCCGTCCGCCGACCGAGGTGTCTGACGGAAAACTCATCTTGCTTGGTATGCCCACACCATCATCGGCGATGGTCATGCGCAATCCGCCTGCGGCAAGTCGGTTGACCCTGAGTTCCAGATAGCCCTGATCCAGCCCGTCAAAGGCGTGTTGAAACGCGTTCGAGACAAGCTCGAACGTCATCAGCGCCACGCGGATCGCGGTATCGAGGTTCACCTCAAGCGGTTCAACCAGCGAGACAAAGCGCACGCCGGGGCGGCCCTCGTTATGCGCAATCGTGTGCGAGATGCGCGACAGGAGCGAGCCAAGATCGATGCCGTCTCTGTTCCACTGCTCATCGGCGAGCTGCATTTCTTCGTAGACGAATTGCAGGCATTCCAAACGACGCGGCAACACATCCAGCGTGCGCAGCAGTTGCAAACGCGCTTCTTCTGTGCGGGCTGCAGCGGGATTGCCCTTGTCCACCAGCGAACTGATGATCAGGCCCAAATCCTTGCTGACTCGCGACAGGACCGTATCGAGATGCAGGCGTGCCTTGTCATCCGCGCGATCCTGTTCGTCGTCACGCAGTTCTTTTTGAATGCCCAGGAAATAGACCGGCTTTCCCTGCGCGTCCAAGATCGGCGCGATCAATAAGCGGTTCATAAATGGCTCGCCATTGGATCGATAGTTGAGGATATCTAGGCTGATATCCTCCAACGCTTCGATGGCGCTGCGAATGCGGCGCACCGCCTCTGGGTCTGAATCGGGGCCTTGCAAAAACCGGCAGTTGCGCCCGATCACCGACGAGCGTTGATACCCGGTCGTCCGTTCAAAGGCGTCGTTCACATAGACAATCGGGTTGTCCTTGGAATGCGGGTTGGAGATCACCATCGCGACGTTCAGACGCGAAAAACCAGCCAGTGCCTGGCTGTCGTCCAACACCGAAGTCAGCTTGGGTTTGTCTGCAACACGTTCCAATGTGCCTATCCTGCAATCAGGTTTCGGTCAGGCCGCCGGACGCGGCCGTGTTGTGCGTTGTTCAATCCGCTTCTCGTGCTCACCCTGGATGATCCGGTGCACGTAGATGCCCGGCAGGTGAATGTGATCGGGGTCCAGTTCGCCTGGCTGAACGATCTCTTCCACTTCCATCACGCAAACCTTGCCGCACATCGCGGCCGGCGGGTTAAAGTTGCGCGCCGTCTTTCGGAAAATCGCGTTGCCGGTTGTGTCGGCTTTCCACGCCTTGACGATGGACAGATCGGCAAAGATGCCCTCTTCCATGATGTAGGTCTCACCATTGAAGTCTCGGTGGTCTTTGCCCTCGGCAATCACCGTGCCCACTCCTGTTTTGGTATAAAAACCCGGGATACCACAGCCACCGGCGCGCATGCGTTCAGCCAGCGTGCCTTGCGGGTTGAACTCCAGCTCCAGCTCGCCAGACAGGTACTGGCGCATGAATTCCGCATTTTCGCCAACGTAAGAACTGATCATCTTTTTGACCTGCCGCGTCTGCAGCAGAATGCCGATGCCAAAGTCATCAACGCCTGCGTTGTTCGAAGCGAATGTCAGGTCCTTGGCACCACTCTCGCGAATGGCGTCCAGCAACAGTTCGGGAATGCCGCTCAGGCCGAATCCACCAGCTGCGATCAGCATTCCGTCTGACAGCACGCCATCCAGCGCCTCTGCTGCTGACCCATAGACCTTTTTCATCCTGCGATCCCCTTACATTCGAAGTCGCCCACTTCTCGCGCGTCAGGCGTGGTAAGTCAACGGCAGGACACCGCTGCATACCGAGTGTCAACTTTTCAACTCATTGCGAAAGTTGACACTTTTCTCGATGCGACTTTGGTCGCACCTTTGCCCGAATTTCAAATGGAATCGTACAGAAACTGACCTACACGTTCGGTCAGGATGATATCATGCGCAACCGTTGCACAAAGACCGCTTAGAGGCAGTGTTCATGACTTCTTGGCAGCCACCTTTTTCTTTGCCGGCGCTTTTTTGGTGGTTTTTTTGCGGGTGCCTTTTTTCGCGGCTTTTTCCGCAATCAAGGCCACAGCCATATCCATTGTGACCGCATCGGGCTCCACGTCTTTGGGCAGGGTCGCATTGACCTTTTCCCATTTGACGTAAGGCCCGTAACGCCCCTCCATGACCGCAACCATGCCGCCATCCTCGGGGTGTTCTCCCAGTTCCTTGAGCGGTTTGGCAGCTGCCGACCGTCCGCGCCCGGGGTTGGCCCGCTTTTCGGCAATCATCTCAACCGCGCGGTTCATCCCGATCTCGAACACATCGGTGGGGTCTTTGAGGTTGACGTAGATCGGTTTGGCGTCTTCAGGGCCCTTGTGCATGATATACGGGCCAAAGCGACCGAAATTCGCACTGATCGCGCCGCCTTCGGGATGTTCACCGATAACGCGTGGCAGGCTGAGCAGTGTCAGCGCCTTTTCAAGCGTCATCTCATCGGCCTGCCACCCTTTGGGCAAGCTGGCGCGTTTCGGCTTTTTGTTCTCTTCAGTCGCCTCACCACGCTGCACATAGGGGCCAAAACGCCCAGAGCGCAGCGAGATCTCGTCGCCATTGTCTTCGCCCAGAACACGGTCACCGGTTTCAGCGGCGTCGCCACTTATGGGGCGGGTGTAACGGCATTCGGGGTAGCGGCCACAGCCCACAAACCCGCCGGAGCGTGAGGTTTTCAGGTGCAATTGCCCCTCGCCACACAGCGGACAGGTACGCGGGTCGCTGCCATCCTCGCGTGGCGGATACAGCTGTGGTGCCAATGCATCGTCGAGCACGTCGAGCACCTCGGTGATGCGCAATTCAGAGGTTTCCGAAATCGCCGCCGAGAAATCGCGCCAGAACCGGCCAAGCAACTCCTTGTAGTCGCCCTCACCGGCGCTGACATCGTCCAGCTCGCTTTCAAGGGCGGCGGTGAAATCGTACTCCACGTAGCGCTTGAAGAAATTCAGAAGAAAGATCGTGACAATCCGGCCTTTATCTTCGGGGATCAAGCGGTTCTGATCCTTGCGGACGTATTCGCGATCCTGGATCGTCGTGATGATGCTGGCATAGGTCGAGGGACGTCCGATACCCAGCTCTTCCATCTTTTTGACCAGTGTCGCCTCTGTATAGCGGGGCGGCGGCTGGGTGAAGTGCTGATCGGGCGTGATGCTGCGCTTTTCGGCTTTCTCGCCCTGCATCACTTGAGGCAGGCGCTTGTCGTCATCATCGACAACCGCGTCGTCGCGGCCTTCTTCGTAGACCTTGAGGAACCCGTCAAAGAGCACGACCTGGCCAGTGGCGCGCAGACCCACCTGTCCGTCTGCGCTGCCGACCTCAACCGTGGTACGCTCAAGCCGGGCCGATTCCATCTGGCAGGCCAGCGTGCGTTTCCAGATCAGATCATAAAGCTTGCGCTGGTCCGGTTCGCTGATTTTCAGGCTGACCGCGTCTTTGGCCATGTCGGTCGGGCGAATACATTCATGCGCTTCCTGCGCGTTTTTGGCTTTGTTTTTGTAGATGCGCGGCTTGCCCGGCACGTACTCCGCGCCGTAGCGATCTTTGATCGCATCACGGGCCTGCTCGACCGCTTCTGGCGCCATGTCGATGCCATCGGTCCGCATATATGTAATGTAACCTGCCTCATAGAGCCGCTGCGCCGCGTTCATGGTCTGGCGTGCACCCATGCCGAACTTTCGGCTCGCCTCTTGCTGGAGCGTTGAGGTCATGAAGGGCGCGGACGGGTTGCGGGAGGCCGGTTTCGCCTCGACGGACTGCACCGTCAGATCGCGCGAAGTAATGGCCTGAACCGCCAATTCGGCCTGGGTTTCGTTTTCCAGATCGTAGCGGTCGA
>CAZCOX010000156.1:0-7939 GCA_964500115.1 uncultured Rhodobacterales bacterium
GACCGGCAAGAGGCGATTGGCACCTCGGTCGATCCTGTCATGCTGGAGGTCTTCAACAACCTTTTCATGTCGATCGCGGAACAGATGGGGGCGACGCTGGCCAACACGGCCTATTCGGTAAACATCAAAGAACGCTACGACTTTTCTTGTGCGATCTTCGATCAAGCCGGCGATCTCGTCGCCAATGCGCCGCATGTGCCGGTGCATCTTGGCTCGATGTCGGAAAGCGTGCGCACCGTCCTGCGCCAGAACGTCGGAAAGATCCGACCGGGCGATGTGTTCATGATGAACAACCCCTACAATGGCGGCACACATTTGCCCGACGTGACGGTGATCACGCCAGTGTTTGACACTGACGGTGAGACGATCATCTACACTGTCGCATCGCGTGGTCACCATGCCGATATTGGGGGGCGTACCCCCGGTTCTGCCCCGCCCGACAGCCGCCATATCGAAGAAGAAGGCGTATTGATCGACAACGTGCTTTTGGTGAAAGAGGGTGTGTTGCAGGAAGAGCTTGCGCGTGAGGTGCTAGCCTCCGGCAAGTACCCCTGCCGCAACATCGATCAAAATATGGCTGATCTGGCCGCCCAAGTTGCGGCCAATGCCACAGGCGTCGCGGAGCTCACCAAGATCACACGCCAATTCGGATTGGATGTGGTGCAGGCCTACATGCGCCACGTGCAGGACAACGCCGAAGAAAGTGTGCGACGCGTTCTTGATGTGCTTAAGGATTGCAGCTTTACCTACCCAATGGACAGCGGTGCCCAGATCAAGGTTGCAATCTCGGTCAACAAATCCGAACGGTCCGCCACCATCGATTTCACCGGCACGTCGGACCAAGATGCCCTGAACTACAACGCACCTTTGGCGATCTGTCGGGCTGTGGTGCTTTATGTCTTTCGCACACTTGTGGGCAACAACATCCCGATGAACGAGGGCTGCCTGAAGCCGCTCAACCTGATTGTGCCAGATGGCAGCATGATCAACCCGCGCCCTCCGGCGGCGGTGATCTCGGGCAACACCGAGGTCAGCCAATCCATCGCTGACACACTTTACGGCGCGCTTGGCGTGATCGCGGGAAGTCAGGGCACGATGAACAACTTTGTCTACGGCAATGACACGTTTCAGAATTACGAAACGATCTGTGGCGGCACCGGTGCGGGTGATGGGTTTGATGGCACAAGCGCTGTGCACAGCCATATGACCAACACGCGCATGACCGATCCCGAAGTATTGGAGACCCGCTTTCCCGTTCGCGTAGACGAATTTTCGATCCGCCACGGATCGGGCGGCGCGGGTCAATTCACGGGTGGCGACGGAATCGTGCGCAAGCTGCGTTTTCTGGAGCCGATGACGGCGACCTGCCTGTCATCTCATCGCATCGTGCCGCCTCATGGAGCCAATGGTGGAGGCGCGGGCAAACCCGGGGAAAACTCGGTGATCCGCGCGGATGGCACAACCGAAATGCTCGCGGGCAATGATGCAGCAGAAATGGCAGCAGGGGATGTGTTTGTGCTCAAATCACCTGGCGGCGGGGGGTACGGGGCGGCCTAATCGCCGCCCGGGTCCGGTCACTTGGATGACGCTTCCATCGCGTCGAGGCGGGCTTTCAGCGCCTCGTTTTCTTCGCGGGCTTTCTGAGCCATGGCGCGCACTGCGTCGAATTCCTCGCGCGTTACGAAATCCCGATCCGCCAACCAACGATCCATCATGGATTTCATCGCGGTTTCGGCCTCTTCCTTTGCGCCCTGCGCCACACCCATGGCGTTGGTCATCAACTGTGAAATGTCTTCGAATACCTTGTTACGGGTCTGCATGATGCCTCCGATATGTGTCGATTTGTATATGGGCCTCGAACCGGCCCCGCACAAGGTTGACTTCACCACAGAGCAATGACCATGTTCCGCGCATGTCAAATGGCCTGCCTTTCCCCAATATCTCTCCGGAGCTGTTTTCAATCTCGATCTTCGGGATGGAATTTGCACTACGTTGGTACGCGCTGGCCTATATCGCTGGCATTTTGATCGGTTGGCGGATCGCTGTTGCAGCCGTCAAGCGTCCGCATCTCTGGGCACAAGACACGGCACCGATGAAACCCGAACAGATCGAAGACTTGCTGACCTGGGTGATCCTCGGGATCATTGTGGGCGGAAGGCTTGGCTTTGTGTTGTTCTATCAGCCTGCGTATTACTTCGCGAATCCGGCACAGATTCCTGCAATCTGGCAAGGCGGGATGTCGTTTCACGGCGGGTTGATCGGTGTCATCGTCGCAGCGCTGGTCTTTTGTCTGCGCGCGGGTGTTCCCCTGCGGCCCGCTGCGGACATGATGGCAATGGCGACACCGCCGGGTCTTTTTCTGGGGCGCTTGTCAAACTTTATCAATGCAGAATTGTGGGGGCGACCGACCGATCTGCCCTGGGCCGTGATCTTTCCCGGGCAAGCGGCGCAAGACTGCGGGCAAGCGATTGGTGAACTGTGCGCCCGGCATCCGTCGCAGCTTTACGAAGCTGTCTTGGAAGGGTTGCTCTTGGGTGCCGTTTTACTTTGGCTCGCATTCCGGAGCGAAGCCTTGAAGCGCCCCGGTTTGATCGTCGGGCTTTTCATCGCCGGTTATGGTGCGGCCCGTTTTCTGGTTGAGTTTGTTCGTCAACCGGATGCGCAGTTTGTCTCTGTCGGCAATCCATTGGGACTTGCGCTGCACAGCGGCGGGTATGGTCTGACCATGGGCCAGCTTTTGTCGGTTCCGATGATCCTTGTCGGGCTTTGGTTATGGTCAAGCGCACGGCGGGAATGACGGACCTCGCCAAGATTCTGTCCGCGCAAATCCGCGCGACAGGCCCGATGACCCTCGCCCAGTATATGTCGGCATGTTTGCTGCACCCGAAACATGGCTACTACACAACCCAAACTGCAATCGGCGCCAAAGGCGATTTCACGACGTCCCCCGAAATCAGCCAGATGTTTGGTGAGCTGATCGGGCTTTGCATTGCGCAAACATGGACGGATCAGGGCGCGCCGCCTAAGTTCACGCTGGCCGAACTCGGGCCGGGCCGCGGGACATTGATGGCGGACATTCTGCGCGCCACGGCGGCTGTGCCCGGGTTTCACGACGCGGCCGACATTCGATTGGTTGAGGCATCCTCGACCATGAAACAACAGCAGAAAAATGCGCTGCAGGGCTTCGACCCGGTTTGGCATGACGGCGTGCAGCAGTTACCTACGGATAAACCGCTCTTTTGCATCGCCAACGAGTTTTTTGACGCCTTGCCCATTCGCCAGTTTCAGCGCGATCCAAACGGGTGGCGCGAGGTGATGGTCGGGGTGTCCGCCGATGGTACGCTGCAACAGGGGCTTAGCGACCCCGCGCCGATTGCTCTGCTGGACCATCGGCTTTCAGACATAGAACCCGGCGCGATTGTAGAGGTCTCTCCGCATGTCACTGCGGTCGTCGACACTTTGGCACGGACCATCGCACAGAGCGGCGGGTTGGTATTGATCTGCGACTACGGCGACTGGCGATCCAACGGCGACACATTTCAGGCGGTGGAAGCGCATGAAAAGGTCGATCCTTTTGCGCGCCCCGGTGAATCAGACTTAACGGCACATGTGGATTTCGAACCTATCGCCGAAACTGCGCGTGAGTTGGGTTGTGCGACCACGCAGCTTACGCCGCAGGGTGTTTTCCTGGAACGTTTGGGCATCACACCCCGCGCGCAAAACCTTGCCAAAGGGTTAAGCGGAGATGCGTTGCAAACGCATATTGCAGCACATCGGCGGTTGACCCACCCCGACGAAATGGGTTCCTTATTCAAAGTGTTGGGGATCGTCCCCGCCCAGAGTCCAACTCCTCCCGGGCTAGAACCATGACGCTAGAGATCATCACAGCAGACAGCCTTGCACCGTTGCGGCATGGATTTTTCACGCGCCGTGGCGGCGCGTCGTCTGGCGTTTTTGCGGGCCTCAATTGCGGAGCCGGCTCGTCCGACCAGCGAGAAATCGTGGAGATAAATCGTGCCCGTGTGGCAGACGCTATGGAGGTCCCGATCGCGCATCTGGTGACCGTGCATCAAACACATTCTGCGGATGTTGATATCGTGGACGGCCCGCAGTCTGAACCACGGCCCCAAGCGGACGCCATGGTATCAAATACGCCTGGCGTTGCGTTGGGTATCCTGACCGCCGATTGCCAGCCTGTGCTTTTTGCCGATGCCGAGGCTGGCGTGGTTGGCGCGGCGCATGCCGGCTGGAAGGGCGCACTGGACGGCGTTTTGGAAGCAACGGTTGAGGCTATGGAAAGCCTTGGGGCGACACGAGACAACATCTCTGCGGTGATTGGCCCAAGCATCAGCCAGCGCGCTTATGAAGTCGGTCCTGAATTCCTCGACACGTTTTTGGCAGAGGACCCGCAGAACGCCCGTTTCTTCGCCAACGGCGAAGGCGACCGGTTTCATTTCGACCTTCCCGCGTTTGGATTGCACAGCCTGCGCGAAGCCGGGGTCAGTGCGGAATGGACGCGTCACTGCACCTATTCCGACGAAGACCGCTTTTACTCCTACCGCAGGTCAACGCATGCCAAAGAGGCCGACTACGGACGGTTGATTTCGGTGATCCGGTTGTAGCCTTGTGATGCGACGAGCGGTGGTTCGAAGAGTGCTGCGAACATGCGCCTTTAGACCTGCTACCCGCATTTTGCTAAGACGTTGAATCATGTTGCTCAGGTCTACTTTGAAAACCTCAGATACTCTTCGATTCCATTCTGAACGTCGATTACACCGTCTTTTTCTTGGATGTAGACCGAGCCGCCCAACAAGCCATCTACAAGTTTTTCGACGTCTTGCACTGACGCTGCATCCAGAAAGTTTTTTTCAGCTTTCAACTGCTCTAGAACTTGATCATGCTCAATTGACCCAAAACTCGCCGCTTCCCGTTGCAATTCAAAACGTCCGACCTCTTGGAGACAAACGACACCTGCGCCTAAGTCGCAAACACGGCCTTCCTTCCTCCAAATCCACTTTCCTGAACCGGCGAGAACGCCTCCATAGAGCAGATTCGCCTTTCCTAAAGACACACCGGACTGCAACAAAACCTCGCGGAACATCCTTTGGGTTTGAAGCCAACCGTAAACTGGTCGAACCGATTTCGAATACCAATCATGTAAAACGGCAGCCTGAAGGTAATCTGGCTCGAAAGGTTCTCCTGCGAACCATTGAGCCCACCTAGGAATAGATGCGCCGTCGGTTTTGAAGCCAGAGTTTACCTTCCAACCGACTCCGTGCCGGTCGACATATGCAAAGTCATTTTGGACGGTGCATAATTCAACCGTTTCACACCCTTTTGGGCCAAGTTCGAGCACGCCGACGAAATATGGAGGTGAGTTCGCTTCCGCGGCACTCATAAAGCTGGCGAACAAAGAAATAAATGAAATCTGTTTGATGGGTTTCATAATAACACCGTCTGAATACTATTAAACAAAATGATCGTACCAGAAACGAGCATATGTGTATGCCTCTTGCATGCTTTGTTAGGCGGCCCGTCAAAATGTCCGGTCTAACTCGCCCAAAATCAATCACGACAATACACCGGGATTGTCCACGTTCCGTCACAAACGCGCCCCATTGCGCGGCTTCACTAGGGTTAACGAAACAAACAAGAATACCCGGAGCAGTCCCATGTCGCGTTCTTCGAAATTCATCGCATCCGTCGTCGCAGCGTCTAAAGAAGACGCCCCCGCATTGCCCTTCCAACGCGGTGCTGTCCGCAAAGCGATGTTCGCGCGGATCAAAGCGGAAACAGGCCATCAGCCGGTGCGCAAACTGGCGTAATCCCACCGATTCTCGGCGCGCCGTTTCCACTACAACCGGAAATTAAGGCACGACTGTTTTCGAGCTGAGTACAAAAATCAAATTGCATTCCGATTGGCCGCCTTGCGCGGCCAATTTTCGTTGGATTTTGACAAATCAGCCGAGATCAGGCCATTTCTTGCTCAACGAAATCGCACCGTCCTTCTGGTGTTGTTGGTGGGGACCAACGCGGATGTGACTGAACCGAAAGGTGTTCACATGGCTCAGCCTTCGACCATCCGAGCGTCAGCGGACGATTTCAATGCCTATGCAGTTTCCACAGACCAAGTTGCTTCGTTTGACGGGCAGCCTCGAAGCGACACTTCTCTCACGCGCACGATCGAGGCTGCAGCATTTCTCTCTGATCGCTCCACTTTTGAGTCCACCTTCACGGTACCAGCCACGCCAACATTTGAGGCATGCGCCACGGCTTTTGCGCGGGGAACGCTTATCTCGACAGTCATGGGTCCTATCGCTGTCGAAGACCTGATTCCTGGGGATTTGGTCGAAACGCATCGCGGGCCGCAACCTATCGTCTGGATTGGCAGCACGCATTACGCACCGCGCTCGCAAGGCGACACGACCTCCCTCACGCATCTGTTCAGGCTCCCCGGTCGTGGGTTTGATCAAAGCGACCTTTTGCTAGGGCCTGCCGCGCGACTGGTCGTACGGCAAGACCGGTTTAGCGAGATCCTGAACTGTGAAGCGGTTATGGTGCCCGTCGAAGATTATGAGGATGGCGAGCGAGTGATCCGCATCACCCCTCCCGGTTCCGTGCAACTCTATCACTTTGCGTTACAAAGCCACGGCATCGTCAAGGCCAATGGCCATGAGCTTGAGAGTTACCACCCGGGGCGCGTTTCAACTGCCGAGATTGGATCGTCAGTCAGAGACATGCTGCTGTCGATGTTCAAACATGTAAAAGATTTGGACGGGTTCGGCGATTTGGCGTTTCCGCGGACATCGCGCAGCGTGATCGATACACTTCGCGTCGCTTGAAGTATTACCCCGGCTCGCTCAGCCGGTCTTCCAACACATCGAACGGAACGCCCGGTTCATCTTTTGCGCCGCGAATGACCAGCGATGTCTTGACGCTTCCGACATTGGGCGACGTCAGCAAATCACCCGTCAGGAACGATTGAAACGTGCTCAAATCCGGGGCAACGCATTTGAGAATAAAATCAACCTCGCCGTTCAGCATGTGGCATTCGCGAACAAGCGGCCAAGACTGACAAAGGTCCTCAAACGCGCGCAAGTCTGCCTCTGCCTGGCTTTGGAGCCCAACCATCGCAAAGACCTGAACCTCGAACCCAAGCTCGCGCGGGTCCACCTCGGCATGGTAGCCGCGAATGAACCCTTGTTCTTCTAACGTGCGAACCCTCCGCAAACAGGGCGGCGCGGAAATACCGACGCGTCGGGCCAGCTCTACGTTGGTCATCCGACCATCGGCCTGAAGCTCTGCCAGAATTTTGCGATCAATGGGATCCAGTCGATGAGATGGCATCCGATTTACCCCTGCTTTTCTCTATATTATATAGCACCCGCAGCGACGCGCAATATTATTTCAAATTAGCGCAACAATATTATAATCAAATTCAGTGCGGCAGGATGACGCGGCAAAACGCGACAGGCAATTGCGACCCTTGCGCGCAACACCTATATCCAATCCCCAACACGAATTGATTCATTGCGACGCGAGGCTGCCACATGTCCGAGACCCGCCACACAAAGGTACTTATCATCGGCTCAGGCCCGGCTGGTTATACGGCAGGTGTCTATGCAAGCCGCGCGATGCTGGAGCCGATTCTGGTGCAAGGCATGGAACCCGGCGGTCAATTGACCACGACAACCGAAGTCGAAAACTGGCCCGGTGATACTGAGGTTCAGGGTCCAGACCTGATGGTCCGGATGGAAGCACATGCCCGAGCCACGGGATGCGAAATTATTGGCGACTTGATCACTTCGGTCGATCTCACAAAACGCCCCTTCACGGCACAATCGGACAGCGGCACGGTCTATACCGCCGACGCTGTCATTCTTGCCACGGGTGCGCGGGCCAAATGGTTGGGTCTGCCCTCCGAAGAGGCCTTCAAAGG
>CAZCOX010000157.1:0-7912 GCA_964500115.1 uncultured Rhodobacterales bacterium
ACCAGTGGTGGATTGCTCGCCGCTTTGCCCGCGCCAGAAGCAAAGACCATGATCTTGGCGCTTCACAAGGCGAGATATGAAAGCGCTAAAATCATAGGGAAAATTGAGAACGGGCCGCCCGGTCAGATCGAGGTTGTTTGAAGTACCTGTTCGATCTGGCCAGCCGCTTTCTCCAGATCATCTGCTGAGAACCCAACAATCTCAATCCGCGCAATAAGTTCTGGCTTCAAAGCGCGCATCGATTTTGCGTAGGCCAGATCGTAGTGCTCTTCCATCAGCGCTTTCGTCAGCGCGCGCTTGTCGCCCGCCGCAGACAGAGCCAACCAATTTTGAACGGTTGTGTCGCCGCGATGTGCGCGCAGCGGTTTCAGCTTTTCACGTAGACCATCTTTGTCGGACAAAATGTCGTCGTATTCCCGAACGAGGTAATTGGTGCGCGCGGCGATTGGGGCGACAACCTCGATCCACGGGGCGGATTTCATTGCATCCCAAAGACTCGGCGGCATAATGATGCGCCCGATCTTGCTGCTCTCTGCTTCGACCAAAACGGGGCGTGTTGGATCGAATTGCGAAAGCTGATGAGCCAGCCGCGTTTCAAAAGCCTTCTGCGCAGGCTGGGGCCCGCAATCGCCCAAAAGCGAGCCGCGATGATTGGCAAGACCTTCCAAATCCAGAACCTGCACGCCGCTATCGGACAAACGATGCAGCAGTGCGGTTTTGGCGGTGCCGGTATAGCCCCCAAGTTGCACAAGTCTAAACGGCAGCGGCTGACAGTGCAGCACGTCAACCACCAAGGCCCGGTACGCCTTGTAGCCGCCTTTAATGACCTCGGATCGCCAGCCGATCTCTGACAGCAGCCAAGCAAAACTGCCTGACCTTTGGCCGCCGCGCCAGCAATAGACGAGCGGCCGCCACGCGCCATCATGATGCGCTAAGGGACCTTCGATGTGATTGGAGGCGTTGCGAAACACGAGCGCTGCCCCCAACTTGCGCGCATCGAACGGGCTGACTTGTTTGTAAATCGTCCCAACCTGCGCGCGTTCTTCGTCGGTCAGAACCGGCAGGTTTATCGCACCCGGAACGTGGTCTTCGGCGAATTCCGAAGGGCTTCTTACGTCGATAACCGTGTCAAACCCGTGGTCCAGCAAGTCTGGCAATCCGGATGGTGCAAATGCCATTTCGCGTTATCGCAGCAGCCCGATCAACTCATCTGCCAGAGCGGCAATCGCGCGGCCTTGTGCCTCGCGCACGGCCGGTGCGGTTATCTCGGTCAGAGGCACGGTCACAGAAACGCGTTCCACCAGTTCGCGGGGACGCCCGTCAGCGGCGCTGACTGCGGCTTGCCCAGAGATTTCGTAGAGGTTGGGGGCCTTGGCGAGCATCCTGTCGATCCGCAAATCAACCCGCGCGCTTGGTCCGTCCACCAGGGGCCATGGCTCTGCGGCGACTGTCGCTGTGCTGCGCGCATCCAAGAGTTCGGCAAGCGTTCCGGTAACCGCGCGTTCAGGGTCGTCCGCCCATTGCGCATCCCCCAACGGACGCAAAGCGCCGCCTTCGTCCATCACCAGGATCTCTGATCCCGATGCATGGCTGGGCAAGGACACATCACGCAACTCGACACTGGCGACCGAGACACGTGTCTGGCCAACGGCAGCTGTCGGCGCATCGATCAGATACCGCGCGGTGTCGCTTGAACCGCAAGCCGCAAGAGGCAGGGCCAGCGCGAACGCCATAACACGCCAGATTTCGGGAGTTGTCATGATACGTCCTTCCTCATCGCCCGAAGATCAAAGAATTCGGGCTGCGTTCAATCGCGCGGGCCAGTTCAGAGATGGATTTGGCGGCATTCTGCACCTCGCGGAGCGCGGACAGAGTTGCCACATTGAAATCGGATCGTGACCCGTAGGATCGCACCACAGCCTCGGTCTCGGCCACGAGCCGCTCCAATCGCGCCGTCAAAGCTGGCAGATCTTCGACCGACTCTGCAACCGAACCTGCCGCGTCTGACGCCGATTGAAGTGTCGCGTTCAAGTTTTCGACGACGCCACCCTCGCGGAGTTCTGTCAGGGCAAGGCGCATCTCGGTCAAGGCATCGTTCAGCGTGCCCGGCAATTCCTGCGTTTCCTGACTGCCCACCAATGCATCCACACGCGCCAACGTGCTGGTTGCGCCATCAACCAGCGCTTGAAGCTCAAGGTTCTTGGCCGTGTTGGCAACGGCCTCTAATTCAGCAAGGAGTTCCGGAATGTCCGTTTCTGTGATCTTAAGCAGATTGTCCGCAAGCGCTGGCGCATCTTCGGAGGCAACCGTGATATCAGCCATCGTACGGTCGAGGTTCCGCAACGCGGAACCAAGGGCTTGCACGGCACCTTCTTCCTGCACTTGAGTGATAATCTGGCGAACATCGGCGATGGCCTGATCCACGCTCGCGGGCAGGTTTTGCACGGCTTCGTTGGCGATCAATGCATCAATGGTGTTCATGGTCTTCGTGGCGCTGGCCACCAACTCATCCAGCTCCAGCTCTTGCGCCGTTTTGGCCACAGCCGTCAATTCGGCCAACACCGCCGGAATATCTTCGTCGGTGAGTTTGGTTAGGTTTTGCGTCAACGCAGGTGCGGATTTTGACGCCTCGTTGATACCTGCCATCGCCTCATCAAGTGACGCCAGCGCGCTGTTGAGTGCTTCAATCGCGCCACCTGCGCGTACGTCATTAACCATTTGTTGGAGGTCGGCGATCGCTGCCTGCAACTGATCGGGGATCGCCTGGATAGCCTCGCTGCCGACCAGCGCGCGTGTGTCATCAATGAGTCTAATGGCAGAGCCCGGAACGCGTTGCAGGTCCTCGCTTCGAGCGAGGTCTTCGATCGAGTCCATCAGGCTGATCGCCTGATCCATCACTTCCTCAATCGGCAACGCATTGATCCGCTCCAGCACGCCCTCAGCCGTTGCAGTGAAATCCGACAGGTTCGACTCAACGCTGGGAAGGCGCGGCGCCTCATCCTCAACCTCAATCAACATATCCGGCGGCGCATTGTCGAGCACGACAAGTTCAACCCGCAGATCACTGCTCAACAGGCTTTCCGTCGCCAAGCGCGCGCGCATGCCTGTAGAGACGGCAAAACGGAAAAATTCGACGGTTTGTTCTGGCGTCGTCTCGGCCTCCAGCCCCATGCGCTGGGGATCGATGGACACATTCACCAATAGCGACAGCTCCGGTCCAAACGGCGTTTCGATGATCCGCGAGCGCAGTTCCGTGACGACCCCCACGTCGAGGCCCTGATAGGTGACGTCGTCTCCAGCCTCCAAACCGCTAACTGACTCATCGAACAGGATAGAGAAGGTGACGCCCTGTGCCGGGCCGCGCACGAGGCGATTGCGGCGGGCTTCCTCTTCATCTTCGTAAAGTGTGAAGACGTAACCTGGGCCAATGTCCTCACCGTCGTCGTATAGATTATCGAACTCGATCCCGCCCGACACCAAGGATGCGATGCTGTCAAAATCCACTTCGAAGCCGGCGGTTCCGAAAGACAGTTCGAAACCTGATGTATCCCAGAACCGGGTCGCCCGGCTGAGCCTGGCATCATGCGGCGCTTCGATGAAGGCATCGACCAAAACGTTGCGACCATCCGTTGAGAGCCGCGGCGTTTCGAGCCGTCCGACCTCAACCCCACGATAAAGCACCGGCGATCCGTAGGAAATCGTCGTGCCATCATCGGTCGCCAGTGTGATCCGCTTGCCCGGCCGCCCCGGTTGCACCAGCGGGGGTGTATCAGATCCAACAAAATCGCGCACCGAGTTGCCGGGCGAATTATCCCACGCCCCTTCGATATACACCCCGGACAGAACCGTCGAGAGACCCGATATCCCGCGCGTCGACACTTCGGGCCTTACAACCCAAAAGGCTGCGTCTTCATCGAGAAACGGCAGCACCGAATTTTCGACGCGAACATCAACCAAAACACGACCCAGGTCTGCGGTAAAACGCACGTCTTCGACCGTTCCTACCACAACGTCGCGGTAGCGCAGGGTCGTTTCATCAGCGACCACGCCAGACGCATTGCCGAATGAGATTTGGATCAACGTGCCACGGTCAGCAAAGCTTTGCCACGCAATACCCAGTGAAACAGCCAGGGCCAGGATCGGAACCAACCAGACAAAAGACAGATTGCGCCAAAAGGATTTGCGCTGCGGCGCGACAACCATTTCCGAAGGCGTCGGATCACTCACGGTGCGGCCCCCTCTCGGCTGTCCCAGATCAGTCTTGGATCAAAGCTATTGGCGGAAATCATGGTGAATGCAACCGAAAGCGCAAAGCTTACCGCAGCAATGCCCGGATTGATGGTCGCGACAAAGTTGAGCTGCACAAGCGCAGACAGAATAGCCACGACAAAAACGTCAATCATCGACCACCGTCCGATGAACTCCACCACCTCATACAGGTGAAAATGGCGCGCCGACCCGGTGCGCCCGCTTTGCACGAGAACGGCCAGATATGCGATCGCGATAAACTTGCTTACCGGAATGACCACCGAGGCGAAAAACACGATTATCGCGACACCCCAGGATCCATAGTCGATCAAATCTAACACGCCACCGACGATTGTGCTTTCTTGCACGCGCCCAAATGTCGATGTCAGCAGCATTGGATAAACGTTGGCAGGAACGTAGACGACCATGCCCGCGAACAGCCACGCCCAGACTTTCTGCAGACTTGCCTTATCCCGGCTGCGCAGACGCGATCCGCATTGGCTGCAGGTTTCCGTGCCGCGCGGATGCACGCGGCCACATGCGGCACACCCTACCAGCCCGGCTTCGCGGGCGGTTAGGACGGGCTGCGCGCGCTGAGCGTTTGCCATACCGTTACTCGACACATGAAATTGTCTTTCAAAACCGTTATTATGACCAAGCCGACAAAGGCCCAAAATGCCGGGCCAAGCGTGACCTGGGCAAGGCCAGCGACCTTTACCAATGCGACAGCGACCCCGATGATAAAAATTTCGGCCATCGCCCAAGGCCGAATGTTTTCGGCCAACCGAAACGCCGCGCGCGCCTTTGGTGCCGGCTCCCACCCCAGCGCCATCGGGGCAAAGACATAAATCAGCGCAATAAACCGCGTGATTGGCAGGACGACGATCAAAGCAGCAACCGCAAATGACAGCGGCAACATCAGGCCCGTTGAAAAGGCGAGGATCGCGTCAAAGACCGAGCTTTTGCGCCCTAACCCGTGTGTGCTGAGCTCTAGAAACGGAAAAAAGATTGCCGCGATCATGAGGATCAGCGCCGTCAGGGATAACATGGCAATCCGGGTCATCGCGCCATCGCGCGGTGCCATCAACACCGTCCCACATCTTACACATTTGGCCTGCTCGCCTTTGTCGATAGGGTGCATATGGTGCAACGCATCGCACTTCGGGCAAGCAATCAGGTTGTTAGACGACTCGATCATGGGTTCTAAGGATAAGCCATTCAACGGATGGGATACAGCACCTATGCCGTTTCACGCCAATTACCACTAGATGTACCAACTGTAGCGCCTACTAAGTCACCCACGCGGTCAGCGTTGCGCGGTCTTCCAATCCGGGTGAACCCACGGTTCTTCGTTCGACGGCGCCAGTGAAGGTCGCCCCAAAATATGGTCAGCCGCCTTTTCACCTACAAGGATCGACGGCGCATTCAGGTTGCCATTCGTGATGCGCGGAAAGATGGAACTGTCGGCAAGGCGCAGGCAATCGACACCGATGACGCGTGTTTCAGGGTCAACAACTGCCATCGGGTCGTCCTTTGCCCCCATCTTGGCTGTCCCGCAAGGATGATAGGCGCTCTCGGCATGTTCTCGGATAAAGTCATCGAGCGCCTCATCCGACTGTGCATCATCTCCTGGTTGAATTTCATGTTTGTAGAATGGCTTGAAGCCGTCCTGCGCGAAAATCTCGCGGACAAGTCGAATTCCCTGCCGGAAATCCTGCCAGTCTTCATCATACGACATGTAATTGAAAAAGATGCGCGGGTCTTCTTTGGGGTCGGCAGACCGCAGCGTAACCTCGCCCCGCGACGGTGACCGCATTGGCCCAACATGCGCTTGAAATCCGTGACCTTCTGCCGCCGTTTGGCCATCATAACGGACAGCGATTGGTAGGAAATGGATCTGCAAATCGGGATAGGCCACACCGGCGCGCGACCGGATAAATCCGCAGCTTTCAAACTGGTTCGACGCGCCGGGCCCAGTTTTGGTGAACAGCCACCGCGCCCCAACATAGGCTTTGCCCAAGAGGTTCCAGTACTTGTAGAGACTGACAGGCTGGCTGGCTGCGGCCTGCACGTAGACTTCCAGATGGTCTTGCAGGTTTTTGCCGACACCCGCTCGGTCCGCGACCACGTCGATCCCATGGTCTTTCAGGTGCTGGGCCGGGCCAACACCGGAGAGCATCAGTAGTTTGGGCGAGTTGATAGAAGACGCCGCAAGGATCACCTCTTGACGCGCATTCACCACCTCAATCTGGCCGTCGCGCTCGATTTCCACGCCAGTCGCGCGACCGTTTTCGATCACCACCTTGTGCGCGAAGCCATAAACGACCTGACAGTTGAACTGGCGCATCGCGGGTTTGAGATAGGCATTCGCCGCTGACCACCGTTGACCTTTCCAAACGGTCATGTCGAAAGGGCCAACACCCTCTTGTCGGTGACCGTTGTAGTCGCCTGTGACGCCATATCCGGCATCAGCTCCGGCCTGAACAAACGCGCGTGTGAGCGGGTTTTCACGGCTGCCACGGGTCACGTGAAGCGGCCCATCGGTGCCACGCCAGGACGCGTCGCCGCCGTGCCCGCCATCATGCCAGTTTTCCAGTCGTTTGAAGTAAGGCAACACATCGGCATAACCCCAGCCGGCCGCCCCTTCATCGCGCCAGTGGTCGTAATCCATCGCATGACCACGGACGTAGATCATACCGTTGATTGAGGAGGAGCCGCCGATCACCTTGCCACGCGGGCATGCCAATCGGCGGTTGTTAAGATGCGGCTCCGGTTCGGTCCGATACCCCCAATCGTACCGTTTCATATTCATCGGAAAGCTGAGCGCGCCGGGCATTTGGATAAACGGGCCCGCATCGCTGCCGCCATGTTCGATGACAATCACGCTCTTGCCCGCCTCCGACAGCCGGTAAGCCATGGCGCACCCGGCGGAACCCGCACCAACGATGACGTAATCTGCAATCATGACAGGGCTTTAAAACGGCGCTTCGACATCGCCCATGCGCACATAGACCGATTTCAATTCGCTATAGTTGTTGATGGCATCCTTGGAGTTTTCGCGCCCAACACCCGACATTTTGGTCCCGCCAAACGGGGCCTCGACGGGCGCGTCGTTATAGGAGTTGATGAAACACGACCCCGCCTCAAGCTGGGCAATCACCCGATGCCCGCGCGACAGGTTTGAGGTGAACACACCTGCGGACAGGCCGAATTCGGTCGCGTTGGCGCGGGCTATGGCCTCTTCTTCTGTGTCGAAATCGAGAACCGCCATCACCGGGCCAAAGATCTCTTCCTGCGCGATAACCATGTCGTCGGTCACGTCGGCAAACACCGTTGGTTCAAGGTAGAACCCGTCGCGATCAAGCCGGTTACCGCCGGTCACAAGACGCGCACCTTCGGCCTTACCTTTATCAATGTAGCCCAGAACGATGTTCATCTGGTTTTCGCTGACCATCGGGCCAAAGCTTGTCGCCTCTTCCAAAGGATCACCGATAACCGCGTTGCCAAGCCGTTCGGTCAACTTCTTTAGAAACGCCTCTTTGATGCCTTTCTGGACAAACACACGCGTTCCGTTGGAGCAGACCTGCCCAGACGAGTAGAAATTGCCAAGGATCGCGCCCCCGACTGCGTTGTCGAGATCCGCATCTTCAAAGATGATCAACGG
>CAZCOX010000158.1:0-7906 GCA_964500115.1 uncultured Rhodobacterales bacterium
AGATGACCTCTGTGACCAATCCACCGAACGCCACCCAAAGCATGGGGCCGGTCGGTAGATGGATCGGATTGCCGAGCCGCATCACGCCCATCCAGATGACGAGAAGCGCCATGCCCAGCAGAAACCCGCCATTGACCAGTGCGCCGATGATCTCGGCGCGGTACCAGCCAAAGCTCCGTTGCGCGTCGGCAGGGCGCCCGGCGATACGTTGTGCAATGATCGCAACAAGGACGCCGCCGACCGCCGAGAGTGTGTGGAACGCATCGGAGAGCACAGCAATCGATCCCGTCCAGAGACCGACAACGAGTTCGATGACGAAGTAGATGCCTGTCAGCCAGGCGGAGATGACGAGGGCTTTGCCGGATGTGGGCATATGTCCCGCGTGAGGATGGGCAGCCATTTCAGCTCTCTTTTGGTGTGTGTTGGCGGTTGCGCCAGATGGCCGCGAGAAGAGATAAGGCTGTAAAGCCACCAAGCGCTGCCGCCGTCCAGGCTGCAGTGCGCGCATCCCCGTTCATCGCTTCGTCGCCGAGATGCGCGAGCAAAAAACTTGCCGGAATGATTCCGGCCAGGGTGGCGACCGAAAATCGCCAGAAATGCAGCTTGCTGAGGCCCGCTGCATAGCTGATCATGTCGAAAGACAAAAACGGCAGCAGACGGCTGCCAAACACCAAAAACATCAGCGTGTTCTGCGAGCCGAGGAATCCGATACTCAGTTTTTGTCCAACATGTCTCTCAACGAATGGACGCCCCAATCCGCGGGCAAGCAAGAATGCGGTTATTGCTCCGAGTTCGGCACCGAGAACCACCAATATCGTCCCAAAGGTGTGCCCGTAAGCCGCCCCCGCGGCGAGCGCTATTGGAGCCGAAGGTATTGGACTTGCCACGATCGCAATTGTCATGAGGGCGACGACCAGTACAGGTCCAAGAAGGCCAGAGGCCTCAATCCAGAGACGCAAATCCTCGCGGTCCGGAAGACGGATTTCCAAACCGAAGACGTCATGCCAGGCCAGCAAGACCATCGCAAGCACCAAGAGCACTATCGCAATCAGGCGTATCAACCCAATACTCCGTAGAGAAGGATCAGAAACCCTGCCGCAAGCAGATCGTAGACGACGCAAAAGGGCACATACCATTTGGGAACCCGTGCGAAGCGATGTGAATTATGATGCAGCAGATCCCAACCTGCATGCAGCGCGAGACCGATCGGCAATGCTGCCCAATGCAACAAGATGCCAAGAACGGCGGCCCCGCCAAACAGCGTTGCGACAGCAAGTTCAGACCAAATCACTTTGGGTCGACCATCGGCAACGGCAAAACCGATATAGGCGCCGCCGATCAGCGCCAATGTAATGGCGGCAATCGTGATCGAGGTTTCGGTGTCGGTCAGCAGATGAATTGGGGCCGTGACTGAAAAAAGGGCAACTCCAAACCCAACCGGGGAATGGAAAAGATCAGCGCCGGGGCGATTTGGATTTGTGCTCTCGCGGGTGTCTGTTTGATGTGCCATTGGGTCGAAATGAGGCTTCCGGTCGCTAGAAGGTCAACAGCCAAAAAGCCACAGTTACAATTTGCGACAAACTAAGTGTGGCTGCCGCATGAGGGGTACACTTAGCCTCATCAAAAAAGGGATTGGAAGGTTTATTCTTATGCGACATAGCAGGGCTCAAGGCAAGCATTACACGGGGGCAATAACACGGCGTTCCTTTGTCGGCGGCGTCGGTGCTATCGCCACTATGCCTCAAGAAGTCCTAGCGCATAAGTTTCAGCTCCCCGATCGTTTTCTTCCCCAATTGGTTAACACCGGGCGTCGGGAATGGGAGGCGGGTTCCGTTCACGTCGTCCCGGATGACTTCTTTCTCTACCTGATGTTGCGAGATGGCATGGCAATCCGCTACGGCGTCGGTATTGGGCGTAAGGGTCTGTACGAACCCGGAACGTTCACCGTCGCACGCAAGGCCAAATGGCCTTGGTGGAGACCCACAAATGCGATGATCCGCAGAGAACCGCACAAGTATGCTCGTTACAAGGACGGTCTTAAAGGCGGCCCGAACAATCCGTTGGGTGCAAGGGCGCTTTATTTGTATGATGATGCTGGTCGCGATACGTACCTACGTATCCATGGGACGAACCAGCCCAGTACGATAGGCTCCGCTGTCTCGAATGGCTGCGCCAGGCTAACGAATGAACATGTGAAAGACCTTTATGAAAGGGTAGAAATTGATGCCTTGGTTCATCTCTACCCCAAAGGTTCTGGTGCCTAAGAGGCCCTTTGCACGACGACTTGGCCGTTTGCTGAGAAGTGGACTTGGCGCACTTGCGTTCTCGCTTTGCTTTTCGGGTAAAGCTTTGGCTGAGCAGCCCGTATTTGACTCCCTCACTGTGCTCGAACCACCGACATCGGGGATTGCACAAGAGCCGTACTTGGCCGTGTCCGGGGGCTCTTTGTTGATGTCCTGGATGGTCCCAACCGCTTCAGAGACGCTGGTCCAGTTTGCGCAGTTCGATGAAGTTGGTTGGTCAAAGCCTGTCACGGTAGGGCGGGGCGAAGACATCTTCGTGAACTGGGCAGATTTTCCGACTGTCGCCGCTTTTGGTGACAGCGGCATCGCCCTGCACTGGCTGAGAAAAGCTGGTCAGAGCAGCTACGGATATCATGTCGAACTCTCCCTCTCCAACGACTTGGGAAGGTCATGGTCTGATCCAATTATTCCCTACAGCGACAGATCGGATCAACAGCACGGGTTCGTGACAATGAGCGGCAACTCCGACGGAGCGCTCGACCTCTTGTGGCTCGACGCGCGTGGTTATGGGCAGACCGGTCTGCTGGCCAGACCGGACACCATGCAATTGCGGGCAACCCGGATAGATGCGGACGGTAACCTAGAGAGCGACGGTCCGGTCGACACAAGGACCTGTTCATGTTGCCAGACATCGTCTGCCCGGCTCGGAGACGGATCGCTGGTTGTTGCCTATCGTGACAGAACAGACGCAGAGATACGCGATATCTCAGTCGTGCGGCTGCTGGACGATGTTTGGACTGATCCGATCAACGTGCATCCTGACGGTTGGGAGATTTCAGGGTGCCCGGTCAATGGCCCGGCCGTCGCAGCGCAGGGCGAGCGTGTGGCAGTGGCCTGGTTTACTGGCGCGGATGATGTCGCCGCGGTCAAGCTTGCGTTTTCGGATGACTCAGCCGCAAGCTTTGCAGCGCCTGCCCGCATTGATCTCGGCGAACCGTTGGGCCGGGTCGATACACTTTTCCTCGAAGATGGCTCTGTTCTGGTCACGTGGCTGGAATGGCAAGGTGACGACGAGGTTCTGTTGGCGTGCCGCGCCTTGGACAGCAGGGGATGCGTCACCCGGCAGGTGCTGGCACACAATTCTTCCGACGCGTCCATGAACTTCCCGCGGGTGGCTCGCATTGGGCGTGCTGTGTATTTTGCTATGACAACACCAATCAACTCGAGCCAGAGCACAATCACGGTGATGCGGGGTCAGCTTGGGGCGCTGGAATAAAACGATCCGACCGTTACATTCTGCGACAAAGTCGTGGCAGCGTCCGCTGCGTTGCTCCTGTATTGGCACAGAATGGAACCAAGACCGCATATTCTTATCGTTGATGATCACCCTGAGATCCGCAACTCCGTCGCGCGGTATCTCACGCGCAACGGGATGGGCGTGGCAACTGCAGAGAACGCCGCGGATATGGATGTTGAAATAGAGGCACGTACGCCCGATCTGATCGTTCTTGACGTAATGATGCCGGGCGAAGACGGGCTATCCGCGTGCGCGCGTCTGCGAGAGACCAGCACCGTACCGGTCTTGCTTTTGACCGCGTTGGATGGCGATGCGGACTTATTGAAAGGGTTCGAGACCGGGGCGGACGACTACATCTCGAAGCCATTCAATCCTCCTGAGCTTTTGGCACGCATAAGGGCGATCCTTCGCCGCACACAAACACTTGGCAGCAAACACGAACTGGCGGGTCATAAAATACGCTTCGGCGGTGTCACATATGATGTTGACGCCCGCGTGATCGAACGTGCGGACGGTCGCATGGAGGTCTTGACCTCCGGCGAAGCGAGCCTGCTCTGCGTTTTGATCGAGAATGCAAGGGTCACGGTGAGCCGGGACGACTTGTTGCTCAAATCGACGGGTCGATTGCCTGGACCCTTCGATCGCACCATCGATAACCAGGTCAGTCGCTTACGCAAGAAGATCGAACCCGATGTCCTAAGGCCACGGTTGATCGCAACCGTCCGAAACGGCGGTTATGTCTTGTCTTGTGACGTCGAGATACTTCCGTGAAGAAACCCAGTCTCTCCTTGCGCGCTCAACTGGTGCTCCTTGTCGGGGCTGCTTTTCTTGTTGGCCAAGTTCTGAGCCTTGTGTTCTTTGCAGATGAACGATCTTCGGCTGTGCAAGCGGCTTTGGGGGCAGACGCTGCTGGTCGGGCTGCAAACGTGGCTTTGCTGATCGAAAACGCACCTTCTGATTTGCACGAGCAAATTGTCATGGCCGCCAGTTCGCCGCTGGTGCGGTTCGAAATTGGGCCGGATGCAGAGGTTGCAGAACGAGACCATCATGGAGATGCTACGGTTGAGGCCCGTATTCGAGCACTGATGAACGACAGTTTCAGCCGCGCTATCCGCGTTGAAGTCCATGAAATCGACGGGAACGGACTGCCTGTACCCAACCTGACACCGGAAATGGCAGAAATGCACGCTGACATGATGCGCGGGACGCTTGCGGCTCTTGAGCTGGAAATCTCGATCGCCTTGTCGGGCGGAAATTGGTTGAACGTGTCCACGCGTTTTGAGCGACCGCCCTGGCAAATATCGTCGGCGTCGCTGCTTTCGGTTCTTCTGTCGGTCGGCCTTGGTGCACTCGCTGTATTCTGGTTTGTGATCGCACGACTAACCCGGCCGTTGACGGCTTTGAAGCGGGCGACGGAAGCTCTGGGCCGTGGAGATCAGGTTGCATCACTCGCCCCTGCTGGACCTCCGGAGGTCAAGGCGCTGACGCAGGCATTTAACGTGATGCAGGATCGATTGCATCGGTTTGTTGCGGATCGAACGATGATGTTGGCCGCCCTCGCACATGATTTGCGCTCTCCACTAACGGCGATGCGAGTTCAGTCAGCGATGGTCGAAGACGCCGAGACCCAGGCCAGTATTGCGCGTTCGACGGAGGAAATGTCCGAAATGGTCGAAGCGACACTTGCCTACGCGCGTGGGGTTGGAACCGAAGAGACTGCTGAGGATGTTTTGCTATCTGAGATTATGGATCGTTCGGGCGTGCGACCGACAGATTGGCCCAATGGAGTTGTAGTTGCGGTACGCAAAACAGCCATTGTTCGGGCACTGCGTAATCTGGTTGAGAATGCTCAGCGATACGGCAGTGTCGCCGAAGTGCACTGGTCTGTCACAGGCAGCGATCTTGAAATTTTAATCACAGACGATGGCCCGGGAATTCCCGAAGAGAAGATCGAACTCGTGTTCGAACCCTACGTGCGTCTAGAACAAAGCCGCTCTCGTGAAACAGGTGGAACAGGGCTGGGCCTGTCCATTGCGAGAAGTGTTGTCCTAGCGCACGGTGGTACACTTGCTTTGTCCAATCGACAGGTTGGCGGGCTCTGTGCGCGGGTTACTCTTCCGGGCGCTGTGGTGGCGCAACAATCGAGCAATCTGTCGCCATCATTACAAAATGATACGCAACATACCGAGGCTCAGGTGTTAGGTCACTCCCAATAATTTCGGAGGCAGGTAGTGAAAAAACTCTTTAACTCGATTTCCCGGCGAAGTTTGCTCGTTGCTGGGGCATCGGCGCTCGCTGCGCCATCGGTTTTGCTTGCTCAGTCGAGCCAAACCGGCGGGGTGCGTCGTAACGTGTCATCTTTTGTTCTGCATGATTGGCAGGACCATTTTGAAAGTATCGGCAAGGGTATCTTGCTTTCAGATACAAATACGAGGGTTTTGCAGCACTGGACTGCGGACGGTGAAATGAGAATCTATCCCACGTCTGTGCCGTTAACAGATGAATTGACGAAACGAGGCTACACGACTGTTGTCGAAAAGCGAAAAAACCCGAGTTGGCGTCCTACACCATCCATGCGCGAACGTAACCCGGAGTGGCCCTTGGTCATAGAGGGCGGCGCACCTGAAAACCCATTGGGGACCCGAGCGCTTTATCTGTCTTGGACCTATTACCGGATCCACGGAACACAGGACACGCGTAAGATCGGGCGCCGGTCCTCAAACGGGTGTATCGGACTGTACAACGAACAGATCGAAGAAGTATATGAACGGACTCCCATTGGCACGCAGGTGAAATTGATTTGATGAACAAAGCAGGATTGTTCGTGGGTTCCTTCTTGGTGGCAGGTATCGTTGTTTTCGGCTACCAACTGATGAACCCGTCTCAACCGATGGGGCACTCGATGACTCCTCCAGATCTAGGTGGAATAGAAGACGGTGCGCCTATTGCCACTGTCGCCATACCAGCGAGCATTTTCCGAAAATGCTGTTATTGGACAACGTATTTTTGAGGCAAAATGCGCCGACTGTCATGGTGCCAACGCCGCGGGTCAAAAGGGTGTCGCACCGCCCCTCGTTCACAAGATTTACGAATCTTCGCATCATTCCGACATGGCATTCATAATGGCCGCGAAGAACGGAGTACGAGCGCATCATTGGGATTTTGGAAACATGCCTCAGATCGAGGGCATCACAGATGGTGAAGTGAAGCTTGTGGCGACATACGTTCGCGAGTTGCAGCGCGAGAATGGAATCAATTGAAGGTGAGCCGAGGTGCCAAATATCTTCGTTTCCTGATGCTATCAATCATTGCGGCGTTGATTATTGTCCTTTCGCCGACCGATGCCGCGGCACATTCATTGCTCACTCCTGACCCGGTTGCAGAAGTGCATTTGGATGGTCCAGATGGCGAAGCACATTGCCATGGGGCGATCGAGTGCGTCGTAACCTTTTACTTACAAGAGACGTTTGAACATCCGCCTGCTGACACGCCTAATACTCAGCATGGCACTCTGGCAGGCGAAAACCTTGCCGGTGTCAATTTGGGACGTGATCCGCCGATTCCGATCTGACTTTGATGACACAAAAAATCTGAACATCAAAGACGGAGAAAATGATGAAAACGACAAAGATCGCTGTGGTCTTCGTGGCGAGCATAACTGCTGGCGTGGCCCTGGCACATGGCGGCGCGACGGGCATTGTTAAAGAACGCATGGATGGCATGGCCGCGATGCAGAAGGCCGTAAAGGCCGTCACACCGATCATGCGCGGGCAAGTTGAGTATGATGCCAATGCAGTGCGCTCTTTTGCTGCTGCGGTGGAGATGCATTCGGGCGAGGCAATGACCAAGCTGTTCCCGGAAGGCACGGGCGGAAAACCCTCGGAAGCAAAAGACGCGGTTTGGACCGAATGGGAAGGATTCGAATCCCTGGCGATGGACCTTGACGTCTTGAGCAAAGCGTTATCAGAGGCCGCAGGCAACGGCTTGGCCGTTGAGGCAAGCGCTAATGCAGGCGCTTCAATGATGGGCACGGGGGCCATGATGGGCAGCCAGTCGGCGACGGGCAGCATGATGGGTCAATCCGGAGTGGATATGCTCGATGCTGACATGTTGGCGACCATGCCTGCAGATGCGCTTTTTACTAGAATCAGCCAGACATGTTCGGCATGCCATACAAAATATCGGGCGGAGTCGAACTGACATGCGCCGCCTTTTTCAAGGAACTGCAGCGATTGCCGTTGCCGCGGCAATCGGTTTTGTCGTGCTGACGGTCTGGCCAATAGGAGCCGCACCGTCACCTGAGCTTGCCAGCCTGACCGGAGATGTGAACAAAGGTGCCTACCTTGCGCGGGCATCAGGTTGTATT
>CAZCOX010000159.1:0-7883 GCA_964500115.1 uncultured Rhodobacterales bacterium
GCCCGCGCAAACCAGTAATCCGCCGTCGGGTTCGGCGCGGTCTGTTTCGACACACCAGCCACCAACCCGTTCAGAGCGCGCAGCCGGTCCCGCGTCAAAGGATGCGACCTCATGTACGGATCCTGCCGCGCTTCGGACAACGCGTCTTGACCGCGAAACAGCTCTTGCACCTCCAGCGCGCCTTTCGGGTCTATGCCCGCGCGCGCAAGATAGCGGACCGAACTGATATCGGCAGAGGCTTCTTCGGCCCGCGTATGCGCCAGAAAGTTGCGCAGCGTCGAGGATTGAATGCCAAAGGCCAGACCTGCCGCCGCCTGCCCACCACCGGCAGCCGCCGCCGCTGCCGCCAGCACCATACCCAGCCCCGCCGCCGTGCGCGCCGATTTCATGTTGCCCAAACGGCGTGAAATATGGCCGTTCGCGATATGCGCCGCTTCGTGTGCGATCACGGCCTGTATCTGCTGCGCACTGCTGAGTTTCGACAGCAAACCGGAATGGATAAAGATGTGGCGCGTGTCCACGACAAACGCGTTGAGCGTGTTGTCATTGACCAGCAGGATGCGCACCTGATTGGGGTTCAACCCAGCGGCGCGCAATACAGGTGTCGCGAGCTGTTTCAATGCATATTCAATATCCGCATCCCGCAACAATTGCGCCGCCCGCGCGGGCGCTGTGCCGATGAGGATGGTTAGACACAAGACCAGCCCGGCCATGCGCAAGACATGTGATGCGGCTCTGTACATTGACCTTGCCCTGTAATCGCCTCTAGGTCTCGTGCCGGAGTGTATGGAGAGTTTGATGCGGAACTCAACCCGTGGGGCGGTCGATCCCTTTATCGTGATGGATGTCATGGAAGCCGCCCGTCAGGCCGAGGCGGAGGGTCGGCACATTATCCATATGGAGGTCGGCCAGCCCGGCACGCCAGCACCTGCGCTGGCGCGCAACGCTGTTGCGGCGGCGATGCGTGACGATCCGTTGGGATATACCGTGGCATTGGGTCTGCCAGCTTTGCGCAACCGCATCGCGTTGCTTTATGGTGAATGGTACGATGTCGATCTGGACCCGGCCCGCGTTGTCGTCACGCCGGGGTCTTCCGGTGGCTTTATCCTCGCCTTTTCGGCTTTGTTCGATGCAGGTGACCGCATCGCGCTTGGCGCTCCCGGATACCCGTCTTACCGACAGATTATGAAATCGATGAATCTTACCCCGGTCGAGATCGCAACGAAACCCGAGGCGCGATATCAATTAGAGCCTGCCGATCTGCAAGGTGTCGATTATCAGGGGATCATGGTGGCGTCGCCGGCCAATCCAACCGGGACGATGCTGGATGAACCGGCATTGAAAGCGCTTATCGACACGACACATGACAAAGGCGCGACCTTCCTGTCTGACGAAATTTATCACGGCATCGAATATGAACGCAAAGCGGTGACCGCGCTTCAGGTCAGCGATGATGTCTGTGTGATCAACTCGTTTTCAAAGTATTTCAGCATGACGGGCTGGCGCGTTGGTTGGCTTGTCCTGCCGAAAGACAACGTGCGGCAGGTCGAACGTCTGGCCCAGAACATGTTCATCTGCGCGCCGCATGTCGCCCAGATCGCGGCGTTGGCGGCGATGGATGCCAGCGAAGAGCTTGAGGCGAATATGGCGGTTTATCGTGAAAACCGCCGCCTGATGTTGGAGGGATTGCCCAAAGCCGGTTTTACCCAGATCGCACCGCCCGACGGGGCATTTTACGTCTACGCCGATGTCAGCGCGATCACTGATGACAGCCGCGCCTTTGCCCGCGCCATTCTGGACGAGGCGGGTGTTGCAGTGACGCCGGGGCTCGACTTTGACCCCGAACGCGGCGGCGGCACGCTGCGGTTTTCCTACGCTCGTGCCACGGAAGACATACAAGAGGGCCTTATTCGCCTCGAACGCTTCATGCGCGAACGCGGCCATCTGGCCTGATCACCCCTGTTCCTGAACGCAGTATTTGGGTGTAAACTGACCTCAAAGGTCCAAAAGAGACCAAGAGAATCAGGCGTTGAGCGGTGTTTTGAGACAGATATTCGCGGCCCTTTGGGTCGCCTTGATGACAGTTCCTGCGGCAGCGCAGGACCTGGGTGCGCTTGCGCGTTACGAGGGCGGCACGTTCGAGGATCGTTGGGGCGGTGCTGAACTTCGCCTTGAGCTAAGCCAAGGTGTGCCGTGGCGGGTCTTCACCCTCAGCGCGCCCAACCGTCTTGTGCTGGACTTCCGCGAGGTGCAGTGGGGGCAGGGTGCTGCAACCAATCTGAGCGGCGCTGAAAGTGTCACGCAAGTGCGCGTCGGCGGCTACACCTCTGGCTGGTCACGGTTTGTCGCTGAACTGGCACAACCCATGACGCTGGAAACCGCCGCCCTTGTCACAGACACCACCACCGGTGCGGCAACGGTCACGGTGTCACTCACGGATGCCGATCAAGCTACTTTTGACGCGCAATCCGGCGCACCGCGCGACGTCGCATGGGACCTGCCCGAACCGGCGAAGGTGATCCCGCTCCAACGCGGCGATGACAATCGTTTGCGCGTGGTGCTTGATCCCGGCCATGGCGGGATCGACCCGGGGGCAGAACGCGGTGACGTGCGCGAGTCCGATCTGATGCTGACCTTCGCGCGCGAACTGCAAGAGGTGCTGCGCCGCGCGGGCGGGTTCGACGTCGCATTGACCCGAAACGGCGACTACTTTGTATCGCTTGAGGCGCGTGTGGCCACCGCCCGCGTGGCAGAGGCCGACATTTTCATTTCGCTTCACGCCGATGCGTTGGCCGAAGGTGTGGCGCGCGGGGCGGCAGTTTATACACTGTCAGAAGACGCATCGGATGCAGCTTCGGCGGCGCTCGCCGAACGGCACAACCGCACCGATCTTTTGGCTGGCGTTGATCTCAGCCAGTCCGACGATCAAGTTGCCAATGTGCTTATGAGCCTCGCGCGCCAGCAAAACGCGCCACGCAGCATGGCACTGGCGCAGCACATGCTGGGCGGCATCAAAAACGCCATGGGACGCGTGCACAAGCGCCCGTTGCGCAGCGCCGGATTCTCGGTGCTCAAGGCGGCTGACATCCCGTCTGTTCTGCTGGAGGTCGGGTTCCTGTCCACCGATGACGACTTGAAAAACCTCAGCGATCCGATCTGGCGGCAGGGCATGGCGGCAGGCATCCGCGACGGGCTGGTTGCATGGCGCGACGAAGACCGCGCCCTGGCCCCGCTGAGGCGCAAATGAGGCCCGCGCGACCTTGCGTCATAAGCGGCGCAGCGCCGGTTTCGACGGCTTTGTGTTTTGACCCCACTTCGCGGGGATTGTAGGTGTAGATGCACCAGAACAGGGGATCATTGTGATCAGGTTCATACTGTCCTTCTTCGGCGCGATTTTCAGCGCCCTGACACTCGGTGCCATGATGGTGGCACTGGGCATTGGTGGCGTGTTCTGGATGTACGGGCGCGATTTGCCCAGCCATGACAGCCTCGCGCAATACACCCCGCCGACAATTAGCCGGATCTATTCGGTCGAAGGCCGGATCATCGACGAATTTGCGGAGGAAAGGCGGCTGTTCACGCCCGCGAACGAAATCCCCGATCTGGTGAAACAGGCGTTTATATCGGCCGAAGACAAGAATTTCTACGAACATCAGGGTTATGACCTGCGTGGCATCGCCGCTGCGGGCTTCGATGCTGTGGCGTCCGGCGGCCGTGACGTGCGCGGCGCTTCGACCATCACCCAGCAGGTCATGAAGAACTTCCTGCTGTCCGGTGACCGCCGGGTCGAGCGCAAGATCAAGGAAATCATCCTTGCCAGCCGGATCGAAGACACGCTGAGCAAGGAAAAGATCCTCGAACTCTACATGAACGAGATCTTCCTCGGCCAGAACTCCTATGGGGTCACCGCTGCCGCCCAGACATATTTCAACAAACCGCTGACGGAACTGGCCCCGCACGAGGCTGCAACTCTGGCGTCCATGCCCAAAGCACCCTCCGAGTTCCACCCTGTGCGCCGCAAGGAACGGCTCCTGGCGCGGCGCGATTTCGTGCTGAAAGAGATGTTCGAGAACGGCTACATCGATCGGCAGACCTATCAGTCCGAAGTCGCCATGCCGCTCAAGTCGGTCCAGAACGGTGACTACGAACCTTTCCGCGCCGCGCTTCCACCCCGCAACTATTTCACCGATGAAATCCGCCGCCAGCTGAGCGTCGACTTCGGCGAGGGCGAGTTCTTCTCTGGCGGGTTCAGCGTCCGCGCGACGCTTGATCGTGAACTGCAGCTTGAGGCCGAAGACGCGCTGCAGCGCGCGCTTGAACGCTACGACCGCAGTCAGGGCGTCTGGCGCGGCACCGGCAAGAAACTGACGACGGATCAGTTGACCGATGAGGCTACATGGCGCGACGCCCTAAGCGATGTGGACATCGCCCGTGACATCCTGCTGGAAAACCCATGGTATCCGGCTGTCGTGCTTGAGGTCGGCCAAAACGATGCCCGTATTGGCATCGAAGGTGTTGCCGATGACGAAGACGGTCACTGGATCCCGGCGCGGGATGTGGAATGGGCGCGCAAGCGCAACGAAGACGGCTCACTGGGCCGCAAGGGGCAGGTTGCGGGTGACCTCGTCGAGGTCGGCGACGTTGTACATGTTCGCCGCATGACATCAGACGACGATGGCAGCTTTATCCGCTGGACGTTGCGTCAGGTGCCGCAGGTGCAGGGCGCATTCATGGCGATGGACGTGAACACCGGTCGCGTGATCGCGATGCAGGGTGGGTTCAGCTACCAACACTCTGTGTTCAACCGCGCCACGCAGGCCCAGCGTCAGCCCGGCTCTAGCTTCAAACCCTTCGTCTATGCCGCTGCACTGGACAGCGGCTATTCGCCAGCCACCATCGTTGTGGACGCCCCGATTGAGATCAACACGCCGCAAGGTGTCTGGCGCCCCAAAAACGCGTCGAACCAGTTCTACGGGCCAACGCCGCTGCGCACCGGGATCGAACAATCCCGTAACCTGATGACCATTCGCCTCGCGCAAGAGGTCGGCATGGACACGGTGGCAAGCTATGCCGAGCGTTTCGGCGTCTACAACGATATGGGTCGTGTTTTGGCCAACGCGCTCGGTGCGGATGAAACCACGCTCTACAAGATGGTCGCCGCCTACGCGATGTTCGCCAATGGTGGCGAGCGGGTGGAACCAACCCTCGTGGACCGCGTGCAAGACCGGTACGGCAACACCGTCTACAAACATGACCGCCGCGTTTGCGAAAACTGCCGCGAGGCCAGCCTGACACCCGGGCAGGGGCCGCGCGTCATCTCAAACCGCCAGCGCGTGATGGACGAGGTGACAGCCTATCAGCTGACCTCGATGTTGACGGGTGTGGTCGAACGCGGCACGGCGCGAAAGGCTGTGAACCTGCCTGTCCCAACGGCGGGCAAAACCGGCACAACCAACGACGCCAAAGATGTCTGGTTTGTCGGCTTCACCTCTAACATCGTGGCTGGGTGCTATATCGGTTTTGACCAACCCCGCACGCTGGGTCGCGGCGCGTCAGGCGGTGGCATGTGTGGCCCGGTCTTCAACGCGTTCATGCAAAAAGCCGTCGCCAAATACGGCGGCAGCGCGTTTGAACCACCGGCAAGATGCCAGTTCATCAATATCGACCGCAACACCGGCGCGCGCCTGTCCGACGACGCAAGTGGTGACGGCGTGGTTGCCGAATGTTTCCGCGAAGGCGAAGAGCCGATCTTTGGCATCCAGTTCGACGGTGGCTTTGCCATGGGATCGAATTTCGAACTGTTCAGCGTGGGCGATCAGGCTGCCAAACAGGTCACAACCTCCAGCGGTGGCACCGCGATTGTCGGGCCCAAAGCCACCTTTGGCACGCTCAGCTCCGGTGGTCTCTACTAAGCATCGCGGGTTGGAAGCGCCAAGGAAACCGGCGCTCGGTTGGCTGTGCGCCAAACGTTTCACAGTCCCTCCACCAGGTTGCATCAGACTGGCGCTTGAAGGGGCCAAGTCGCTGGTCTATCACGCTCTGACACAAGGGCCCGAGCTGACAGGACCGTCCATGCGCGCAGAAATTCAGAACTTTGTTGACCAGATTGAAAAGTCGCTGGCCCTTTTGGAACAGCGGCTCGACTGGGAAACGGCGCAGCACCGTCTTGAGGAATTCAACGCCCGCGTCGAAGACCCCAATCTATGGGACGATCCGACAGCCGCGCAAAAGCTTATGCGTGATCGCCAGATGCTGGTCGACGCGATGGAAACGTTTACCTCGATTAAACAAGACCTCAGCGACAACGTTGAGATGATCGAGCTTGGCGAAATGGAGGACGATCAAGAGGTCGTCACCGATGCCGAGGATGCGCTGAAGGCGCTGGCTGACAAGGCCGCCAAAAAAGAACTTGAGGCGCTCCTGGATGGTGAAGCCGATGGCAACGACACCTTCCTCGAAATCAACTCCGGGGCCGGCGGCACTGAGTCGTGTGACTGGGCCTCGATGCTCGCCCGCATGTATGTCCGCTGGGCCGAAGCCCACGGCTACGAGGTTGAGCTTCAGTCGGAACAGGCGGGTGAAGAAGCGGGCATTAAATCCGCAGCCTACAAGATCAGCGGCCCCAATGCTTACGGCTGGCTGAAGTCCGAGTCGGGCGTGCACCGGCTCGTGCGCATCTCACCCTTCGACAGCGCTGCCAAACGCCACACGTCGTTCTGTTCGGTCTGGGTTTATCCGGTGGTCGATGACAACATCGAAATCGACGTGAACCCCGCCGACATTCGTATCGACACCTACCGCTCATCCGGTGCCGGCGGCCAGCACGTGAACACAACCGACTCCGCCGTTCGGATTACGCACCATCCAACCGGGATCGTGGTTACGAGTTCGGAAAAATCCCAGCACCAGAACCGCGACATCGCCATGAAGGCGCTGAAGTCGCGGCTCTACCAGTTGGAACTCGACCGCCGCAACGCCGACATCAACGCAGCCCACGAGGCTAAGGGTGACGCAGGCTGGGGCAACCAGATCCGCTCTTACGTGTTGCAGCCCTACCAGATGGTCAAAGACCTGCGTACCAGCCACGAAACGTCGGACACCAAAGGTGTGCTTGACGGCGACCTCGACCCCTTCATGGCCGCAACCCTGGCGCAGAACGTCTCCGGCAAAAGCCGCGCCGAGGCGCAGGGGGAATAGCGGTTAGTTGTCCAACCGCTCCCGCGCGAGTTCTGCAAGAAACGCGGATCGATTGTTTGTCACGGCATCTATCTTAGCGATCAGTGATTTCGGCAGAGTAATGAATACCCGCTCCGCGGCATTCGAAATCGTCACGGGCAACCACACGATCATCCCACCATTCGGATCAAAATCTCCAGCTTCCGAAGGCTTCGGGATGTCTTCGCCTGCCTCTGACAAGGTGCCAATTTCTTCGTCCAATAGGTTTTGCGCCATCTTTAGCGCATCGGCCTGCGTCGCAGCGCCACCACCGCCAAACTCTGGGCTGAAATAGCCCCATAGGTCGCCTTCCCGATGCAAGACAATCGGGTAAAGCCGCGTCTCGGAAAGTGTCTTCTTAGGCATCGTTATCCTCATTTCGGGAGCTTGACCCCCGCCTGTTTGGCAATCAATCGCGCTGTTGGGAGTGGTATCTCTTTGTGACGCCCCACAACCGTTTTCCGGCCATCCGGATGCACCCACCTTTCGTGATTTGCGCCACCCTTGCTGATAAAGCCAGCGTCTTCCAAGGCCTTGATGATATCTCGCCGTCTTGTCACTGCTTATTTATGCACATTTTTGCATTTTTACAAGATTGTTGTCGCACCGACCACTCCGCCTGCACAGAACGAGACAACGGTCGATACACATTTCGATTGGGAGGCTAG
>CAZCOX010000160.1:0-7863 GCA_964500115.1 uncultured Rhodobacterales bacterium
GATTGGAAATGAATGATCTCCGAACTGAAACACGCTGCGTGAAATGCCAGGCGTTCCGGATGCGACGATGCCGTCCAAAAGGCCCCAGCGGTCGAGTTGCTGTACGCCGCCACGGGTCATTGTGTGGGACGAAAGTGTGTCGCTGCCTTGTTCGGCACGATCGACAACCAGCGTGGAAAAACCAGCTTGTGCCAAAAGGCGTGCATGGGCTGCTCCGGCGCAGCGTGCGCCGATCACGACAACATCATAATCAAGACGCTGAGACATGGGGTAATTCCTTTGAATGAGGGGGTGGGCGGCCACAAAAGGACCGCCCTTTGAAATGGTTAGATTTTGGTGATTGCGACGTCTGTGCCGTTCTTGAGCATGTCGAACACGGCAGAGCGCGCGATGGCCTGATCCACAACTTTGGCCAGGGCTTCGTCAGACGCGTCGCCTTTGATGTCGACCTTTGCGTTGATGTTCTGGAAACCGTTGCGGACAGAATTGTCAAAACCAAGCAGACCTGACAGATCAACATTGCCTTCAACAGCAACTTTGACGGACGTCAGTTTGATCTGGCGGGCAGAAGCGATGTTGCCGATACCGGCTGTGATACACGCAGACAGGGCTGTCAGCAGGTATTCCATTGGGTTGGCCGCATTGTCGCCACCGCAGAGGATTGCCGGGTGGTCTGCTTCGATCACAAAATCCGCAGGACGGCTTTGTTCGCCACCGGCACCGAAGTAGCCATTTACAGTCGCGCTGGAATGTGTGCCGCGCTGCCATTCGCTGTTGGCGCGGAACTGGAATTTCGCCAGATCGCGGTTTTCCGACACGACACCGATTGTGCCAAGAAGGGTCGGAACGTCGACGCCGTTGATGGCGACTTTTGCAGGTTTTTCGAGAGTTGCGTTGGTCATGATTTTGGTCCTTTGAGTATGCGTTTCGAGATAGGTTTGGGGTTAGTTGGCCAGCGTCGGTCGACGGCTGATCACGTTCCGCCACCAAGGCAGGCTGCCCTGAGGTTTTGGGGGAACCGAGTGGAAGAAATCCAACCGGTGAGTCGTGCGATGAGTGGGTGCTGTCTTTGTCATGTCTTGTCCTTTTGACCTTTGGGTTGAGCACCGTTTCATCCGGTGACAAGACATGAATACGCACCCTAGTTTTCAGTTTGACGTCCGTGGGAAACGCGAAGTGTTTCAATTGTTTGCGCGGGGTTTCGATAGGCAAAGAAAAAGGCCCGCGAGGTGGCGGGCCTTCTGAATATCGCGTTGGTGTATCGTGTTTGGTGCGTCTCAACCGGCTCCGGTTTTCGATGCTAAGCGCAGGCTTTGGCGCAGCTCGAACCAAATGCGTTCGATCTTATCGGCCAGGTGGTCCAGGGCGCGGGTGTCTGTTCCGTCTTCAATGATCGAAAGCCGCAATACCCGGCGGTTTTGCCACTCAGCGCAACGCACAAAATGCGTGCCGTCATTCAGCGCTGTTTCAACCATTAAGGTGAGTTCATCAGCGTCGCCATCGACATCGACAAAACGCAATGCGATTTGGTTGAGGCTGACCCGATTGATCACCTCAATTCCCTCAACGCCTGCAAGTCGATTGGCCAGCCTTTGTGCGCCATCACAATGTCGGCGAACAAGCGCCGCCACGCCCTCGCGACCGAGCGATTTCAATACCGCCCAAACCGCGAAACCGCGTGCGCGTCTTGAAAGCTCTGGACCGTATTGTGTTGGGTTGCGACCGTCTTCCGCCGAATGGCTCAGGTATCCGGCGGTCAGGTCCATCGCGCGACGGTGCGCGTCTGCATGGCGCACAATCGCGACACCGGAATCGTAAGGCACCTGAAGCCACTTGTGGGCATCGGTTGACCAGCTGTCCGCCGCCTCAACACCGGCTGTCCTACTGCGCATTTCGGGAACGGCCCGGGCCCAAAGCCCAAACGCCGCGTCGACGTGCAGCCATGCGCCGCGTGGGCGGGTCAATTCAGCAATCGCGCCGACATAATCGAACGCGCCGGAATTGATGTGGCCTGCGGTGGCAACAACGATGGTTGGCCCGTTCTGCGCGTCGAGTTCGTATTGCAGTGCAGAGAGTTCAATACGGCCTTCGCTATCCGACGGTAGTCTGGTGATTTGCGCGTTGCCAAAGCCCAGGTAGCGCAAGGCGGCTAGATTAGACACATGCGTGTCTTCGCAAACCAACACCCGAACAGAAGGCGCGCCGACCAGTCCAAGTTCTGCAAAGTCATGCCCGGCGCGGCGCAATACCTCATCGCGCGCAGCAGCAAGGCAAGTGAAGCCAGCCATCGTCGCTCCGGTGACAAACCCGACGGAAGACGTGCGGGGGAGGTCGAGGATATCCAGCAACCAATTGGCTGCAGCCTCTTCCGCGGATGCTGCGGCAGGTGAGCATTGGTAGATCGCCGCGTTCTGGCCCCAGACCGATGTCAGCCAATCTGCGGCAACGCCGACGGGGCTGGAACCGCCCATCACCCAGGCGTGAAACCCCGGTTGCGTATTTCCGACCAGACCCGGTTCAGCCGCCGCGATCAATTCGGAAATTACCGCTTCGGCTGCCATGCCCTGCTGAGGCGTTGGCCCACCAAATGCCGCACGAAGAGATTGTGTGGTGCCGGTCGGACAGATTGGCGTGACACGGTCACGCCAGGTCTGTCCGTACTCTGCCGCCAGCGCCAAAGCGGCGTTGGCGGCCGGTTTTACGTCTGCCGGTTTCATCTTGGGTGCAGCCATTTTGGCAGGTAGCTGTAGGCGTTGTCTGCGGCAGCCGCCATTTTGATTTGCTGGGCATCCAGCATCTCCTCCAAACGGCCAGAATTGTATGCGTCAAACGTTTCGGTGGCACCGCCAATCAATTCGCCGCCAACAAAAACCTGCGGAATTGTGAATGCTCCGGTAATTTCAAGCAGTGCGGAGCGGAGACGCGTACCGTGATTGTCCTTTTGGTAAGCGACGGAGTCGAGCTCGATCGCTGTGTAAGGAATTCTTGCTTCCTCGAACATGCGTCGGACGGACCAGCAGAATTCACACCATTCGAGCACGTACATGACAACCGGGTTGTCAGCGGCTGTTTCGCGCACTTCTGAAAGTGCTTCGGCGTCCGCAGGCGGGAACGACGGCGCGGCGCCTGCCGCGGACACGTCGAAACGCGCATTGGCGGTGGATTGGCTGATTGCCAGTTCTTCGTCGTTCATTTCCGCGCCGACATCTTCAAAAAGCGGCGTCGACAAATAGCGCTCTCCGGTGTCTGGCAGCATGGCAAGGATTTTGGACCCCTTCGGCGCTGATTTGGCAACCTCAAGTGCGGCTGCAAACGTTGCGCCAGCAGATGTGCCGACAAAGATGCCCTCTTTGCTGGCCAGATCCTTGGCAGCTTGCATGCTCGCACCACCGCCGATTGGTTGGTACGTGTCGATCCGATTTTCTTTCAGAGCTTCCTGTACCACCTGCGGGATGAAGTCTGGCGACCAGCCCTGCATCGGGTGCGGACGCCACGCGGGGTGGGCCGCTGCGGCGCTACCGTCATCGTTGTAAGCTTGCACGTGATCGTTTGCCAAAAGCATGGCGTTTTCTGGCTCAACCGCAACGATATGCGTCTCAGGGCTGTCAGAGCGCAAACGGCGCGAGACACCGGTCAGTGTACCGCCTGTCCCAAAGCCGGTTACGAAGTAATCCAGCCCGTTTGGACCGAAATCCTCGATGATTTCCGCAGCGGTTGTCTTTGCGTGAATATCCGGATTGGCCGGGTTTTCGAATTGGCGGGCCAGGAACCAGCCATGCGTTTCAGCCAATTCGCGCGCCTTCTTGACCATACCCGTTCCTTTTTCGGAAGCAGGCGTCAGCACAACTTTTGCGCCGAGAAAACGCATCAGCTTGCGGCGTTCGACCGAAAAGCTTTCCGCCATGGTAACCACCAGTGGATAGCCCTTTTGGGCGCAAACCATGGCAAGACCGATGCCGGTATTGCCGGAGGTCGCCTCTACAACCGTTTGGCCGGGTTGCAGCGAGCCGTCGCGCTCTGCGGTTTCAATGATGGAGAGCGCCAGACGGTCCTTTACAGAACCGCCTGGGTTTGCCGCTTCAAGTTTGACGAACAATTCGACGCCATCAGGCGCGATGTTGTTGATTTTGATAATCGGCGTATTGCCGATTGTGTCGAGGATAGATGCCTTAATTGCCATGGATCAATCTCTTGGTTTTGTATGTTGGCTTTTGAAACGGATGCGCTGCGTGTCAGCGGATGGAAAACGCGAACGTCTGCATGTCTTTCACGTTGGCACGCGGTTTGGCGATGTCGGCATCCAAGCCGATGTCACGCAGGGTATGCGCATCCAAACCTTCGATAATCAGCCGCTGTTTGTAGTTGGCATTGCGTGTCCGCAGGGCCGTCAGAGCAGCGCGCAAAATATCGCGTGGATTGGGGAATTTCATACCGAACGGGGCGGGTGTCAGTGTTGCTGAATGTGTCATGTCAGTCTCCTCTCGAGTGTGTTGGCTCATGTTGTTCCGATGAGGCACAACCTGACCGCTCAAGGTTTCTGTGTGTTGTCGTGTTCGGGTGTTTGAGGTTTCAATTCATTCAGGCTCAGAAAAACCGCCTACGTCTGGCATCACACTGAAAACGCAAGATAACTCGCCTAACTTGCGTGAATTGTAACAAGCGCGTCTGTTACAATTGAAACATTAGGTGCGGGCTGTGAAATGACATTGAAACACGCAGGCCATAATAAGGTTTTCATGAAAATCGCTGCGAAGCCAAAAGACGAATTGGTTGAAATTCTCATTGACGCGTTTGAAACGGTGGATGAGGGCGTTGGCGTCTTTGATGCGGACGAACGTTTGGTTTACTGCAACCGGCTCTACCGTGAATACCTTGGGCCTGTCGCGCATCTGGCCGTCCCGGGTGCGGATTGGCGCACGTTTAAGCGGGCCTATATCGACAGCGGTTTGGAGGCGGCCAACTACAATCCCGACGAAGACTTTGATGTGCAGGCTGACCGTTTGCGTTCAGATGCCGTGCGCCGAGAAGGCGAGGTAACGGCTGAAGGACGCCGGTTCGAGGTTGCGTACACGCCAATGCGAAACGGAGGTTTTGTCTTACGGCGCAAAGATGTGACGGAGCGGTCGCGGGCGGAAGCATCTGCTGATCATTATGCAGACCTTTTGAAGCGCGTGCTTGAAGCCAACCCGATCCCGGTTTTGATGGCCCGTGCGCATGACGGCAAAATCGTCTGGCGTTCCCCGGCCGCGCGGGCGTTGATCGGGGACACCAGTCACACGCCTGATCAGTTTGTCGATCCAGAAGACCGCAAGGCTTATGTTCAAATGGTCCGCGAGACTGGAAAGGTGTCTGACTTTCGCACGCGGCTCCGCTTGGAGAACGGCAAGATCATTTCGGTAGCGCTTTCTGGAATGCTGACCGAATTCGAAGGTGAAACCTGCGTTGTATCTTCACTCACCGATCTGACCGAAGTTCTTGATAGCGAAGCGTTGTTGCGGAAAGTCATAGAAGCGTGTCCCGCGCCCGTTTTGATGAACCGCGCAAGTACCGGAGAAATCCTCTATCGTAGCCCGGAACTTGTTGCGCTTTTGGGCGAGGGTTTAGATGCAACGGCGTTTTATGAAAGCCCGGAAGACCGCGCCGGTTTTCTGAACGCTCTGCGCCGCGATGGGCAGGTTTCGGAATACCGCGAACGGTTTCTCAACGCGGCGGGTGAGCCTTTTTGGGCTGCCGTATCTGGCCGTGTCACAGAGTGGAACGGCGAGGAGGTTCTGGTCACCTTCACGCGCGATCTGACGCCGCAGTTGAGTATGGAAGCTGAGCTGGATCGCCAGCGCGAGATGACATTCCAGAACGAAAAGATGTCAGCGCTGGGCGGTTTGCTGGCTGGTGTGGCACATGAATTGAACAACCCACTTTCCGTGGTGGTGGGCCACGCCATGATGCTTCAAGAAGAAACGCAAGACGAGGCGACGCGCCGTCAGATCGAAAAGATCTCGGCGGCAGCCGAACGCTGTGCCGGCATCGTCAAAACCTTTCTGGCCATGGCGCGCCAGGAACCTGCGCGCATTCAGTCGGTGGATTTGAACGAGGTTGCACAGATTGCAGTGGATGTCGCGCAATATGGCGATGACACCCGGTCTGTCCGGATCAAAACGAAACTGGACCCCGAGTTGCGCAGGGTCGAAGGTGATCCGGACCAGCTCACTCAGTTGGTGATCAACCTGATCATTAATGCCGAGCAGGTGATTGCGGCATCTGGTGTCGGCGACCGCATCAAGATTTCAACGGCGCGGCGCGATGGAAAGTCTGTGCTAATAGTAAAAGACAACGGCCCTGGCGTTTCCGCCGAAGTCAAGAAGCGGGCGTTTGAGCCATTTTTTACGACCAAGGGTGTGGGGCAGGGGACTGGTCTTGGCTTGTCGGTTTGTCATCAGATCGTGACCTCCCATCGGGGGGCTATTCACATTGACGATGTGAAAGGCGGTGGTGCCTGTTTTACGGTCGAACTTCCTGCAATGGATGAAGCCCCGACGGCCATAGCCGATGCGCCAAGCCCAACGGCCTCAAACCAGAGCGCAGGCCGGGTTCTGGTGATTGATGATGAGCTTGATGTCGCGGAATTAAACACAGAAGTTCTGACGCGCGCAGGATATGAGGCCATAGCCGTCACAACAGCCGAAGAAGGGCTAGACCTGCTCAAGAATGGCGCGTTTGATATCGTTCTGAGTGACCTGAACATGCCGACCCTTGATGGCCGGGCTTTGTACGAGGCCATTCTGCGAGATCACCCGCATCTGGTTTCCGGTGTCGGATTTATCACCGGCGATACGTTGGGGCGGTCGTCGCAGAAATTCCTCGCCGAAGCCCAGCGTCCGTATCTTGAAAAGCCAGTCTCGCCCAAAGAGCTGCGCGAGTTTGTGCAAAAACTGCGTGAGGAGAGCCGCGCATGACCCAGAAACATGACATTGTTGTCTGTGATGACGAGCCAGACCTGCGCGAAATGCTTCAGGAATACCTCGAAAAGCGCGGCTTTGACGTGCGGCTGGCTGCAAACGGCGACGAATTGGAAGCGCGCATTGCGGATGCGACGCCGGATCTGATTGTTCTTGATATCAATATGCCGGGCCGCGACGGTTTGACGATGCTGCGAAGCTTGCGGGCAACGGATGATGTTGCGGTCGTGATGCTCACCGCGTCGGGTGAGACAATTGACAAAATCGTCGGCTTGGAGATGGGTGCCGATGACTACCTTGGCAAACCGGTCGATCTGCGAGAGCTTGAAGCCCGGATTAAAGCGGTTTTGCGTCGACGTGGCACTGGCCCGCAGGTGCAAGAGATTGCGTCCGTGGCTGCGGAACGCGTCGCGTTTGGTGAGTTCATTCTTGATTTGGATGGGGCAAAGCTTTTGACCGGCGATGGCGAAGAAGTCTCGATCACTGCGATGGAGTTTCGCCTGCTCAAGCTGTTTGCCGAGAACCGGGGTCGGGTTTTGAATCGCGACCAGATCCTCGAACAGGCGCATGATCGGTCCTGGGACCCTTACGATCGCAGCATCGACATTCGCATTTCGCGTTTGCGTCGCAAGATCGAAAAGAATCCCGCCAAACCCGAGATCATTCGGACTGCGCGGGGCATCGGGTACATTTTTGATCCACCCAACTAACGGTGACTGAAACAATAGAAACGGTTTTCGGCGCATTCTGACGTCGTTCAGATACGTCCGAATGGCATTCCGACCAAATCGATTTAACCAACAATGGATTTGGACAGATGTGGAATTTCAAGGCAAACACGCAAACCATCAGCATATTTGTAGGGCTGGCCGCAATGATCGCCGTGGGCGCAACGCTAGCACCGCAC
>CAZCOX010000161.1:0-5135 GCA_964500115.1 uncultured Rhodobacterales bacterium
CTCCCGCCTACGCACTTTCCAGGCGCGCGCCTTCGACCACTCGGCCACCTGTCCGAGGCCGTGTCTATGTGAAAGCGCACAGGGGATGCAAGAGCGATTGTGACACTTGTTCAATCGAATTCGGTCATGCTTTGACCACGCGTGTTGCCGCCACAACAAAGAGCGCCCCCACAACGACTTCTGTGGCAGCGGCAACCAGAATGGCAGCGCCCGCCTGCCCTGTTGCCCAAGCATGAACACCGGTCGCGGCCACTGCCCAAAAGGCCAAGACCGCCATCCAGCAGAGCTGCTTTACGAATACAAAATCCGACAGGTTTCGCGCCAGCCACAACACGACTGCCATGGCCAAAACCACCGGAGCAAAGCGTCGCGCCGCAAAATCCATGCCAGTGTCATAGTCGATCACGTAGATCGACAGGTAGCTTTCCGGGTTCAAAAGCAGAACAAGCCCGATCAGCGCCAAGAACACTGCGACAACCGAAAAAAGCGCACGGTGCATCAGACTTCCAAAGCGATATTGACGCGGCGGTTCTGCTTGCCTTTGTTTTCAATCTTGCCGATCAGCACACGCCCGATCTCGCCTGTCCGCGCAACATGCGTGCCGCCGCAGGGTTGCAGATCAACCTGATCGTCGCCTTCGCCGATCCAGACCAGCCGCACCCGCCCATTGCCACGCGGCGGTTGCACGGACATCGTTTTGACCAGGCCGGGATTGGCATCCAATTCTTCCTCGGTGATCCAATCTTCGCCCACCACCAGGTCGCGATCGATCAGCTGATTCAGCGCCTCTTCGATTGCGGTTTTGTCTTCGGGTGGTTCGGGCATCATGAAATCCAGCCGCCCGCGCCCGGCAGAGATCGAGCCACCGGTGACAGGCAAGGGGATGACCACCGACAGCAGGTGCAGCGCGGTGTGCACGCGCATGTGTTTGTGCCGCCGTTCCCAATCCAAACGTTGCAGCACATGCGCACCCACGGGCGGCAACCGTGCAGGTTCGGCAGGCACCAGAACACTGGCACCTGCAGAGCCTTTCACCGTTGTGGCGACTGGCAAGGTCACGCCATCCCAGTCGATCCAACCACTGTCACCGGGTTGCCCGCCGCCGGTCGGATAGAACAGCGACTGATCGAGGATGACGCCACCCTCTTCGGTGTGCCCCAAAACCTGCGCGCCAAGGTCACGCGCATAAGGGTCGGTGCGATACGCCGGTTCTGCGGTCATTGCGACGGCTCCTCATTCTGGTCGGGGGATTGCGACGGCGCGTCACCGTCCAACGCGCGCAGGGTTTCGGGGTTACGCAGCCAGACATCGCGTTGCGCAAAGGGTATCTCGATCCCCTCTTCCGCGAAGGCTTCGTTAATCTGGTGGTTCATTTCGGTGCGCACGACCAGGGTTTTGGTCACGTCCCTGAGAATGACGCGCACGTCAAAATCGAGGGAATCTGCACCAAACCCTTTGAAATGCACAAACGGGGCCGGGTTCATCAGCACCATGTCGTGGTTGCGGGCAATCTTGTAGAGGATGTCTTCGACCTTGCGGGTGTCTGTGCCGTAAGCCACGCCAACGTCCAAGATGAGCCGCCCAAGCACATTGCCGCGCGTGTAGTTGGTGACCGAGTTCGACACCAGATCGGCGTTGGGCACAATCACATCCGTCCGGTCAAAGGTCTCGATCCGAGTGGAACGGACGGAGATATCTTTGACCGTACCGTGCTGCCCGTTCACTTCAATCCAGTCGCCTTCCGAGATGGGGCGCTCGATCAACAAGATGATGCCCGAGACGAAGTTTTGAACAATGTTTTGCAGGCCAAAACCGATACCAACCGACAAGGCACCAACGACAACTGCCAAGGCTGAAAGATCGATTCCAGCGGCCGTGATTGCGATGATCGCCGCAAGAAAAATACCGACATAGCCCGTGCCCGAGACGATGGCCGTTTGCCCGCCTTTGTCGATACGTGTTTTGGGCAGTACCGACCCGCGCAGACCGCTTTGCAACAGGCGCGTCACCATATAGCCAATAGCAAAGACCACCGCAAAGGTCAGGAAGTCTGTCGGAGATATGCGGGTGTCGCCCAAGGCAAAACCGGCCTGGAACCGCGCCCAAAGCTCTGTCAGGTCAGCGACGCGCGCGCCCCAGATCAGCGCCAGGAACGGCAGTGCTGCTAGGGACAAAACGGCGCCCGAGAAGACCGGTATCAGACTGCCTGCCTGATCAAGCGTCTTGCCTGTGACGAGGTGGTAGGCGTCGCCCACAAAATTCTGGAGCGTGAGCAGAAAGGCAAACAATCCCAAACTCAGAATCGTCGGAAAGATCATCGCCTGAGCGACATTCAGATATCCGATGGCCGAGAGGATCGGCCCGACAACGCCAACGGCCATCGCGCCCTTGCCGGCCAGCCGCGCGATGCGCACAGCAAAGCCCGTCCTGTCAACGCCATCGCTTTCCGTCTCGTCCGGATCATCCATTGGCGCAGCGGTGCCCATGATCTGGCCAAGGCGGAACAGCACCAGACCGCAGAGCACATGAACGGGCAAAGACAAGACGGCGATCGTTGCTTCACTCCATTCATCGATATCGCCGATCCGTGTGATCAGGATATTGAGCGCTAATAACCACGCGAGTGCATTTGCGTAGTAGCGGGCTTCACGGCGACGTTCGGGCGGCAGCGACATCGTGTGCAACTCGACGTCGTTGCCAAACCGCTGCGACGCGAGCCACTGTACGAAAAGCACAACAGCCAGCACAAATGGCAGCAAGACGGAAACCTGAGCGCCCAGAGGGCCCAACAGCCCGCTCACGTCGGCCGCCTGTACAAACAAGGTCAGACCAGCAACCGGCAAGACGACACGAAGCAACGATAATAGGGTTGTCCAGACACCCGTCCCGCGCCGCGTCTTGCTGCGCAGCCATTCACCCAGACGTTCGATAATCGCGGGCATGCGGAACAACAGCATCAATGCTATGGCGACGGTCAGTAGGATCGCGGGCAAATCATTGATGAATTCCGTGCGCCGCACGTCGTTGGACCAATTGGTCGTCACCTCATCGATCAACTCCTGCCCGGTCGCCCCCAATTCGCCTACGGCGGCAGGCCATAATCGTGGGTCCAAAGGTTCTTCGCCACGCCGCAAGAGCGCATCTGTCTGACGCGACCTGATGATCGTATCGATTTCTGCGATCAGCCCATCAGCCCGTGTATAAGCCTCTTCCGCGCGCCGCAAAGGCGCGTTCAGGTCAGCAATCTGGCGTTCTAGCTCGGCTCGGCGTTGACTGATCTCGGTGGGTTCCTCGCCGTTTTCGGGCACAGCACCAAGCGCATCAAGTTGCGATTGCAGCGTCCCCAGGCGCGGGTCACCGGCATTTTGAACCTGCAACCACGCGTCACGATACGCCGCAACATCACTTCGAAGCGTTTCTAACGCCTGGATCGACGCGGACTCGGCCTCAACAGCCTGCTCCGCGCGCTGCGCAACATCGTCCCATTTGCTGAGGTCCACGCCTTCGGTTTGCGCGGCGACCTGCGCCACGCCCAGCAACATGACGATGACTGCTGCCCTGACAATGGCCAGCAAACGGATCATGCGTCTTCAAAAACGGTGGGTACGGAGGAAGGGTTACCATCCAGCCAATCTGGCACCGGTAGACCTTTTTCCTTGAGGAATGCCGGGTTGTATAGCTTTGACTGATAGCGGGTACCGTAGTCACACAGGATCGTCACAATCGTATGGCCGGGCCCCATTTCTTTTGCCAGTTTGATTGCACCGCCGATGTTCACGCCGGTTGACCCACCCATGCACAATCCTTCTTCCTTCATCAGGTCAAAAACGATGGGCAACGCCTCTTCGTCGGTGACCTGGCATGAAAAATCAGGTGTGAACCCTTCGAGGTTGGCGGTGATCCGCCCCTGCCCGATCCCTTCCGAGATCGAGCCACCTTCGGCAGCGAATTCGCCGGTGGTGTAGAATGAATAGATGGCCGATCCCATCGGGTCTGTCAGGCCAACCTTGACGCCCTTTGGTTGCAAGACCGATGCAACACCCGCCAATGTGCCGCCCGACCCCACCGCGCAGGTAAACCCGTCAACCTTGCCTTCGGTCTGCTCCCAAATCTCGGGCCCGGTCGTTTCAATATGGGCACGCCTGTTGGCAACATTGTCAAACTGGTTGGCCCAGATCGCACCATTGGGTTCAGTTTTGTTCAGCGCCTCCGCCAAACGCCCGGAATAACGCACATAGTTGTTCGGATTGCGGTACGGGGCCGCTGGCACTTCAACCAATTGCGCACCCGCCAGGCGCAGCATGTCTTTCTTTTCCTGGCTCTGCGTTTCGGGGATCACAATCACCGTTTTGAATCCCATCGACGCGCCAACCAGTGCGAGGCCAATGCCAGTGTTCCCTGCCGTGCCTTCAACAATTGTGCCACCGGGCTTCAGATGGCCTTTGTCGATCGCGTCTTTGATGATGTAGAGCGCCGCGCGGTCCTTAACCGATTGACCAGGGTTCATAAACTCGGCTTTGCCCAGGATGGTGCAGCCTGTGACTTCGCTGGCTTTGCGCAGCTTGATGAGTGGCGTGTTGCCGATAGCCTCGGCCAGATTCTCTGCAAAATGCATGTCGTCTCCCATCGCAACATGTTTGAAATCGGTGTAGGCGTGCCGTGCCCGGAACTCAAGCAGCAGCGCGCAATCGATCACGATGCGCGGCAAGCCAGTAGAGCATCATGACAAGCGGCCCGGCATTTACTTCGCCCGTCGCAATCAGGCCCATCGCCTCGTCAAATGACATGACATGGCTGCGAATGTCCTCGTGTTCTGACAGCAACCCACCCACTTGCGCCTCATAACTGGAAAGGTCCGCAACAGCCAGAAAACAGTGGAAGAATTCGGTCGAATACCCGGGCGAGGCATAAACCCGTGTCATCAACTCCATCGGCCCCAGTGCAAGACCCGCCTCTTCCTGCGCCTCGCGGCGGGCGGTTTCCATCGGGTCTTCGCCAGCATCGACAAGCCCGGCAATCGGTTCAAATATCCAAGGGTTGGGGTCCTCCCGCCACAGCGGGCCAAACCGCATCTGTTCAATCAGCAGCAATCGGTCGGTTTTGGGATCATAGGGCAGCACAAGTGCTGCATCGAA
>CAZCOX010000161.1:5235-7831 GCA_964500115.1 uncultured Rhodobacterales bacterium
ACATCTTTCAGAACGATCCCGACGGCGCTGGAAGAGCCGTTCGACTGAATGGTTGGATACGGCTGATCCTTAACCCAATAGACGCCAAACCCATCCAAGTGCGCCTCAGAGATCCGGTGACCCAAACTGCCCGGAGCGGCATCAAGAACCGCTTCCAACAGCGGGACATGGCACAGCGTTCCATAGAAAAACAGATTGCCCAACGTGGGTTACTTCCAATGCCGCGCGGCGTATTCCGACAAGTAACCGGTCACCAGCGCGCCGATGATGAAAACGACAATCATCATCGGGTTCAAGAACAGTGACCCATACTCGATGCCAATCTCAAAAACTGCGGCAAATGCCTCGACCGGTCCGTCAAAGCGCCGCTTCATGGACAGTTGGAACATCTCATAAGACGCGTGCAGAAAAAGCGCCCAAAAGATCAACGCAGCCACGCCCGTGATCCCGTTGCCGATGGCATCTTTGGTGCCGCGACCGGCACGACTGCCGACAACAAACCAGCCGACCACCGCTCCGAGAGCGGCATTCCAAATCGAAAAGTTACCCCAATTCACGATTTCCGGCAGCAGGGTCTTGACCAGTTCCGAGGAAATATATGCCAAAGCCGCCAAACAGAGTGCTGCAATCGCTTTGGCGGCCGTTGGCATGTCAGGCGGGTCTCGTGATCGTTATCTGCGTCACGTCGCAGTTTCCGCTATGAAAAGTTGACGCGCAAGAGGTCAGATAAAAATTCCACATGCGCCGGAACCGCTCGTCAAAACCCAGTTTCGCGACCTGATCCCATTTTTCGTTAAAGGTCTCGTGCCAGCGGCGTAACGTCTGGCTGTAGCTTTCACCAAACTCAATGGATCGGGCAACCGTCAGCCCAGCCTTCTCAACCTCTTGCCGCAACACGCTAGGACTGGGGAGCATTCCGCCAGGGAAGATATATTTCTGAATGAAATCAACACCCCGATTGTAAATCTCCCACCGCGCATCCTCGACTGTGATGATCTGCAACGTGGCGTTTTTACCCGGCTTCAAGCAGTCTTTCACCGATTTGAAGTAGGTCGGCCAGTATTTCTGGCCCACGGCTTCGAACATCTCAATCGACGCGATTCCGTCATATTGCCCGGTTTCGTCACGATAATCCTGCAGCTTGAAGGTCACACGATCCGCCAAACCCGCTTTTTCGATGCGCTCCACAGCGTATTTGTACTGCTCTTCACTGATCGTCAGACCGGTGACATGCAGGCCCCGCTCTTTGGCCGCGTATTCTGCAAAGCCACCCCAACCACAGCCGATCTCAAGCACATGATCGCCGGGTTGCGCACCCATCTGATCCACCATGCTTTTGTACTTTGCCGTCTGCGCCTTTTCAGTACTTTCCTGCCCGGTTTCAAACAATGCTGAGGAATACGTCATCGTGTCGTCAAGCCACAGGCCGTAAAAGTCATTTCCCAGATCGTAATGGTAGCTGATGTTCTTCTTGGCCTGCCGCTTGGAATTCGATTGCAGCCAAAAGCGCATCTGCTCGTACCAGCGCACTAGATTCATACCCGGAAAACCATCGTAGACCTCGTTATTGTCGCCATGAACGAAATCCATAAACGCCTGCAGGTCGGGCGTGCTCCACCACCCTTCCAGATATGCATCGCTGAACCCCAGATCACCTTCCCGGATCAATCGCGCAAAAAGGTCGGGGTTATGCACTTCGATCTCCGCCACCGGGCCCGGCTTTGCACCTTCGGCCCGAAACCGCCGTCCGTCGGGCATGATGAAATCGACACGTCCGGTTTGCAGCTTTTCGGCTTGCGCAAAAACTTGTGCAAAATACCGGGGCAGATCGGCTTGGTTTTCAGTGGTGGTCAGGATCATTCAGATTGTCCGCTGTCTACTTGGCTTGACACTTACCAACTGCGCGCGCGGTCAGGCAAGTGTTAACGAACCTAGCATGGCCTGAACAAAAACAAGCGGATGCATGCGGTCGTTCACGCGAACATGACTTGTATGCAGGCTGACCTTACGTCGCTGTCGCCCCATATGTGCGCAACTTTTTGCACCACTTGCGGACACCGGCATCTCCCAGTTGATCAACACCTCCAATCAGCGTCTGTCGGATCGGCCCAATCCCCGCAAATCCAAAAATTGACCGTTTCAGAACGCCAGTGCCATGCGCAAAAAAGTAAAGCCGATAGAAAAACGCCGGCATGCCCATGGTGACGATGACACGTGCCGACTTTCCTTTCAGCAGGCGCTTGAACCCGCGTTCATGTACCTCCATCGCAAAGCCATAACGAAACGTCTGCTCCATCCACGCTTTTAGCATCGCAGGCATCGTGCCCAGCCAAAGCGGGAACACCAATACAATGTGATCCGCTCTGAGGATCGCCTCTTGTCCGACCTTCGCATAGTCTGGCACGTCACCATCCTCGAACTCAGACTTGGACCGCATGAACGACACCGGCTGATCTGCCAGACGACAAAGCTCGACCATGTAACCAGCTGCCGTCGCGCCCTCTTCATAGGCTTGCGTCAAAGCGTGGCACAGCCTTGCAGAATTGCTGTCGGGATGACCGTCGATGATCAGGATATTCGCCATATCAAAGCTCCG
>CAZCOX010000162.1:0-1113 GCA_964500115.1 uncultured Rhodobacterales bacterium
GGGCGGAGCAGAACGGTCGGGGCATGCTGGACGGTGACGAAGACATGCGCCGCGGGAGCGACATGCAGGCGCTGGGTGCGCTCAGCCCGTCGTTCCAGCAGATGGGCGAGGTGATGCCGGGTTTCGACGCCGTGGCGCTGATGAAGTACCCGCATCTGGAAAAGATCAATCACATTCACCACGCGGGCAATTCCTCGGGCATCGTTGATGGCTCGGCCGGTGTTCTGATCGGCAACAAGGCGTTTGGCGAAAAGTGGGGGCTGAAACCGCGCGCGCGGATCAAGGCGACCGCCAAGATCGGCACCGACCCGACCATCATGTTGACCGGCCCCGTGCCGGTGACCGAGAAAATCCTGGCCGATAGCGGGATGAGCATTTCGGACATCGATCTGTTTGAAGTCAACGAAGCCTTTGCCAGCGTTGTGCTGCGCTTCATGCAGGCTTTTGACGTGGACAGCGACAAGGTGAACGTCAACGGCGGATCGATTGCCATGGGCCACCCGCTGGGTGCCACAGGTGCGATTATCATTGGCACGCTGCTGGACGAATTAGAGCGGTCGGGCAAAGGCACGGGGCTTGCCACGCTCTGCATCGCTTCTGGTATGGGGGCCGCGACGATTATCGAGCGGGTGTAACGTAATGACGGGCGAAAGCGCAGACGTTCCAGCCTGGACCGTTTCGGAAATGCTGCTCGAAGAAACCGGCAACGCCATGCAAGCCGGGGATTTCGAGACGTTTCTGTGCGCCTTTGCCTTGCCCTACACCCACGCGACCGAAGAGGGCGTGATCGAACTGGACAATGCGTGTGATCTGCATGCGATCTTTGAAAGCGTGCGGGGGCATTACGCGCAAGCCGGTGTGACGCGCGTGATCCGGATGTGCATTGCCGCAGAATATGATGGGCCGGACAAGATCAACGCCACTCATGAGGCGCATATCTTTGTCCGGGATCAACGGGTGCGGCAGCCCTTTCCGGTCTTGTCACAGCTTGAACGCGGCGGCCCGCTAGGCTGGCGTATCCGGGCCAGCAATTATGCGGTGTCGCAAGACCCCGGTCATGCGGATGCGCTGATGCCATTGGTGTTGCCCTCTGAACTGGCCAAGCGGTTGCGC
>CAZCOX010000162.1:1213-7783 GCA_964500115.1 uncultured Rhodobacterales bacterium
TGGACACCGTGCATCGCGAAGCCATTGCGCTCGAAGACTGCCGGGACGGCACGTTTATCGGCACCTACAGAACCGAACTTCTGTCACGCGGCAAACGCGCGACGGACCCGTATACCTCGTCGGCTTTGCTGCACCCTTCGTCAAAGGGATGGCAGATGTCGTCGATCATGAACGCACGTGGTCACCATGAATGGACCGGCCACAGCCCTAATGGAAAGAGGGATCAAAATGACTGATTTCACTATGGAAAAACATGCCGATGGCGTGGCGATCATCACCTGGGACGTCCCGGACAAGTCGATGAACGTGATGAGCAAGGCGTCGCAAATCGAACTGAACGATCTGGTGGATGACGCGCTTGCGGATGATGCGGTCAAAGGCATCGTGATCACCAGCGGCAAGCCTGATTTCGCCGCAGGCATGGACCTGAACGTGTTGGCAACGATCCGCGCCGAGGCGGGCGACAACCCGGCGCAGGCGCTGTTCGATTTTACGATGAACGGCCACCAGATGCTGCGCAAGATCGAGCGGGCGGGCATGGACCCGAAGACCAATAAAGGCGGCAAGCCGATTGCGGCCGCTTTGCCTGGCACGGCTTTGGGGATTGGCCTCGAAGTGCCGTTAGCCTGCCACCGGATCTTCTGCGCGGATAACCCGAAGGCCAAGATCGGCCTGCCGGAGATCCTTGTTGGCATCTTCCCGGGCGCGGGCGGCACGACACGGTTGGTGCGCAAGATGGGCGCGATGGCGGCTTCGCCTTTCCTGCTGGAAGGCAAGCTGTCTGACCCGAAGAAAGCCAAAGCGGCTGGTCTGATTGACGAAGTGGTGGACGATCCGGTCGCGGCGGCGCGCGAATGGGTGCTGAACGCAACGGATGCTGATATCGTAAAGCCATGGGACGCAAAGGGTTACAAGATGCCCGGTGGTGCGCCCTATCACCCGGCAGGGTTCATGACCTATGTGGGTGCGTCTGCAATGGTGAATGGCAAGACCAAGGGTGTGTATCCGGCGGCCAAAGCGCTGCTCTCTGCCGTCTACGAAGGCGCGTTGGTGCCATTTGATACGGCGCTGAAGATCGAGGCGCGATGGTTTACGAATGTTCTAATGAACCCGTCTTCGTCGGCCATGATCCGGTCGCTTTTCATCAACAAGGGTGCGTTGGAAAAGGGTGCGGTGCGGCCTGCGGGTGTCGAAGACCAGTCGGTCAAAAAGGTTGGCGTCTTGGGCGCGGGCATGATGGGTGCGGGTATTGCGCTGGTGTCGGCGCAAGCAGGCATTGACGTTGTGCTGCTCGACCGGGATCAGGACGCAGCGGATCGCGGCAAGGCCTATTCGGCGGAGTACACCGCGAAAGGCGTGTCGCGCCGCAAGATCACGCAGGATAAGGCCGATGCCATGCTGGCGCGGATCACCGCGACCACGGATTATCAGGCGCTTGCGGGCTGTGATCTGATCATCGAAGCGGTGTTTGAAGACCCCAAGATCAAGGCGGAGGTCACAGAACAGGTTGAGGCGGTGATTGGCGAGGACTGCATCTTTGCCACCAACACCTCCACCCTGCCGATCAGCGAATTGGCGAAGGCGAGCAAACGGCCCGAGCAGTTTATCGGCATTCACTTCTTCTCACCCGTTGAGAAGATGATGCTGGTCGAAATCATCAAGGGCAAGGAAACTGGGGATCGCGCCGTGGCCAAATCGCTCGATTTCGCGCGGCAGATCCGCAAGACGCCGATTGTGGTGAACGACGCGCGGTTCTTCTACGCCAACCGCTGCATCCTTCCCTACGTCAACGAAGGCATTCGGATGGTGAAGGAAGGCGTGTCGCCTGCCTTGATCGAAAACGCCGCCAAGATGGTGGGCATGCCCTTGGGGCCGTTGCAGTTGGTCGACGAGACGTCGATTGATCTGGGTGCCAAGATTGCCCGCGCGACCAAGGCGGCGATGGGCGATGCTTACCCGGATGGTGCCGGGGACGAAGTGATCTTCTGGATGGAAGGTGAAGGCCGTCTGGGCCGCAAATCCAAGGCCGGGTTCTATGATTACGATGAAAAAGGCAAGCGGCAAGGCCTGTCTGAGGTGGTCAAGGCACAGTACCCGGAAGCGGATGTACAGCCTGACCTGACCGACGTGCAGCACCGGTTGCTGTTTGTCCAATCGCTGGAGGCGGTGCGCGCTTTGGAAGAAGGCGTGCTGATGGACATCCGCGAAGGCGATGTGGGGGCGATCCTTGGCTGGGGCTTTGCGCCGTGGTCCGGTGGCCCGCTGTCCTGGCTCGACATGCTGGGCGCAGAATACGCAGCGGCGCGGTGTGACGCACTGGCGGCGTCCCATGGGGATCGGTTTGCCTGCCCTGACCTGCTGCGCGACATGGCGGCAAAGGGGCAGAGTTTTTATGGCCGCTTTGGTCCCACGGCTGAGGCCGCGTAAGCGATTTGGAAATCGCTTGGGCAAGCAAATTCAAATTTGCTTGCCGCTTGAAGCGACCCGTTTTGCTTAATCTCAGACACCCGCACCGTTTGGTGCGGGTGTTCTCACTTGAGCGTCAGAGCCGCTTGCCGCGCGATACGGTCGAGTTGTGGGGCCATTGTGCACCATTCATCCTCGACCGAAACCCAATGGGCATCGCGGGTATCGGCGTGCACGATGATGCGGCCAGGCTCCATGGAAATCTCGGGGCCGGAAATCATGTTGAGAAATAAAGCAAGCGCTTCGGCAGTCAGACACAAGGGAAAACTCCTTTTTCAAGTGTCCTCCCGGTTTCAGAGTGCCACGTCTTCCGCGTGTTGGATGGAGCGTAGCTTAAATTCGTTAACGCATGGCTCTGCAAATGCTGCGCCGCAGCATTTTGAGCGAACATGCTCACTTATGCAGCAATCCAACGCTTAATGCCGCCTTTTCAGGCAGAAAATACGTATCCGAAGCGTGAAATATCCTCGGCGCACATGCTGGCCACAGCCTCTACCGTCGCGTCTGAATAAGCGAGGCGATAATCGCTTGGGCGCTGCGACCTGTTCACATGAGGGATGTCGAGCGGGAAACCAAGGTGCTCTGTGATCGGCGCGAGGTCCTCCTCCAACGCCTCGAGCCGGACGAAAGCATTTGCGCGCTCGGCACCATTGGAATTGCTTACATAGCTGCGATACGGGTTGGATTTGAAACTCTGAGCGGTTTGGGGTGCGCGCACAAAACCGTCGAAATCCGTCTTCTTTGCGAGCGACACGGCAGGATGGTCAAAGCTTTGGTCTTGCAGCCAGTGGTAATAGCTGACCATCCGATCCCACGGGTTGCGCACAAGCGTGAAGACGAACATCCCGCGCAAGTCTTCCTCGGACAGCGCGCCATGAATGTCGGCAAGCGTGCTGTGTTTCCAGACGCGCCCCTTGGCGTTGAGCGTCTTGGCCCGGGCCTTGCGCCGTCGCGCTTTGGGTGTGTCACCGATCAGGATGTCGTCCTTATGTGCCCGTGCCTCAAGCGCCAAAGCCATCGACGTGCCGCCCGTTTTCGGGATGTGGACAAAGATGAACTTGCGGCCCGGAGAGATGATCATTTCACACAGGTGCCATTGCCGGTCGGGTGAGGCAAGGAATTGCTTTCGCGAATCTAAATCCCTGCGCTATGTCAGCGATTACGACTGCAAACGGGAGGGGCAATCATGGGTTGGATGCGGGATGAAACCGGGCTGGAAAAGCGCGCGGCAAACTATGTGCCGTTGACGCCCTTGTCGCATTTGCAACGCGCGGCGGAAGTCTTTCCCGACGTTTTGGCGGTTGTACACGGATCACACCGCAAGACCTATGCGGAGTACCGCGAACGCGTCAGCCGTTTGGCGTCTGCCCTGGTGAGTTTGGGCGTGGAACCCGGCGAGGTGGTTGCCACGCTTTTGCCGAATATCCCGGCGCAGGCCGAGGCGCATTTTGGGGTGCCGGCCTGCGGCGGTGTGCTCAACACGATCAACACCCGGCTCGATGTCGATACAATTGCCTACATCCTCGATCACGGTGAGGCGAAGGTCGTTCTGTGCGATCCGCAGTTTATGTCGGTTCTGGCGCAAGCCATTGAGTTGATGGAGGGTGATGCGCCCAAGGTGATCGAAGTGGCCGATCCGCACAGCGGTGTGAGCGCTACGAGCGACTATCCTGAATACGAAGATGTTCTGGCCAGCGGCGACCCGGATTTCAAATGGCTGATGCCAGAGGATGAATGGGAAAGCCTTGCGCTCAATTACACATCTGGAACCACGGGGCGGCCAAAGGGCGTCGTTTATCACCACCGCGGTGCATATCTGATGACGATGGGTACGGTTGTCAGCTGGCAACTGACGCTGCGGCCCAAATACCTGACGATTGTGCCGCTCTTTCATTGCAACGGATGGAACCACACGTGGATGATGCCGCTTTTGGGCGGCACGATAGTCTGCTGTCGCGACATCAGCGCGAAGGCGATCTACGACGCGATTGCGGATGAAGGCGTGACCCATTTCGGCGGCGCGCCCATCGTTTTGAACATGATCGTCAATTCTGATCCGGCAGAGCGCCGCACCTTTGATCATGCTGTGCAGGTCTACACCGCAGGCGCGCCCCCTGCTCCGGCAACGCTCGCCAAAATTGGCGATCTGGGCTTCAACGTGATGCAAGTTTACGGGCTGACCGAAACCTATGGCCATGTCACCGAATGCCTTTGGAATGGCGCAGAGTGGGACGGGCTGGATCAAGAAAAACAGTCCGCGATCAAGGCGCGGCAAGGCGTGGCGTTCCCGATGATGGAAAAGCTGGATGTCATAGACGATACCGGCGCGCCGGTGCCGCGCGATGGCGCGACACAGGGCGAGATTGTGATCACCGGCAATTCGGTGATGAAGGGGTATCTGAAAAACCCGGACGCCACGGCAGAGGCCTTTGCAGGCGGGCATTTCCATTCAGGTGACATCGCGATCATGCATCCGGACAACCACGTGCAAATCGCGGACCGCGCCAAGGACATCATCATCTCGGGTGGCGAGAATATCTCTTCGGTTGAGGTTGAGGGCACGTTGATGGGCCATGACGCGGTGCTCCTCTGTGCCGTAGTGGCCAAGCCGGATGACAAATGGGGTGAAGTGCCTTGTGCCTTCGTCGAACTCAAGGACGGGCATGAGGTTTCCGAGGCTGACCTGATCGCTTACGCGCGCACGAAGCTGGCCGGGTTCAAGACCCCCAAGGCGGTTGTGTTCGAGGAACTGCCGAAGACATCGACAGGCAAGATCCAGAAGTTTCAGCTTCGGGAGCGCGCGAAGGCGCTTTGAGGGCGGGTTGCGCAAGTCCGGGTTGTGCCCGAACTGGAGGGCATACAAGACCACACTTTTGCGGGCGCCATCGCCAATCGGGAAACGCAAATTCTGCTGGATAGATCTTAAACTGCCCTCTTGGGGGAGGTCGGGCAGTTCCCGGACCTGCGCCGGGCGGTAGCGCCTTCTTGGGCCGGTCTCGCGCAACGCAGATTTTTATTCCGCCTCCGTGGACGCCTTGGTCCATGCAGGCGCGCGTACGCCTCGCATTGCGCGGAATCGCTGACGCGTGTACGCTGCCTGCCAATGAATGAGGCAGAGCAGCCCGCATGACAGCGCTGAAGGAATTTCAACGGCTTGAGGCCGCAGGCGTTTGGCGTGCATCCCCCGCCGACCAGCGCAAGGATGTGATCGTGTCGCTGGGGGACGCATCGCTGACGATCTTTGATCTGCGCGAAAACGTGTTGGCGCATTGGTCGATTGCAGCCGTGGCGCGATCGAACAAGGGGCAGCGGCCGGCGATCTATCACCCCGATGGCGACCCGGGTGAGACGCTTGAGATCGACAATGACAGCGTCGAGATGATCGAGGCGATCGAAACCGTGCGCGCTGCCATCGACAAAAGCCGTGCCAAGCCCGGCAAGCTGCGATTCTGGATCACCGGGGTGATTGCCGGTCTGGTGATCGCGGCGATCCTGATTTGGCTGCCCAATGCGCTCTTGCGGCACACGGTACAAGTTGTGCCCGCGGTCAAACGTGCCGAGATCGGCGATGCGCTCTTGGCGCGGATCACACGGATTTCGGGCAAGGCCTGCATGACCCGCGAGGCGCGCGAGCCCTTGCGGCGTCTGGCGTCGCGTGTTCTGGGGCCGGGCCAGCGGGGCGCACTGGTGGTGGTGCCGGGCGGCGTTGCGACCACGGCACATTTGCCGGGTGGGCGCATCTTGTTGAACCGGGCCTTGGTAGAAGACCCCGAAGAGCCAGACGTGACGGCGGGGTATATTTTGGCGGAGCGGTTGCGGGCGCTGACGCAGGATCCGTTGGAGGAAATGCTGATTGAGACCGGGTTGTGGTCGAGCTTGCGGTTGTTGACCACCGGGCAAATGGTGGATGCCGATCTGGACCGCTACGCCGAATTCCTGTTGTCGCAAACGCCCGCCGACCTGAGCGACGACATGTTGATCGCAGGCTTCAAAACGGCTGAACTGCGCTCGACGCCCTACGCCTATGCCATTGATATCACAGGAGAAGAGACCGTCCGCCTGATCGAGGCGGACCCGATGGCAGGGCAAGTTGCGCGCCCCGTT
>CAZCOX010000163.1:0-7768 GCA_964500115.1 uncultured Rhodobacterales bacterium
ACACGTGACCGCGCGGCAGTCAGCGAATTGCTGACCATGACCGATTTTGTAGACGTGATTGTGCCCCGTGGCGGCAAGGGCCTTGTCGGTCTGGTCCAACGCGAAGCGCGGGTGCCGGTCTTTGCCCATCTCGAAGGCATCGTACACATCTATGTCGACAAAGACGCGGACCCTGTCAAAGCGCTCAACGTGATCCTGAACGCCAAAACGCGGCGCACCGGTATTTGCGGCGCGGCGGAGTGCCTGCTGATCCATCGCGATGTTGTGGACACAATCGGGCAGGGCGTCATTCGCGCGTTGCTCGATGCCGGTGTCGAGGTGCGCGCCGACGCGACGCTTCAAAGCATCGAAGGCACCACTGCGGCGACGGATGCCGATTGGGGCTGCGAATACCTCGACAGCATCATCGCCGCCAAAGTGGTCGACGATGTCGATGGCGCCATCGCGCATATCAATGCCTTTAGCTCCAACCACACGGATTGTATCCTGACCGAGGATGATGCCACTGCTGACCGGTTCTTTGAACGGATCGACAGCGCCATCCTGATGCGCAACGCCTCTACCCAGTTTGCGGATGGTGGCGAATTCGGCATGGGGGCCGAGATTGGCATCGCGACGGGCAAGATGCATGCGCGCGGGCCGGTGGGGTCTGAACAACTCACCAGTTTCAAATACATCGTTGTGGGCGACGGCACGACGCGGGCCTGAGGTCTTGCAGGCGCGGCGCGCGCCTGTTAGCTGCACGAGGTAATCCGACCCTTTCACTCGGACACCTCGTGAGGCCGCGTTGACCAAGCCAGACCCCCGGCTCGAAATCCGCAATATCGTGCGCGACTATGACGGCAAGCGCGTGGTCAACGACGTGTCTTTGTCGATTGAACCAGGGAATGTGACCTGCCTGTTGGGGCCGTCGGGCTGCGGCAAGTCCACAACGCTGCGGATCGTCGCCGGTGTGGATATGCAGGACAGCGGCACAATCCATGTCGATGGCAAGCTTGTCTGCGACACCGTGTTTCGCGTGCCGCCCGAGCTGCGCTCCATCGGGCTGATATTTCAGGATTTCGCGCTCTTTCCGCATCTGACAGTGGGCGACAACGTTGGGTTCGGTCTTAAGGGCAATCGCGAGGATCGCAAACTACGCGTGGGCGAATTGCTCGAACGAGTGGGGCTGTCGCATTACATGGACACCTATCCACACCTTTTGTCGGGGGGTGAACAGCAACGGGTGGCACTGGCGCGCGCGATTGCACCGCGCCCGTCGATCATGCTGATGGATGAGCCATTCTCGGGCCTCGACAACCGCCTGCGCGACGGGGTGCGGGACGAAACGCTCGCACTTTTGAAGGAGGAGGGTACATCTGTTCTGCTTGTCACACACGAGCCGGAAGAGGCGATGCGCATGGCGGACGAAATCGCGTTGATGCGCGACGGCAAGATCGTGCAGCGCGGCGCGCCCTACAACATCTACAACTCACCCGCGGACAAAGCCGCGGTGGCGTTCTTTTCAGACGTGAACGTGGTGACCAGCACAGTGCGCGGCGCGCTCACCGAAACGCCCTTTGGCCAATTCCTCGCCCCCGGTGTGCCGGACGGTGAAGAGGTGGAGATTGTCTTTAGACCGCAGCATGTTGGCATTGATTTTGACCGTCATGGCAAGGGGCCGAACCCGACGCCGATCACCGGCACACCGGCGCGCGGTGTCGTTGAACGCGCGCGGTTTATGGGGTCGGAAAGCCTTGTCGAGTTTCGCATGGACCACGACAATAGCCTGATCAAAGCCACGGTTCCGAATGTCTTTCTTCCTCAACCCGGTACGGTCATGTGGCTGATGGTGCGGCGCGACAAGTGTTTCGTGTTTCGCAAATAAGGCGGCTCTGTCTTGGCGGGGTAAAGATTCGTCGTCGCATCTTAGGGTCAGGACCCATTAATACTGCCCCCTCAATTCGACAGATTTTGTGTCTGGCTAAGATCAGGAGCGCCGGAATAGTGGTTCTATTTCAAGCTCTTGATCTGCGGTCAGGCGCAAAATCCGTCGAACCCGGAGGGCGCAGAGACATGCACGATCTCAGCGGCGTGCTCCCCTTGAAAACACGGCCAGTCTTCTCTGCGGGAAGCAAGCCCCTGATATCGCGCATGTTTCGGCGTTAAGGGGGCAGTATTAATGGGTCCTGACCCTGGGCTTTCCATCGATGGAAAGCCCACCACATCTGGAAACGGCAGCGCGTGCATGCTACGCGCAGGCTCATGACAGAAACGCTCACGATCCGCACACCCGATGACTGGCACCTGCATTTGCGTGATGGCGCAATGCTTGAGGCGGTCGCGCCTGAAAGCGCGCGCCATTTTGCCCGCGCGATCATCATGCCCAACCTTGTGCCGCCTGTTGTGACCGGGACGGACGCTGCGGCTTATCGCGAACGTATCCTGCGTGCGCTGCCCGAGGGTGCCGCGTTTGAGCCTTTGATGACGCTCTACCTGACCGAAGACACCGATGCCGATGATCTCGCTGCCGCGCATGCCAGCGGGCTGATCAAGGCGGTCAAGCTCTACCCGGCGGGGGCGACAACAAATTCCGCATCTGGTGTGCGCGACTTTGACAAGGTGCGCCCGGTGCTCGAACGTATGGCCGAGATTGGCTGCCCGCTCTGTGTGCATGGCGAGGTGACCGATAGCGACATAGATATCTTTGATCGCGAAGCGGTGTTCATCGACCGCGTGCTTGATCCGATCCGCCGCGCGACGCCGGGTCTACGGGTTGTCATGGAACACATCACAACCCAGCAGGGCGTCGCCTATGCAGCGGAAGGGGGGCCTGACCTTGGCGCAACCATCACCACGCATCACCTGGTGATCAACCGCAACCACATCCTCGCTGGCGGGATCAAACCACACTATTACTGCCTTCCGGTTGCCAAACGCGAAGAACATCGCTTGGCACTGCGGCAGGCCGCTACCAGTGGCGATCCGAGTTATTTTCTGGGCACCGACAGTGCGCCGCACACGGATGCCAACAAGTTGCTGCCCTGCGGCTGTGCCGGGTGTTTTACGGCCACAAACACGCTCTCGATCCTTGCCGAGGTGTTTGAACAGGACGGTGCGCTCGATCGGTTGGAAGCGTTCGCGAGCCTCAATGGGCCTGCGTTCTATGGTCTTCCGGTCAATACCGGGCAGGTCACTTTGACCAAAGGCCAAGCTGTCACATACCCGTCACAGATTAACTCATCTGATGGCCCGGTGACTGTGTTCGACCCGCTGATGCCCTTGCACTGGTCCGTTTCGAGCCAAGTTTAGGCGCTGCTGCCAAATAGCTCGAAATTTAGACACTTAGTTGCGCAGGTCGCCGCTGCGCATCAGGCTCGCTCGTCCACTCGATCCATAATTTCCAATATTGTCAATACGTAAGGCGGCACTTCTTAGCGCTGTGTCGCGTAGATTATTCATATGTACCGACGCGTCTATCGGGCAGCGCTGGTCTCCGTAGCGCTGGTTTTTTACCGGTCAACCTCAAGTGTAAACTTAAACTTACAATTGATTGTGTCAGTTTAATGTGACAATCTGCCTCTAATGATAAGAATCTGGGCTTCGGCATTCCTCGGGGTGCATGTCGGTGGTCCTGGGGCTCTAAGTCCGAATTCTGAGCACTCCACGACTGAAACTGAACTGACCAAATGGAGGAGTTCACAATGTCAACAGACGACGAAGACAAAGTCTGGCCGACAGGTCTGACTTTGAAGGAAGCTGAGGAAGTCCACAGCTACCTTATTGACGGGACACGCGTCTTTGGTGCCATCGCACTGGTCGCGCACTTCCTGGTTGCCGCATCCACGCCGTGGCTCGGCTAAGGAGGACACAGCATGAATAACGCAAAAATGTGGCTTGTTGTGCCACCCGCCGTTGGTGTGCCGGTCTTTCTGGGTGCCGTTGCTGTAGGATCGTTCGCGGTCCACGTTGCGGTTCTGAGCAACACATCCTGGGTGTCTGATTTCCTCTCCGGTCAAGAACTTGGTACCGGCGATCAGGAAGCAGCCCTGCAGATGATGCCAGAAGCGAACACAGCGAAGGCCAGCTATGTGGTCCCGCAGGCTGATGGCAGTCTTGAGGTGACGCTCATCCTCCCGGACGGCAGCTCAACGACAGCGCTCATACAAGCGCCCGTGCTACAACCTGAGCTGTAGCACGTCTCTTTGCGGGCCCGCGGCGCCTGTCTGCGGACCCGCAGTTCTGTCATGCCGGGATGCTGGATCAGTGTCTTCCGGCCTTAATCAGGTGATCCGGGATGTTTGACTATCGTCGCATCGTGCTGCACCGACTGGCCACGATTGGTCCGCGCTATCTGCCTTTCGCAGATGTCGCCACGGACGACGTGCCTTTGTCGCGCCTGCTGCGACTTTCGCTGTTCCAAGTGACGGTTGGCATGGCTCTGGTGCTGTTGGTCGGCACGTTGAACCGGGTCATGATTGTTGAATTACAGGTTCCGGCAAGCCTTGTCGGAACGATGCTGGCCTTGCCCATTGTCTTTGCGCCATTTCGCGCTCTGATTGGTTTCAAATCAGACACCTACAAATCCGCCCTTGGTTTGCGCCGTTTGCCCTACATCTGGAAAGGTACGCTCTATCAGTTTGGCGGCTTTGCCATCATGCCCTTCGCGCTGTTGGTTCTGTCCGGGTATGGCGAGGCCGTGGATGCCCCACGCTGGATTGGGTACACGTCAGCCGCCGCCGCGTTTTTGCTGGTTGGCGCGGGCGTGCACACCGTACAGACCGTCGGCCTGGCACTCGCGACCGACCTTGTGGAAGAGGCGGATCAGCCAAAAGTTGTTGGCCTGATGTATGTTATGCTGCTGTTCGGCATGGTCGGCAGCGCGCTTGTCTATGGCATGCTGCTTGAGAATTATTCGCCCGGACGCCTGATACAAGTCATCCAAGGCACAGCTGTTGTCACGGTGGGTCTGAATTTCCTTGCCATGTGGAAGCAGGAGGCGCGCAATCGCGCCCGCGCACGGGCGATGGAAGCGGCTCCGCATATCAGCTTCTCATCGGCCTGGAGCCAACTCATTCAAAACCCCGGCATGGTGCGCCTGCTGATCATCATCGCGCTTGGGACGTTCGGGTTCGGCATGGCTGATGTCCTGCTTGAACCCTACGGGGGAGAGGCTTTGGGCCTGTCCGTGGCCAGCACCACCAAACTGACCGCGCTTCTTGCAGGCGGCACATTAATCGGCTTTGGCGCGGCCTCGCGCATCCTCAGCCGGGGCGGTGTGCCATCGTCAACCTCTCTGACCGGCGCGCTGATCGGCATACCGGGTTTTGCAGCGATTATTGCATCGGCCTATGGCGGTGGAACGCCGTTGTTCCTGATCGGCACAGGCTTGATTGGCGTGGGGGCAGGGCTCTTTGGTCATGCGACCCTGACCGCCACAATGCGCGCGGCCCCGCGCGACAACATCGGTCTGGCACTTGGCGCGTGGGGGAGCGTGCAGGCAACCGCAGCGGGCATCGGCATGGCCTTGGCTGGCTGGGTCCGCGACCTGATCGTTGCGATGCCCACGCAAAATGGCCTTTCGGTCCAGACGCCCTATCTAACAGTATTCTCGATCGAGATGGCGTTCCTGGTGGTGGCCGTCATCATAACCATCCCGCTTGCGGCGCGCGGCGGTCTGACCCGGACCCCACGCGCAGCGGCACCCTCACAGTCCAACCCGGTGGAGGCACCATGACAACCATTATCACGCGGTATTTTGAAAACGCAGATCACGCGGAACATGCAAAGCGCGAACTTGTGTATGGCCAACGGGTGTCACCAAGTATCATCCGCATCTACGACAGTGCTGACGGGCTGGCCGAGACGCTGACACAGGCCCATGTCGCGGAAGATGCTGCCAAAGAGTATGAAAAGCGCATGGGCAAGGGCGGCGCGGTGGTTGCGGTGCGTGCCGGGTACAAGCCGCTGGGCGTGGCCAAGATCACGCGTGACGTCTTGTCGGCCAAAGGTGCTGCCGATCTGGGCGATTTTCAGGAAGAAACGTTCTACAAGGACGAGCGCAAACGCAGCCTGAAAATTCTGCACGAACATCCCTACATGCTGACCCGCCGCCGCCAGCAGTCCGGCGACACGTATCACATGGCGGATTTCCCGATCCCGCTGATCAGCCGCCGCAAGCCCTACAATGACATGGTGATATCCCGTCACGGGCGCATGGCGGACAAGCCAATTGGGCTCTTGCTGCCAGGCAGCAAACGTTACGGCCGCTTCCCGTTCGATTTCCTGATCCCGGGCCACAAATTCATGGCGAAGTTCCCGTTTGGCCACATTGTGCCGGGCCACAAGTTCATGGCCAAGTTCCCGTTTGCGCATATCGTGCCGGGTCACAAGTTCATGGCGAAGTTTCCGTTCGGCCATATCGTTCCGGGCCATAAGTTTATGGCCAAATTCCCCTTTGGCCATATCGTGCCGGGCCACAACCGCATGGCCAACTGGCCGTTCCCGCTGTTGATCAATGGCAAACAACACACGAACTCTCTGGTGCCGGGCCATAAATTCATGGCGAAGTTCCCGATCGACCATTTGGTGCCAGGCCACAAGTTCATGGCGAAGTTCCCGTTCGCGCATATCGTACCGGGTCACAAATTCATGGCGAAGTTCCCGTTTGCGCATATCGTTCCGGGTCACAAGTTCATGGCGAAGTTCCCGTTTGCGCATATCGTTCCGGGCCACAAGCACATGGCGAAATTCCCATTCGACCACATTGTGCCGGGTCACAAATACATGGCGAACTGGATTTTCCCGCACACCAAGGCAAAAGCCTGATTTGAAAGTGCGTCTCGTGTAGGGACGTGCTGGTGTATCGCAAACTAAGACTGGGGTTCTAAAACTCCGACCTTTTGCATCTCCGACGGCTCTTTTCCTGTGACCTGAAACCCGGTACAGCGGCGCAAACAAAAAGGAGCGCCGCGATGATCCCTGCAAGCCACCCCACGAAAGAGGAAATCGCGAGGCTCACCGCCCGCATGCTGCTTGAGATCGGTGCCGTCAATTTCCGCCCCGAAGACCCTTTCATCCTGTCCTCTGGTAAGCCGTCCGCCACCTATATTGACTGCCGCAAACTGATCTCTTTCCCGCGAATCCGCTCCACGCTGATGGACTTTCTCACCATTACCGTGATGCGCGATGTGGGTTTCGAGGCTTTCGACAACATTGCAGGGGGCGAAACAGCAGGCATTCCCTTTGCCGCACTGGTGGCCGAACGCATGGCGCTGCCCATGACTTATGTGCGCAAAAAGCCCAAAGGCTACGGCAGAAACGCCCGGATCGAAGGTGCGATGACCGAAGGTCAGCGCGTGCTCTTGGTCGAGGACCTGACCACCGATGGCGGCTCAAAGCTCAGCTTTGTGGATGCGATCCGGGAAACTGGTGCCACCTGCGGCCACACGGCGGTGATCTTTTACTACGACATTTTCCCGGAAACGACGACAACGCTGGGCGATCATGGCGTGACGTTGCACCACCTGTGTACGTGGTGGGATGTGTTGGCCGAGGCGCGGGCGCAAAGCGCGTTTGGTGAGGACACTTTGATCGCGGTCGAAGCGTTCTTGAACGACCCACGTGCATGGCAGGCCGCACACGCCTAAATCGCCGTTCAGACCGACCGGCACCAGCGTGCAAGAATCAGTTTTGATGCGCCGTCAGGTCGCGAGCCCGCGCGCGCCGCGTAGTGCATTTGTAAACGAGACGTAAAGCTCAGATAACAACACTTGCCGTGTGGCGCGTG
>CAZCOX010000164.1:0-1984 GCA_964500115.1 uncultured Rhodobacterales bacterium
CGCTCAGTAAAAGAGCGACGGCAGCCAGAGGGCCAGACCCGGGAAGGCCAGCAGTAGTCCCAGCATGACAAACATGGTCAGGACAAAAGGCATTGCGCCTTTCATGACGTCCCACATGGCACCGGTTTTGCGCAGGCCTTGCACGACATAGAGGTTGATGCCGATGGGCGGCGTGATGAGGGCGGTTTCCAGAAGCACCATCAGCAGGATGCCGAACCAGACCGGATCAAACCCCATGGCGACCACAATTGGCGTGACCAGCGGTGCCATGGTTAGCAGCATGGAGAGGGTCTCCATGAAGCAGCCGATCACGATGAGGATCAGCACGATCATCAACATGGTTTGCATAGGCGACCAGCCGAGGCCGGTTACGAAATCGGTGAGTGCTTGTGTCAGCCCGATGATCGACAAAACGAAGTTCAGGAACACTGCGGCGATGATGATGAGCATGATCATTGCTGTAGTGCGCATGGTGCCTTCGATGGCCTGCCGCATCATGTCGATCGAGAGTTTGCCGTTATAAGCCGCCAGACCCATCGCGGCGACAACGCCCAATGAGGCCGCTTCTGTCGGTGTGGCGATACCGGCGTAGATCGATCCGACGACCACCAGGAAGATACCCAGCGGTGGTAGAAGCGACGGCAGGGCGCGGAGTTTTTCGCCCCACGAATATGACAGCTTTTCGCCACCCCATGCGGGGCGCATGATGCAGGTGATGACAACGGTGAGAATAAAGAGTGCTGCGAGCAGGAAGCCGGGGATGAAACCAGCGAGGTAAAGCTCTGGCACCGACGTGTTGGTTAGAAGCCCGTAGAGGATCAGGTTGATCGATGGCGGGATCAGGATGCCGAGCGTGCCGCCCGCGGCGATGGTGCCGAGGAAGAGCGGTTCGTTGTAACCCCGTTTCTGAATTTGCGGGATGGCGACGGTGCCGATGGTGGCGGCCGTTGCAACGGACGAGCCGGACGTGGCGGCGAAAAGTGCGGATGAGCCGATGTTGGAGTGCATCAGGCCACCGGGCAGCCAGCCCAGCCATTTGACGATGCCGTCATACATTTTCTCGGTAATGCCAGCGCGCAGCAGGATTTCGCCAAGCATGACAAACATCGGGATCGCGACGAGCAGGAAATCGGTGCTGGTTTGCCACGCCATGTCGGAAATTGCGCGGTGCAGCGGCATGGGGCTGTCTGTCCATTGCAGGATCAGGCCAAGCCAGCCGAGGGATGCTGCGATAGGAACGGCGAGCCCGATGAGGGCCAGCAGGATCAGGAGTGTTTTGACCAGCATGGCTTAGACCGCCTCGTCTTCGATTTGTTCGTCGATGGATTTCACGCCGATCAGTTCCTGAACGCCATCGGGATCTCCGGCCACGTAACGTTTGATGGCGACGAAGGCGATCAGAACGCCGGACGCGACAAAGAAGATCCAGCCGATCAGCCACGGGATTTGCGGGATCGCCAAGGGCACGCGCATCGGTGTGATGGAGCGGGAGCCGTGTTTGAGCGTGTCGCCGACCATGCCCCAGACCATTGTGACGACAACCATGGCAAACCCGACGAGCAGCGCCAGACCAAGGAAGTTGACGATGGGATGCAGCGGGCGCGGCAGGACACCCATGAGTGCGTCAACCCGGATGTGGGCGCGTTCGAACAGGGCGTAGCTGAGTGCAAAGGCGGTCGCGACGCCGAAAGCATAACCCGAAATTTCGTCAGCCCCGCCCAAGGAGACGTTGAAGAGTTTGCGCAAGATGACTTCGAGCGTGACGAGGAATGCCGAAAGCACAATCAGCGTGCCGCCCACCCATGTCAGGATCAGGCTGATTTTCCGGGTTTTGTTGAGCAGGGTGTCCAGCATCTTTTCTTTGCCTTTTTGATGCAAAAGGGGCGGCTGCATCATCTGCGCCGCCCCTGTCTGTGTCTTATTCAGCCTTGGCTGTCAGACCGAGGATCGGACCAACCGTGTTGTTCCAGTTTTCGGCACAGTC
>CAZCOX010000164.1:2084-7737 GCA_964500115.1 uncultured Rhodobacterales bacterium
CATGGAGTTCCACTTGTCCATGTTCATCGCACCAAAGGCGAGGCCCCAACCAACGCGCAGCGTATAGGCGTGGGTCGCAACCTGCTGCCAGTTGGCGGCATAGGCGGACATGGTGCCGGTGATGCCGCAATCGACGACGCCTTTTTCAAGCGCTGGGATCACTTCGGAGAAAGCCACTGTCACGGATGTGCCGCCGACACCTTCGACGAAATCACCCAGGGTGGTGGCGTAGACGCGGATTTTCTTGCCATCGAGGTCTTCGATCCCGTTGATTTCCGCGTTGCACCAGAGCGTCTGGCTTGGGAACGGGTACAGCATCAGGAGCTTGGCGTTGTAGATTTCGGCGAATGCTTTTTCGAGCGTCGGGAAATACGCCTCGGACACTTTGCGCTGAGTGTCGATGTCTTGTGTCAGCGACGACAGGTCCGCGCCTTCGAAGATCGCGTTTTCGGCGGCGACGTAGCCCGGCAGACCGAAGGCAAAGTCAAACACGCCGTTTTTCACGAGGCGCATGATTTCAAAGCCTTTGAGGCCAAGACCGGATTGCGACTGGATATCGCCAACGATTTCGCCACCCGAGGCTTCGGCGAGGCGTTCGTTGAAGAACGGCGCTTCGTGTTTCTGGAAATTGGTCAGGCTGGACCATGTGCCAACAGCCTTGAGAACGACCGGGTTTTGGGCAAAGGCCGCACCGGCGGTCAAGGCCAAGGCGGCGGTCAGGGTTGCGAGTTTCTTCATGGATACCTCCGTTGAACTTTATTGGATTTGATAATTCGGGACTTCGGCGCATTCGCCGACATCGGTGATCAGCATGTGACCGGGTTTGTGTGTGATGCAGAGCGGGAGTTTAGCTGCTTCAATCGCGACTTGGGGTGTGACACCGCAGGCCCAGAAGACCGGGACATGGCCGTCAAGTTCGGGCGCAGGATCGCCCCAATCGGGCTTACTGAGATCCGTGATCCCGATCTCGACCGGGTCACCCCAGTGAAGAGGCGCGCCGTGGGCGAGCGGGTAGCGGCGGGAGATTTCGATCACTTCATCCACGCGCGCGGTTGGAACCATGCGCATGCTGACGACAGTTTTGCCCGAGAACGGTCCAGACGGGACGGTTTCGATATTCGAGCGAAACATCGGCACGGTCTTGTTGGCATCCACGTGCCACATCGGAATCCCTGCGTTTTGCATGGCGTGTTCAAATGTAAAGGAACAGCCCAATGCGAATGCCACGTGATCGTCCTGCCAAAGGTCAGTGATGTCTTCGACTGAGCCTGCCAGCTTGCCTTCGCGGTAGATGTTGTAGGCAGGCACATCGGTGCGGATATCGATGTCAGCCCCAAGCGTGAACATCATCGGATTGCCGGTGTCGGAAACGCCGGTCATCGGGCAGGGTTTCGGATTGCGCTGGCAAAACCGCATGAAATCGAGCGCGTAGTCTTGTGGCAGGATCGCCAGATTGGCTTGCAAATACCCCTGCCCCAGACCCGCAGTATGGGAGGCATAGCGGCCCGTTCGAATTTCCTGACGGACATGGCCGAGATCGCTGAGTTTCAGATCCTGATAGCCCAATGCACTTTCCCTTCGTGGCGCTGTGGGGAAGGTCACAAGAACTTCTGATCAGGTCAAATTGTAATTTTTTGTCGATTGTGATCAGATATTTTTATCAGCGAAGTAGCCAATCGCTACGTTCAAGGCGGTCTGAGCCGCGGTTTGGAAAAGATGGCTTTTTGACTCGCCGAGGTAGGACGCGGTGAACTTCAGGGGGGCCGGCACCCAACCCGGATCAAATGTTCGGATTTTACCCGCATCGACATAATCCTGCCCCAGCGCTTTGGGCAGCACGGCGATGCCGAGATCCGCCTCAACCAGCCGGAAACAGGCCGACAAAGAGGAGGACGGGAAGAGCGAGACGTCGGGACCGACCCTTTCGAACAACATTTCTTTGATCTCGCGGAAAGGACGCGTGTTGCGGGCGTAGGTCAGCACCGGGCGTGAGAGGTAAGCGCTTGGGTCAGGCTCTTCTTCGGCCTGAGCGGACACGTACCAGGCCAGGTCAAACCCGGGCAATTCGACATTGTTAACGGAGAATTCGGACACCGGACCAAGCAGGATCGCCAGATCAATCTCACGGTTCATCAAACCGGCTCGGAGGTTGATCGAAATGTCGACGTTGAACTCGATCTCAAGCTTTGGGTAGAGACCGTGCAGGCGGGAAATCAGGTCGGGCAGCCAACATTGCGCGATTGTTTCGGACACGCCCAACCGCAGGCGGCGTTCGACCCAAGCCGGGTCAACGACATCCCGCTCCACCAGTTCTGTCAGATGTTCGAACTTCTCGGCATGGGCCAGCAGCAGCTCGCCCCGTTTGGTCAACCGCATTCCACCCGTATTGCGGTCGAAAAGCTGGCAGGCCAGCGTGTCTTCGAGGTTTTTGATGCGTGCAGTGATCGCGGGTTGTGTCAGGTTCAGACTGTGCGCCGCCTTGCGCACGCCGCCCTGACGAACCACAGCGAGAAACGTTTTGAGTTGATCAAAGTTGAGACCGGACATGGCCGGATAGCTGCACGATGTGCGGCGTATTGCAAGGCGCGGATCAGCCGATGGTGACCCGGCGCGTCACGGCCAGAGGCATGAAACCGACAAACGTACCACACCCTACATTGTCAACAACCCAGCGTGCGGCAGGGATTTTGTTGATCATCACCGTGGGGCTGCCTTTCACAATCGGTGCAAAGGGTGGTGGCGGCAAGAACGCCGGAGGCGCGCCCAGCAGGGGCGGATGTGCGATACCTGCGCTCAGGACGCCCGTACACTGTACGAAATCGCCCATAACGGCAGCGGGCATCTTTTCGGTCATCACGTTGATCGGCCGCCCGGGCAGAGGGACCGCGATGATCCCGCTTGGGACAAGCTGATCATGGCTGACCGGATCTGTGAGACGTGCGCCGGGAAACATCTAGCAATCCTGTTTGATCAATGAACGGGCATGAGCCTGAGTAATATTGCCAGCATGCCAGCACCCCGTCGTTCAATCAAGAAAAGACGGCGGGCCGTGTTCGCGTTCACTCCGGATCGTTGGTTTGTTCGGCCACGCGCAGCACGGCCTGCCCAGCTTCGAGTGCGGACAGCAGTTCAGCGGTGGGCCGTGCGTCAGAGATGATTGACTGGAAGGCGTCAAAGCCTGCGAACCGCACCAAGCCATGCTGGCCGAATTTGTCGGACCCGATCAAGAGATGGCTTTGTGCGGCGCAGCGCAGCATCTCGCGTTTCACCCCGGCGATGGCGGGCGCCGTATCGAACAAGCCGTGCTCGGTCATGCCGGACGCGCCTAGGAAACAGCGGTCAACGCGGAAATTCTGTAGGTATTCCTGCGTTTCCGATCCCATCACCGCGTTTTCAGACGCCAGATACTCTCCGGGGCACAGCATGACGTTTGCCGCCTCCTGCCCCATGATCATTGCCACAGGCAGCGAGTTGGTGATCACCGTGCAGGCAACACCGCGATAGGCCAGTGCCTTGGCAAGTTCGATGGTTGTCGATCCAGAATCGATCATCAGGGTTTCACCTTGCAGAACCTCGTTCGCGGCAAGCTGCGCAATGCGTTCGCGTTCCGCGACATGTGCCGCCGTGCGTTCCCCCAGCGTGGGGTATTGACCGGTGCCGGAGGCTGAGGCTCCGCCGTAAGCGCGGTCGATCAGACCATCTTTGGCGAGCGCATCCAGATCACGGCGCAAAGTTTCCGTTGAGACGTTAAAGTCGCGCGCGAGCTCCTTGATCCGCACATGCGGTCGCAATTTTAGTTCCAGCAGGATCTTCTTGCGCCGCTCCGATTTCTTGAACTTACCGCTGCGTTTTTTCGATTTTGTCTCGGTCGACACTGCCACTGCGCCCTTTTGTGTGCTCGCACTATGTGCTGCATTTTTGTGTAAGTTAACACAAATTTCATGATTTTTTGTTGCAAAATCCACATTTTTTGCGGAAACCTTATGAAAACCCGAGAGACTTATGCGCAGAACGACAGAACCCCGACGACGATGTGGTGATTTCAGATGATTATGATCGCCGCTCATTTGGCGGCTGGCGTGGCCCTGCTGCTTTGGTCGGTTCGGTTGATCCGTACGGGAGTCGAACGCGCCTTTCTGCCGCAAGTGAAACGCGGTTTGAAGGAATTGTCGCGAAACGCTTTGACCGCAGCCGGCGGCGGCACGATTGCCGCGATGCTCATGCAAAGCTCGACAGCCATCGCCCTGATCGGTGCCGGGTTCGCGGTGTCGGGCATACTCGCACCGCAAGCTGCCTTGGCGCTTGTTCTGGGGGCGGACCTCGGCTCGGCATTGATGGCGATGGTGCTGCTGCTGCCAGTTCAGGGCGTGATCCCGTTTGCGATCCTGATCGGGGTTCTGACGTTCCTTAACGCCAAAGGGCGCAAGGCCAAGCAGATCGGGCGCATTCTGGTTGGATTTGCGCTGGTTCTGATCTCGCTGGGCCTGATCAGGGAGGCAACCGCCCCGATCGGGTCTAATGAGATTGTGCAAGCCATTGGCGCGTATTTCAGTGCCGACTTGCTGAGTGCCTTTGTCATCGGGGCCGTTTTGGCGTGGGTCATGCATTCCAGCCTTGCTTCGGTACTGACCTACGCCACCTTCGCCAGCGTCGGGGTCATCACGTGGCCGGTTGCAGCCGCGATGGTGATTGGGGCCAATCTGGGAGGTGCGATCATCCCGTTTGCCTTGCTATGGTCGGGGGAGCGTCCAGCCAAGCTTGTTGTGCTCGGAAACCTCGCCGCGCGAGGCACGGTCAGCGTTCTGTTCCTCGGCCTGCTGATCGGCGGTGTTTTGGACCTATCGGCACTTGCGCAAGATGTCGGGCAGCAAGCGATTTTCCTGCATATCGGCATCAATGCAGCCCTCTTGGTTATCGCCCTGCCCGTTGTGGCCTGGCTGGTGCGCGCAGCGGACGCGGTGCTACCAAAGCACCCGCAATCTGAACGACACAGCGTATCAGCACTCGATTCCGGCGCGCTCGATCATGCCCCGCTTGCGTTGGCTTGTGCCCATCGCGAATTGCTGCGCATGGCGGAAACGGTTCAGGCTATTCTGGTGCCCGCGATGAAGCTGTTCCGGGATTGGGACCCTGAACTGGCCCGCGTCATCGACCGGCGCGAGGACGAAATCGACCAAATGCATTTCGAGCTGAAAATCTATGTCTCGCAGCTGCGCGAAGGCAAACTGCGCTCCAGCGAAGAAAAAAAGACGCTGGAGGTTGTTGCAATGGCGAACAGCCTGGAAGAAGCGGGCGATAGGATTGCCGTGAGCCTTGTTGCACTGGGGCAAAAAATGCACGACGGCGCGTTGGTGTTTTCAGAACAGGGGTTGGCTGAACTCGTCGATTTCCACGATCAGGTGGTGTCAAACGGCCAGCTTGCACTGCGCGTACTGACGACGGGGGATGTTGAGGCAGCCCGTCAGTTGGTCGCCGAGAAAGATCGCATCCGCATCGAAGAACAACGCTTGCAGGAACGCCACCTGAAACGTCTGCAAAAAGGTGCGACGGCAAGTCTGGAAACCACCAACATCCACCAGGAAACGCTGCGCCTGCTGAAACAAATCAATGCCGCGTTGACCTATGTGGCCTATCCCATCGCCGAAGAGACCGG
>CAZCOX010000165.1:0-6495 GCA_964500115.1 uncultured Rhodobacterales bacterium
CAGTATTACATGAACCACCGCTGGCTGGGCGGCACGCTGACCAACTGGCAGACCGTCTCCAAGTCGATTCAGCGCCTGAAATCCATTGATGAGCAGATGGAAACCGGCGCCGAAGGCCTGACCAAGAAAGAGCGTCTGGGCATGGAGCGTGACCAGGGCAAACTGCAAGCCTCGCTTGGCGGTATCCGCGAAATGGGCGGCACACCTGACCTCCTGTTCGTCATCGACGTCAAGAAAGAAGCGCTGGCCGTGGCAGAAGCCAACAAGCTGGGTATCCCGGTTGTGGCTGTAGTTGACACCAACTGCTCGCCCGATGGTGTGGATTACATCATCCCTGGCAACGACGACGCCGCACGTGCGATCTCGCTCTATTGCGATCTGGCCGCCCGCGCAGCGCTTGACGGTATGACCGCGCAGATGGGCGCCGCAGGTGTTGACCTTGGCGCGCTTGAAGAAGCCCCGGTCGAGGAAGTAGTGGCCGAGGCCCCAGCCGCCGAAGAAGCGCCGGCAAGCTAAGCGTCACCGCGCCGTTACCAAAGACAGTTAGGGCAGGGCGGCTTTTGAAAGCCGCCCAATCGCCCGCTTAGATATGAGGAGAGCCGAAATGGCGATCACAGCAGCACTCGTTAAAGAACTCCGCGAGATGACCGCGGCTGGCATGATGGATGCCAAAAAAGCGCTGGTTGAAACCGGTGGCGACATGGAAGCCGCAGTTGACTGGCTGCGCACCAAGGGCCTCGCGAAAGCCGCAAAGAAATCCGACCGCACAGCGGCCGAAGGCCTCGTGGCCGTTCAGGTCGCCGGTGGCAAAGGCGTTGCGGTTGAAGTGAACTCTGAAACCGACTTCGTCGGCAAGAACGCTGAATTCCAGGGCATGGTTGGTGCCATCGCGGGCGCGGCCTTGAATGCCAACAGCATCGACGCGCTCAAAGCGGCGGATATCGGCGGCAAGACCGTTGAAGAAACCATCACCGACAAGATCGCCACTATCGGCGAAAACATGTCGCTGCGCCGTATGGCGACTGTCGAAGGCGCGCAGGTTGTGTCTTATGTCCATAACGCTGCCGCAGACGGCATGGGCAAGATCGGTGTTCTGGTTGGCCTGTCGGGCGAAAACGAAGCGTTTGGCAAGCAGGTTGCAATGCACATCGCCGCTGCGAACCCGGCGTCGCTGTCCGAAGCAGACCTTGACCCGGCGGTTGTTGAAAAAGAGCGTCAGATCCAGATCGATATCGCGAAAGAGTCCGGCAAACCGGACGCGGTGATCGAAAAGATGATCGTTGGCCGCATGAAGAAGTTCCTCAGCGAAGTAACCCTGCTTGGCCAGAACTTTGTCATCAATCCGGACCTGACCGTCGAAGCCGCAGCCAAGGAAGCGGGTGTCGACATCACCGGTTTCGTGCGCCTCGAAGTTGGCGAAGGCATCGAAAAGAAAGAAGAAGACTTCGCCGCAGAAGTTGCGAAAGCTGCACAAGGCTAAGCTGCCTTTCGAGCAAACAAAAAAACGGCGCTGGCCATTTGGTCAGCGCCGTTTCTTTTTGCGCAGAGCGTGCGGTTGGGGACGCGTAACTCTGTGGCAGTGGGCAGGCTGGGAATACACCATGCCTCGGCCACTTCTGGCGCAGTTTAAGCAAGGGTTGCAGTGCCGCCCGAATACGCGGGGTGCAACCCTTTAGCCCCGGGATGAAATTGCATCCTCTTGTGGACGGTTTCAGCATTGCGCATGACGTAACGGCAGGAAAGTCGGGAATTCCTTACCTTCCTATCTAATGTGCGGGATTAAATATCCCCGACAAACATTTGATTTTGCAGGGCTGCTTTCAAAACAGCTTGTGCCGTCGTGTCCACATTCAACGCCTCGCGTGCCAGCCGCAGGTGTTTTTCCACGGTGGCAGGCGTCAGGCCCATGATCGTCGCGATGTCTTGCATCGTTTTGCCACCGCCGACCCATTCCAGCGCTTCGCGTTGGCGTTTCGTGAGGGATTGGTTGGGTGGCGTGTAGGGCAGGGTGAGCACCTTGAGATGCACGATATTGTTCATCAACTGGACGAGTTCGCCAGACTGCGCCCACATCGCATCAATGTCACTCTGGCTCAGATCCGGGCGACCGATCAGTGCGATCGCGCCTTTGGCGCGGTCCGACAAGCTTCGGAAGCTGATTGAAAAGCCGGCTCTGACGCCGTGCTTTTCGTTGAACTCCATAATCCTGCGTTCGGCATCCGTGACAGCACCGCTTTGCATCATCATTTGCAAAACCGTCCAGCTTGCCGCGCCGTCATTGTCGAGCGCCCAACGCACCATCGGTGCGTCGCGATAGCGGCCACCTTCGATGAATTGCGTGATGTAGGACGAGTCCATGTTCGACAGAATAATAAAGTCGTTGGGATCCCCCAAAGACGTCGGCGTGCGATCCCGCGTGAACCCGTAGAGCAGACGATCAAACCCGAATTGCGCCATCTTTGCGCAATGCAGGCTCCACAGTTCTTCGATGCTTCCGGCTTGCGTCAGCTCCAGCAAGTCCGTGTCATGTTTCTCTGCCATCCCAAAGGGATAGGGCTTTGGGTCCAGCAAATCAATGCACCGAAAAAATCACGCGAAAAGCTTGTCCGGCGGTCAAGCGTTTTTGTCGGTAAGCGCGCGTCCAACGCTCCAGACGACTGTTCGGACTATCCGAACTGTCCGCTCGGAACTCTGCATCTTATGTGACCGATCACCGGCTTGATACTCTGCGGCGACAGGGCATCAACCCAACTGATATTACGAATGAGCCAATCCGAAGGAGGCGAAACCCCAATGGGACAAGGTTTGGAAAACGTCAGAAGCATTTACATGGAAGGTATTGCTGGCGGCAACGCGCGAGACGCGGTCACCAAGTATACGGGCCATCGCTATACACAACATTCCACAGGCGTCGGTGATGGCACAGATGGATTCCTGGCGTTCTTTGAGCCGTTCGTCGAACGCAATCCGAAACGCGAAATTGAGATCGTGCGCATCTTCGAAGACGGCCCCTGGGTGTTTTGCAGCGCGTACCAGTCGCTCAATGATGGCGCGGCCCAGTGGGTCACGATGGACATGTTCTATACAGATGAAAACGGATTGATCCTTGAACACTGGGACACAATCGCGCCGTTTGTGGAGAGCACCACGTCAGGCGAAAACATGGTTGGTGGTGCATCCAGAGTTGATACCTCAGCCGATACCGAGGCCAACAAGGACACGGTGCTCGAATACACGAAACAAGTGCGGCAAGAGCGCAAGCTGGATCGTATCGCGTACTTCGTAAAAGCGGATTTGACCCAACATGCGGCACCGATATCGGCGGGGCGTTCCGGGTTACAAGATTGGCTTTCGACCGAAGATGCAGGCACCTATGACATGCTGTTTCATCTGATGGGGCAGGGCGATTTCGTGGTGACCTATGGCAAGCGTCACGCGCGGGGTAAGGACATCGCTGTCTTCGACCTCTACCGTCTTGAGGATGGCATGATCGCCGAGCACTGGATGAACGAAGAAGAGATCAGTCCGCGCGAGGCTTGGGGAAATTCGGGCAAGTTCTGATGTGCATCGCGAGGGCTCACGCCAAACTCAGCACAACCCTTCTTCTGCCAGGTACCGGATGAACAGCAAGGTCAGGCTTTCGCGGCGCGATTTGTCTGGCCAGACGGCGTAAATCCCGATGGGTTCGAGCCGCCAATCGGGCAGCAACCGCACGAGGTGCCCCGCCGCAATGCCCTGATCGGCAAGGAACGATGGCAGCACTGTTGCGCCGATATCCTGGGTCGCAAGATGATAGAGCGCGTCAATACTATCGACCTCGATCTGGGACCGGCCTGTGACGGTTTCCTTTGTGCCGTCGCTATGGGTGAAATGGGTAGTGTCAGGCCGGTTTTTGTACCGCAGCCAATCCCAATCCTCCATGTCAGACGGGCGTTCAGGGCGCGGTCGCTGGCTGGCGTATCCTTTGCCCGCGACAAGGGTGCGTTGACCCTCTGCCAGTTTGCGCGACATCATCGCACTGTCTTCCAGCCAACCGGCTCTGATGGTCATGTCAAACCCGTCTTCGATCATGTCCAGCTGATTGTCCGTGTAGCTGACAGAGAACGCCACACCGGGATGCAGTTTGGCAAACGACGCGATGGCAAAGGTCAGCGGCCCGCCCGCCAGAAACGCCGGGATCGACAGGCGCAGCGCACCAACGGGTTCATCCGACAACCCGTTCAATTCGTTCAATCCCGCTTCGGCACTGCGCATCATCTCGACCACGCGGGCGTAAAGCATCCGGCCTTCGTTGGTCAGCGCGATCTTGCGCGTCGTGCGATGTAGCAACGTTGTACCGAGGTAATCCTCCAAATCCGAAACGGTCTCGCTCACACGGGATGGGGACAGTCCAATATCTTTGGCCGCAGCGCGGAACGACCCTTCATCCACCACACGGGCGAAGATTGCCATTTGTTTGAGGTGATCAATCATTGTTCGCTCAAGCCAAGGAATAGTGAAATATAGCCCTGCATAGGCGAACGATTGCGATTTTCACAGGCAAAAATGCGGGATCTGCCGCGAAGTGCGCACGCACATCGATTGTTCCGTATTTCCGAATTATGACTTCAGAAATCAGCCAATATTCAAAACAATTGGGGCGGCTTACCCTTCTCTTACTACCAAGAGGATGCAGGCATGAACGCCACCGCGACATTTCAAACAGAACAAGCCCGCCGGCACATGGCGACGCTTTGCAAACACTTTGCCCGCAAGGTCACGGCGCACCATGACGATCACGCCGGGCATGTAGAATTTCCCTTTGGTTACTGCGACTTCGCCGCCAACAGCCGCGGCCTGACGCTAACAGCGACTGCCGCGGACTCAAAGCAACTCAACACGCTCATCGAGGTTATCAGTCGCCATCTCGAACGGTTCGCGTTTCGCGAAAACCCAGAGCTGGAGTGGCACCCCGGCCCCGACTGATCCGCCCAAAACACCGCATCAACGAAACCGCATTTTGCAGGGAGACCACCATGCAACGCAGGACACTTTTGACCACCGGTATCGCGAGCGCGCTCGCAGCCATTCTCGCAACACATGCAGGAGCACAGACAATGGACGACACCAGCCAAGCCTCTTTCGACACGGTCATGGCCTTTATGGGCGCGATGAGCCAAGGCCCAGATGCGATGTCGCCTTTGATGGCAGACGACATGGTCTGGCACAACGAAGGCGACACCACGATCCCATGGGTGCACGGCGGCATTCAGGGCAAAGACGCGATCTTTGAATTCCTGGGCGTCTTCGGGGCCGGATTGCAAACCACGAAATGGGAAAACACCGATGCGTTTGCCTCGGGTGACACGGTCGCCGTGTTTGGCGTCATGAACGGCATCACAACCGCCAGTGGACAGGAAATCGGCGACTTCAGCTTCGCACTCCGCGCCAAGGTGAAGGATGGGCAGGTCACCCTTTGGCACTGGTTCGAAGACAGCTTCGCGCTCAGCCAAGCCTATCACAACAAGTAATTCCGTAAGTCCAGCACGAGGAGATTTCTCATGACCAATACACTTACACGTCGCGGCTTTGTCCAGGGGGCCGCATTGTCTGCCGGGGCCGTAGCGCTGATCCGCGCCAGCCTAGCGCCCACGCTGGTTCACGCGCAGGGCCAGTTGCCCGCCGGAACTGTGATGTCCTTTTCAAAAGGCGGCGTTGATTTTCACACCTATGTCTCACCGGCACAAGCGGTCAACGTAACTGCTCATGTCATTGAGCTTGGGGATCAGTTGCTTGTCGTCGACTCGACGTTTCTGCCGCCCACGGCGATGGAATTGTCGGCGCTGATCGCTTCGACCGGCAAACCAGTGCACACAGCTTACGTCAGCCACGAACATCCCGACCACTGGGGCGGCGTTTCGACCCTTGCTGATCTGAACTACATCACGCTGCCCGAGATCCGGGAAGGTCTGCGCGCTGAAGCGACCAACGGTGAAAACCCGGAACCTACGTCGCTGTTAACCGGTGCGGATTTAGCTCTGGGTGCAACCGAAATTGGCGGAGTACCGGTCGAATTCCGCGCCTATGACAATGCCGAAGCGCCGAAAACGATCGTGGCCGTACTGCCAGAGCAGAAGGTCGCGGTGGTACAAGACCTTGTCTACAACGGTGTTTACTTCGCGCCCGGCGTTGATCGCAAGAACTGGATCGCCACGCTGGAATCCTTCCGCGACGATCCGGCGTTTGAAACCCTGCTGGTGGGTCATGGTTTGCCAACAACACGCGGTGAACTGGACTCCGCAATTGGCTACCTCAAAACCTTTGACGCAGCGTGGGATGCAGGTGCCGATCCAGACGCGGTTAAAGCGGCGATGATGGATGCGTATCCCAGCTATGACGGTGGGTTCCTGCTGGGCCTGATCGAAGCCTATTGGGACAAGTAACCAAGAAAGCCTGCGGTGCCGCCCACGCACCGCAGGCACTTTCACATCGTTTCGAAAGCCACACTATGACCGC
>CAZCOX010000165.1:6595-7697 GCA_964500115.1 uncultured Rhodobacterales bacterium
GATGCGCAAACGATGGCGCGCGTCCTCGATGCGCTTCCAAAGCTCTACATCTGGACAGGTTGGGTGGCTTTCCTGATCTTCATCCCGTTAGCCGTCACCTCGATGGACTACTTCGTTCGTCTCATGGGACCACGCTGGAAACAGCTGCAACGGTGGACCTATGCGGCGGCGGTTCTGACGTTGATCCACTGGGCCGCTTTGCATGACTGGGGCGGCATCGGGCCTGCCTTGGTTCATTTCTTGCCTCTGGGCGCACTTGAAGCGTACCGTGCCTGGTACTGGAGCCGCTGCCGCTCACAACCCCGAAAGGAACTGATATGACCCATGACAACGTGCCTTTGATTGCCGGCAAATCACCTGCAATGGTCGAGTTGGAAGCCGGCAAGACCTATTTCTGGTGCGTGTGTGGTCGGTCAAAAAGTCAGCCGTTCTGTGATGGCTCACATGCGGGCACGGGGCTGACGCCTAAGAAATTTACGGCTGAAAAAGATGGCAAGGCTGCACTCTGCCGCTGCAAAGGCACCGCGAACCAGCCATTTTGTGACGGCACGCATACGCAGCTGGGGGATGCCGATATCGGTGACCCGGCGCCAGAGCCGAAAAGCGATGTGCCAACAGCCAAGGCTACGCCGGAAGAACCGACCGTTGCGCGCATTCACGAGCTTGCGCGCGACGGGCTGTCCAAGCTGGGCCACCATGGCGAAATGGGCGCGATGGGCGTTCCGCGCAAAGACCTGCCTCATTGGGACGATATCCAGATCCTCCCGGCGCAGATGGCGCGCAAGCCGTTACTAGACGACGCGCCAGTGGCGACCACGGTGGTCATCGGGCCGCGCGCTGCAAAACCGCTGACACTCGACATCCCGCTCTTTGTCTCGGACATGAGTTTTGGCGCATTGTCGCTGGAGGCCAAGACCGCCTTGGCGCGTGGCGCAGAGCTTGCAGGCACCGGCATCTGTTCGGGTGAAGGCGGGATGCTCGCCGAGGAACATGCTGAAAATTCACGATATTTCTACGAACTGGCGTCGGCCAAATTCGGTTGGGATCTTGAAAAAGTGGCCGACGTGCAAGCGTTCCATTTCAAAGGCGGGCAGGGTGCCAA
>CAZCOX010000166.1:0-7533 GCA_964500115.1 uncultured Rhodobacterales bacterium
CTGTGACGATGAGCATCGCTTCGAGTTTTTGGAGGTACTTGTCGGTGCGCCAGTCTTTGGCGAGTTCGACGCTCGCGCGCTGCAACTGGCCTGGCGTGGATTCGAGTTTGGCTTCCAACCGTTCCAAAAGCGTGAATGCGTCAGCGGTCGAACCGGCGAACCCGGCGACCACGTCATACCCACCGGGGGAAATCTTGCGCACTTTGCGCGCCGTGCCTTTGATCACTGTCTGTCCAAGGCTCACCTGCCCATCGCCAGCGATTACAACTTCGCCGCCCTTGCGAACGCCTATGATTGTGGTGCCGTGCCAGCCCGGGAATTCATTGTCAGCCATGCGTGCCTCTTATTCTAACCCCGTCGATATGGGCTGATCGGAAACTCTGCACAAGCCCTTGAACGACAAACGCCCGGTGGGACACACCGGGCGCTGTTCAGAAAATTCAGAAAGATCAGATACTTTCGTCGATCCAACCTTTTAGGGCGGCTTTTGGTGCAGCGCCGGTTTTGTTCGACACGACCTGACCATCTTTGAAGATAAAGAGCGACGGAATACCGCGGACACCCATTGCTGCGGCAGAATTCGGGTTGCTGTCGACATCAACTTTCGCGATCTTCACGCTGTCGCCATACTCGGCAGCCAGCTCTTCGAGCGCCGGACCGATGGTCTTGCACGGGCCGCACCATTCTGCCCAGAAATCGACCACGACGGGTACGCTGGAATTCTTTACTTCGGCATCGAAAGTCTCGTCTGTGACGGCGACGGTGGACATCAGGTCTCTCCTTGCGGCTTGGCGCGTGATTGGGTCGGAGCAAGAGACTATGTACCCTCGGTCGGAGCGTCAAGATGGTGTGCGCTCACGAGAGCTTGTGTTGTGAGCGATTCCGGCAACGGCATGTAGGTGGCGGTGCGTGTCCAAAGGATAGCCGTTTCAATATCGTGACGTGGGTAGATTGCCGCCAACATCGCGCGGTAGGCACCCATTTGGCGCAGCAATCCGTCTGGGCAGGTGTCGGGAGACGTCGGCACTGTTCGGTTGGTTTTGAAATCGATAGCTATGATTTTTGTGTCGGTGACAATCAGGCGGTCGATGATCCCGGAGAACCGGCTGTTTGGAAACTGGCTGATGGTGGCGGTCAACGGAACTTCAGCAAGCGTTTCAGGGTCGAACAGAAATGCCAACTCTGGGTTTTCAAGCGCGCAAATGCTTTCGGACAAGATATCCTCTGCCAAGGGATGGTTTCGCAGAAGCGCCGATCCGACGGCTTCCCATTCTGATCGTGGTACGGTCGCGAGTGTTTCGAGCAAAAGGTGGGTTTGAGTCCCTCTATCGAGGGCAACATCAGACAAATCCCCATCCGCGCCAGGCAGCGCTTTAGCGCCGCCAAGGTCGGAAGGGCTAAGCATATGACGCACATCCATCATTGGCGGTGCAGGTCTGTCAAAGAATGCAGGCACGTCTACTAGGGTTTGCGAATCGGAAACGCGCGGCGTGGTACTTGGCGGCCAGACCATATGCTCAAGTCTTTGACCATTTCGTGTGCCGTCCTCGAATTCGAACGATTTATCGAATGCGCCACACGCTTTCAGACTGGTCGAAACGCGGTCATGCCAGCTTTCGCCGGACGGGTCAGGTGCGCCAGCACCGGCGACAACCAACCACCGCTCGGCGCGTGTGAGCGCCACATAGAGAAGGCGGTCGCGCTCTTCTTCCTCCGCCTGTTTCGCGTGGTCGAGTGCTGTTTGCTGAAACTCGGTTCGCGTTACATCGTGCCCGCGCCAGTGCAGGTTTCCTTTGCTTTTGATCAAGGTTTCTTTCGATACGTGTGATAGCCACTTGTGCGTGTCCGGCACGATTACAATTGGTGCTTCCAAACCCTTCGCGCCATGGATGGTCATCACCCGAACCCGTGATCCGGCGCTGTCAACGCTGCGCTTGATCTCAACATCGTCGGTTTCCATCCAGTGCAGAAACCCGGTTAGACTTGGAATGTCCGTCTGTTCATAGACCAACGCCTGACCGAGCAGCGCATCAATGCCATCCTCGGCTTCTTCCCCCAGCCGCCCAATCAGTTTTTGGCGTCCCTTGTGGCGGATCAAAACGCGTTCCAGCAAATCATACGGGCGCAAAAAGTCAGTTTGCCCGCGCAGATCATCGATAACTTCCATCACTTCCGGGAACTCGACTTTCCGGTTGCGCAAAGCCTCCCACAGGTGTGGCGCGGTGCGACGGTGGGCCAGGTCGAATATGGCTTGCTCGTCCAACCCTAACAGCGGCGATCTGAGCGCTGAGGCCAAAGACAGGCTGTCTTCGGGTGTTGCCAGAAATGACAGAAGCGCTCGCAGGTCGTTTACGGCCAGTTCGGCCATGACCTTGAGCTTGTCTGCGCCCGCGATAGGCAAGCCTTTGGATTTGCAGGCGCGCAAGACCTCTTGAAACAGTTGTCCGCGACTGCGCACGAGTATCAGGAAGTCTCCGGCATGTACGGCGCGCGATTTGATCGACCCGTCCGAGTTCGTTCCTGTCGGAAGAGATGTGCCTGAACGGATCGTGGCATCAATGAACCCTGCAATCTGTTGGGCCAGCAAAACGTTGTGGTGCTTTGCGCCAACACGGTCCACTGGCGTATCCCATGGTTGATCATCGCCGTCTTCTTTTGAGGGCTCAATCAAAGGCCAAAGATCGACCCGGCCCGGCAGTGTGTCGTGAAACGAAATGTGCGTCTGATCCGGCAGAAACCCCGCTTTTTCGCGGCCTTTGAACAAGGTGTCCACCAATCGTAAAATTGGAACGGATGATCGGAAGGAATGGCGGAGCTGACCGTCCTGCAAAGGTGCATCTGTTTCTCTCATCTGCGCTAGGAATTGGCCGCGCATATGATCAAACTCTTGCGGGTCGGCACCCTGGAAGGAATAGATCGATTGTTTCTTGTCACCGACCACAAAGATCGTGCGCCGCACGTCGCTGCGTGCACCCTGACCTGACGTGAACTCCTGAGCGAGCCGATTGATTACATCCCATTGAGCCGGGCTGGTGTCCTGTGCCTCGTCGACAAGGATGTGATCAATTGCCCCGTCGAGACGGTAAAGCACCCATTCCGCCTGCGCGCTGTCTTTTAGCAAGTCTCGGGTGCGGGTAATCAGATCGTCGAAATCGAGCAAACCGCGCGCGTTTTTGACGGCGCTATAGCGCTGCAGGAAAACTTCGGAAAAGCGATACAAAGTCTCGTCATATGCAACGGCTTCCAGCGCCAGCCGTTGCGATCGGGCTTCGATGACGCGCTGATACAGTTCTTCCAAACGGGTCATCGCTGACGCGAGTGCACCCTTTCGCAAGGGCGCGTTTGGCGGCAGCTTCTTTAGGACTTGTCCCTTTGCAGTGAAGACGACGTGTTCCATGGCCAGTAGCGCGGCCAACCCGCCCTGCTGCGCATCAATGATCGCATTTGCCAGCTTTTTATCGGCCGTTGCTCCGCCGCGCAAATCAGGCTCTAAACTTGCCAAAAACGCCAGCTCGTCACTTGGCAAGGCGGCAGACACGATCCGATCCAATGTGAGGTCTCGCGCGATACCGTACCTGTCGCACAACGCATTTCTGTCGAGCGGCGGTGTCAGTGCCGTGCGATTTGAAATAATGGATTCCGTTATGTCCGCCAGCGGTCCGCTTGGTGCGATCCGAGCAAGATCCATCACAAGATGCGCGTCGGAGTCCTGCGCCATATCGTCAAGAATTTGTTCTCTAAGAAATTGCGCAGTGCGGTCGTCGATTTCCTGAAACTGCGGGCTGATCCCCGCCTCGAGCGGAAAGCGTCGCAGGATAGAGGCACAAAATGCGTGAATTGTCTGGATGCGCAGCCCACCTGGAGTTTCAATCGCACGGGCGAATAGGGTACGGGCGCGTGCGAGGAACTCCGCATTTAGACCATCTCGCGCTTCGCCCAACACCAACAGCTGATCGCGCAAGGATGCGTCGTCCAGCATTGCCCATTCGCCAAGCCGCTTGAACAATCGGTTTTGCATTTCGCTGGCAGCGGCATTGGTGAATGTCAGGCAAAGGATATGTTCGGGTTTCGTATCGCCAAGCAACAGTCGCGCAACGCGATCTGTCAGAACGCGGGTCTTGCCAGAACCCGCATTAGCGCCGAGCCAGGTTGACGCTTGCGGATCGGCGGCGCGGATTTGGGCGAGCGTGGCATCATCGCGGATCATCTGAGGATAACCCTGACCGCCGCATCAGACGCATCCCATTCACCGTATCGGGACAGTTGATCGTAGTCTGAACCGTAAACGTCTTTGTGCATGCGATTGCGTGCTGTGTAACCCTGCGCCGGGTCGGTATACGCCATCAAAAGCTTTTGCAGCATGGCGAGTGTTTTTTCGGGTGGGCAGTCACCTAGTGGCGCGCGCACTTCTTTTCCACCGGAACCAAGCGAGATGTATACGGCATCAGACACGCGCCGTGGGCTTAGGCCGGTGAAGCCGTGCGCACCGATAATCGCTGCGGTTGCCAAAAGCTGAATGCTGAAGCTTTTTTGCTCGTTCTCTGTTGGTGCGTTGCCGGTCTTGTAGTCATAGACACGCGCCTCGCCGAGATTTGTGACATCGATCCGGTCTGCCTTGGCAGAGATGCGGAAAGGCGGATTGGTTAAATCCATACCACCAGTTTCTTCGAACATGACCGGTCTGGCATCCGCACGCCGCGCCATTTCCTGCGCGACAAACCATTCTGCGATCTTTTCGATCCGCACGAGCCATTGAAGCCGATCAGCATGCCAAGGGACGGTATCGTGTAAGATCGTTCTTGCGGTGCTCAATAAGTTTTCGACGGTGACATCCTCGGCATTTTCTGCCGTATCAGAGACGAATTCTTCGAATATCCCGTGAATTGCGATGCCTCGGTTAATTGCGTCAGGGGCGTGTTGGACAGGTTTGAGCGGATAAAGCCGCAACACCTTCGATGCGTAGATCGCATAGGGATCGCGGATGAGCTTTTCGATGTTGGTTACCGAAAGCCTGTCTGGCCGGGATGCAACGGGCGGCGCGGGTGACGGGCGAGGTGCCGGTGAGGTTTCAATCGGCGTCTCCTGCGCCTTTGCCAGCATTAGCCACTTTTCACCACGCTGACGCATTTCCTCCAACATCTGAGGACCGTCGGATTGCCTAAGTCCTTGCAGCAGATTTGTGAGACGGTTGAGCCAGCGAGACGGAACGGTTTCAGCATCCTCTGACCTTTTGGCGCGCGTCAGCCATACCTCTTTTGCGCAAATGGCCTGCTGAAAGTCATGGGCCGACAAGCCAATCCTGCGCTCAGGCAGCAATAGCCCTGCTTTCTGGCGCATCGCCCGGTTCAACCAAGGGTCGGCTGGGGGCGTATTCGGCCAGCTGTGCTCGTTCAATCCGCCAAGAATCAGAAGATCGGCGCCCATGACACGGGCTTCAATGGTACCCCAAATCAGGATTTGGGGATGTGGTGCGTCTCGGTCGCGCACTTCGCCACAGCGCAAAAGGCTGTCGATCAAACCGGCATAGTCTTGAGCCGTCATAGCACTGCCGGACCCAGCGCTTTCGAATAGCTCATCCAATATTTTCTTGCACGTGCGGCCCGCCTCTTTGGCCCAAAGCTCTGAAGCGTCGTCGCTATTGGAACCTGCACAAATTGCGGAAGCCTTTTCAAGATGTGTCTCTAACACTGCCGAAAGTTGTAGGTTTTTGGCCAGTGGCACGCGCAGGATATTCGCGTCGATCCATGCAATCCAGTCCGCGGCTTCTTCTGCTTTTTTCCACTTACGGAGTTGTTTGAGATCGGGAAACGGCATGCCTGTTTCGCGAATGAACAACTCAAGTTCAGTCGTCCAAAGCAGGTGCTGTCCGCGGTCCGCACCGGTATGGCAGAGTGGGTGCTTTAGGATTGCCAACAGCGCATCGGCGGTGACGTCCGATGCGGAAAGCGCGGCAACCTGCCGGAGCAAACGCCCGGGAGCGGTAAGATGTGCGGGCGTGCCCGCGCTGTCATCTGGAAGGATATTCCACTGATCCAAAACGGCGCTAACCCGACGGGTCAACATCCGATCCGGCGTGATCAGCGCTGCAGTCACGCCATCTTCCGCGGCCTGTCGCAAACGGAGCGCGACTGCGCGGGCTTCTTCACGCGGGGATGCTGCTTCGACCAAGGTCAGGGAGGCTGTAGCATCGCCAAGCGGCGGGAGGTTTGGCCCGTCCGTGAGCCATTGGTCGGTAACCGGCGCGGGACGCATCGCCAAAGACACCATCGCGTTGCGCGCAGGGTTCGGCGCTTCGGCGTCAGTCCACCTTTTGATCGCGGTATGTGGTAAAGCCAGCTTGTGCAGCAACCGCGCGAAACGAAATTGAGGATGGTCTTCGCCCTGCATCGCTTCGGTATTGGCGATATTGTCACGCAAAACACGCCACACACTTTTTGGCATGTCGTGGTCAAAGCCAGGCAGAATAACAGCACCTTGCGGCAATCGCGAAACAGCAATCATCAACTGAAACGCGCTGGCGCGTGACCCGGTTGAGCCTGCAAAAATCACAGGGTGTGTCGGTGGTGAATGATTCCACCGCGACAACATCGCGTCGAGGACTTGCCGATTGATTTCTGCCGCGTCGGGCTTGGCGTCTTGCGCATCGTATTTTGTGACGATGTTTAGAAATCGAAGGGCGCGTTCCCAATGGCCGGATTGATCGCTGACGTCTAAACCTGCGATGACAGCAGGCGACACACCTTCGGCTTTCATCTCGTCCATCAGTGCGGCAAGGCTATCGGCCAAATCATATGTCGCGGCCTTTGGCGCGACTTTCGGATCAGCTTCAATGAGACGTTTGACGAGTTCGGCGAGCTCAAGTTTCCTGCGCAGGGCAGGAACGGGTTTGGGCAAACGGGCAAGATCAGCGGGTGCGCCGAGTTCGGTGATCAGCCGTATTTTGGGCAGAAAACCCGGCTCGCCTTCTGCAAACACCGCTTCGACGCGGCGCTGCATGCGGCGCGTGTTGAGGATCAAATTAATCCGCGCCATTACATCAGGAGGCTGGTCCTTCAAGCGATGTTTCAAACCAGTGACGAGTTCTCGGGCAAAATCGGCGCCGGGTGGCAATCCAAATACGCGCGGCACCTGTGTGGGTTCAAACATCCGGCGCGTCCAACATCTGTTCGGCAAGCTCTATTCCCGCAGGATGACCAACATCACACCATTGCCCCGGATAATTGATTGCATATAGCAGTCCCCGCCGTTCCAAATCGATCCAGTTGTTTTTGAGCGAAAACACATGTTCCGGCGTATTAGAGACGATATCTGCGCGGATTATCTGGACACCGGAATACACGTATTTCGTGCCCCAATGTGCGGTTCCCGACGGATCAATATCAAAATCGCCCTTACCATTGTGGCCGATCACATTGGATGTCGGAACACATAAGAGCAACGCTAGCATGCCGTCGGTCCAGTTGTCTTTCAAAAGTTGGAGCGGATTGGGCCCGCGCCAGACGGCATCTGTGTTCATCGTGAAAACGATATCTG
>CAZCOX010000167.1:0-1295 GCA_964500115.1 uncultured Rhodobacterales bacterium
GCGCCGGAACGACCACAAGTGCGCCGTTTGGTGCCCGATGCGCCGGAGGCAGACGACGCGGAAGACGGCACCGTAACAACAGCAGCCCTCGCGCGACCGACCATCGGGCGACCCGCCGGCTCTTTGGTGGATCGAAATTTGGGCATAAGCCGGTTGCCGTCAATCGGCGGCGACACTGAAACCGATGCGGCGGACGCGCCCTCGACGACGGCACCGGGTGGTGGTGCACCGCTGACCCAATTCGCGGCAGACAGCGCCGCCACCGAAGGCGCGCCGCGCATGGCGATTGTCCTGATCGATGACGGCACAAGCCCCTTGGGCCCGGATACGCTTGATACGTTTCCGTTCGCGGTGACCTTTGCCATCGACCCGCTGCAATCAGGCGCAGCAGAGCGGATGGCTGGCTACCGCGCCATGGGCTATGAGGTTGCGGCCTTGGTGTCAGTCCCCGATGCGGCGCAGCCGAGCGATGTAGAACAAATCCTCGCCGGGTCGGTGATGGCCGTGCCAGAAGCGGTGGCCCTGATCGAAGCGCCCGGTGCGGGTCTGCAAAGCAGCCGGGATGTCATCGAACAAGCCACGGCCTTTGCCGCTGAAAGCGGCCACGGGCTTGTGTTTATGCCGAACGGGCTGAACACCGCTGCTGCCATTGCGGCCCGTGGCAACGTCCCGTCCGTCAGCGTTCTGCGCGATTTTGATGGGGATAATCAGGACGCCCGCACGAAACGGCGGTTCCTTGATGGTGCCGCATTCCGTGCGCGTCAGGATGGCCAAGCGGTGATGCTGGGACGTTTGACACCCGACACAGTCTCGGCCCTGTTGCTGTGGAGCCTGCAAGACCGCGCATCCAGCGTGGCCATGGTGCCGGTTTCGGCCATCCTGAAGGAACAGATGCAGTAGGAGGGCACCAGACGCGTCGACGCGTCTGACCGTTTCCGTCGACGGAAACGCTACCGCTGTGACCAATCGGTCAGTGTCTGCACCAGATCGCCGTATCCTGTGAACCGTCGCTCAAACGGCAGCCCAAGCCGCGCCGCGCAGTCTTTGGCCAATGCGGTCAATGCCGGATCGTCAGTTTGTGCCTGATACACAACCTTGTCGTAATGTGCGAAATACATCGCCAGCAGGTCGGGGTGGCGATCTAGACCGAGCGGTTTCCAGACAAACGCATCAAACTGCCGGACCAGAAAATCCGTCAGGTAAAACGCGGTGATCTCGTCCCGGGCAGCAAAGGCATCGTTGCCTTCGAAGAAGCTGTAACAGTGCGGCCCGGCGATCATCTCGACCCCCAGTTC
>CAZCOX010000167.1:1395-3096 GCA_964500115.1 uncultured Rhodobacterales bacterium
CGCCCGGTGCCCTGCGCGGTCAGCCCCTGTTCTGTGAGGGTGGTATCGTCAGGCAGGCTCGTCATCGGTGGGCACATGCGACATGCCCCAGCGCGCCAGCAATGCCATCGCAATCAACGCGGGCAGGACTTTCAGAAATCCAAACTCCGCCATGGCCCAGATCGTCAGGCCCGACGCGGCGGTGACTGTGAGGATCAGTGTGATGAAGGTCGTGACTGGCATCGGCATCTCCCTTGCCCAAGAAATATGGGGCAGATTCGCCAATAAGAAAAGACCCCGCTGGAAAGCGGGGCCTCGAAATCGCGCAAATTTGCACTTTACCCAGCGGCAAGCTGATTATGCTTGCGCGCCACAAAGGTTTTGGCGGTTTCGACAGCAACCGCAGCGTCACGGCAATACGCGTCGGCCCCGATGGCCTTGCCAAACTCTTCGTTCAGCGGCGCGCCTCCGACCAGCACGATGTAATCGTCGCGCAGGCCTTTCTCGACCATCGTGTCGATCACCACTTTCATGTAAGGCATCGTCGTGGTCAGCAGCGCCGACATGCCCAGGATGTCCGGCTCTTCGGCTTCAATCGCGTCGAGGTAGTTCTCGACCGGGTTATTGATGCCAAGATCGACAACTTCGAAACCGGCACCTTCCATCATCATCGACACAAGGTTCTTGCCGATGTCGTGGATGTCGCCTTTGACGGTGCCGATAACCATCTTGCCCACTCGGGGCGCGCCGGTTTCGGCCAGAAGCGGCTTGAGAATGGCCATGCCACCTTTCATCGCATTGGCTGCCAAAAGCACTTCAGGCACGAACAGGATACCATCGCGGAAGTCATGCCCCACAATGGTCATGCCACCCACCAGCGCCTTGGTCAGGATGTCGTAAGGCTGCCATCCGCGTTCAAGCAGGATGTTCACACCTTCTTCGATCTCTTCCTTCAGACCATCGTAAAGGTCATCGAACATCTGTTCGACAAGCTCTTCGTCGTTCAGTTCCGACAGGATGATATCGTCTTCTTCGTCAGCCATGGGATCGTCTCCAGACGCTGGCGCGATGCGCCAGACATGATTTTCTTTGACTATTCTTGGATTTGCGGGGTTTCAACTTGGTGAAATCCGACATGCGCATGCGCGGGACCGACGCCGGGGCGTCCTCTGGTGGCCCATCGCAGCTGTTGCTTGAGAATGTTCTTATTTTGTTCTATCTTCGCGCAATGGGAAATGACGCGCAATACGTAAAACCGGAACAGCGTAAGGGGCGGGGGGCCAACAGCCGGGAAACCGGGCGATTTGAGCCGTTTCAGCGCGTCGATATCGACGACGGATGGGACATGCCCGAAGACGCCCCAGTCTTGCGGACCGAGGTTTCCGAAGAACACCCCCGAAGCCTGATCAATTATGTCTCGTCGCCAGATCTGTCGTTTGATCGCACGATCAACCCCTACCGCGGCTGTGAACACGGGTGCATTTACTGTTTTGCAAGGCCCAGTCACGCTTGGCTGGGGCTGTCGCCGGGGCTCGACTTCGAAACCAAGCTGGTGGCGCGCCCGGATGCGCCCACGGTACTTGCGCGGGAATTGCGCGCCAAACGGTACAGCGTGGCCCCGATTGCGGTCGGCACGAACACTGATCCGTACCAGCCGATCGAACGGGACAGGGGCATCATGCGCGCCTGTCTTGAGGTGTTGCAGGCCTTCCACCATCCCGT
>CAZCOX010000167.1:3196-7345 GCA_964500115.1 uncultured Rhodobacterales bacterium
CCGCTGTGGGAGGCGTGGCTGGACGAGCATTATCCGGACCGCAAGTCGCGCATTCAGTCCAAGCTGCGGGATATGCATGGCGGCAAGGTCTACGACGCCCAGTGGTTCAAGCGCCTGCGTGGGGAAGGGGCCTATGCCGAACTGATCGCGCAGCGTTTCACGCGTGCGCGAAAGCGGTTGGGCTATTCCGAGCCGCCTGCGCTTGACTGCAGCCGGTTTGCGCCGCCGCTGCAGGTGGGGGATCAGCTGTCGCTTTTCTGATTGCATATACGCGCCTTCGAACCGAAGCGCCCGACCCTTCGAAGGGTCGGACCACGTCCTTTGAAGGACGTGGGTCCGCTTTGATTCTGCGCTGCTCCAAGCCTTCGAAGGCTTGGCGGTGTCTCTTTCAAGAGACGCCGCCCTATTCGAAAATGCGCACCGGCTCTGCATTGCAGAAGATGACCACCTGTCCGCCATTAAGCACGGCGCGAAATCCCCGTCGCGCCAGTTCTTTGCGAAACCGCTCCCAGCCAAGGATTCGTTCGACATCGCGGGCCTTGCGTCGCACGACCCCGCCTTTTGCGGCGGCTTGCGATGAAAAAACGTGCACGATCCACTGATCCGGATCCATGGGTGGCGGCGGACGGCGGGGCGAGGTTGGAGCAAAGATATCACGCATGCCTCCTGCCGTAACACGTGCATGGTTAACAGGGTTTGAAGCGGTGGTTTACGCGCGCCGGCGTCCGCGCCGCTCGCGTTTAGGCGCTGCGGATTGGTCGCCGGTGCCATCACTTTCGGATGAAAACGGGCCGATCTCGGCGACAATCTGGTCCAATGTAGGTGCGTGTGACGCCGGTGTGGTTTCCAACGCTCCCCGCATCGATCGCAGGTGTTCCGGCATCGTGCCACAGCAGCCGCCAATGATCCTCGCCCCGCAATTGCGCGCCAACACGGCATAACGCGCCATCAACTCCGGCGTGCCGTCATAATGAATGTGCCCGTCCACATATTTCGGGATGCCCGCATTGCCCTTGGCGATCAAAGGCCGCGTTGTGCCGGTTGCGGTAAAGCCCAGAACTGTACGCAGAAGGTCTGACGCACCTGTCCCGCAATTCGCGCCGAAGGCCAGAGGCGGGTTTGGCAACTCTTCCACCAAGCCCGCCATGGCCGAGGAGGTGACCCCCATCATCGTCCGTCCCGCCGTGTCGAAACTCATCGTCCCGCACCACGGCATGTCGGCCCGTGCAAAGGCCTCCGCCGCGGCGCGAAATTCTTCCGGCGCGCTGATCGTCTCGACCCAGAGCACGTCCGCGCCACCGGCCTTCAGCCCTTCGGCCTGTTCATGAAAAATCTCGACCGCGTCGTCATGGGACAGGGTGCCGACCGGCTGCATAATGTCCCCTGTCGGCCCGACGGAGCCTGCAACGATCACGGGTCGCCCTGCCGCGTCGGCCACCTCGCGCCCGATTTCTGCGCCAATACGCGATAGCTCGAACGACCGATCCGCCGCATCGTGTAGCTTGAGACGCGATGCGTTTGACCCAAACGTATTGGTTAGAAACAGGTCGCTGCCAGCCTCCACAGCCCCAGAATACAGCGCGCGAATCTTGTCGGGCTGGGTCTCGTTCCACAGCTCCGGCGCGTCGCCGCTCTCCAGACCCATATTGAACAGGTTGGTACCAGTAGCGCCATCGGCCAGTAGCCAATCGCGTTGCGACAAAAGGGTTTCAAACCGGTTGGTCATAAGGTCGTGTCCATGGAAAGCTTTCTGCTCTCCTGACATGACCCGGCTATTGAGACAAATTCATAATTCTCAAGACGATTATGAAACTGACGCGATTTGGTGATCTAGGCCGCTGGCGCAAGTTCCGTTTCAACTCGTGACGACACCTCCAACGTCCGATGTACCGGGCACCGATCTGCGATCTCCAACAGCCGCGTGCGCTGATCATCATTCAACGCGCCGGTCAGCGTGATCCGGCGCTTGAACAGATCGATCTTGGTTTCTGTCGGCGTGCCCGCGTCTTGAGCGTGCACCTTGTTGTGGCTCACATCGACGGTCACATGATCAAGCGGCCATCCCTTGCGCCGCGCATACATCCGCAACGTCATCGAGGTACAGGCCCCAAGCCCCGCGGACAGGAGCCCATAGGGCGAAGGGCCGCGATTGGTGCCACCATAGGCCAGCGGTTCATCCGCCAAAAGATGGTGCGGCCCGGCCTGCACATCCTGCAAAAACCCTTTCGTATCGGCCTCCGAAACCCGCACAATACCTTCCGGTGCACCGATCGGCGGGGCAGGTGGCGTCAGACCCAGATACCGCCCGGCCCAGGCCGTGATCACGTCGGCGGCGTATTCCGCATCTTCGGCGCGGGTGATCAGGTGATCCGCATCATCCAGCGTCACAAAGCTTTTGGGATGCTGCGCCGCCATAAAGATATTGGTCGCGTTTTCGATGCCGACAACGCTGTCGCGCGGGGCATGCATGACCAGAAGGGCCGCCTTCAAGCCTTTGATTGCAGGCGCCAAAACCTGTGCCTTCACGTCATCGACAAACGCTTTGCCAATGGTGAATGGCCGCCCCCCCAAATCGACCTCAGCCCGTCCCGTGCTCTGGATCGCGTCCAGCGCATCGGCGAAATTGTGGGTCACATGTTCGGGATCAAACGGCGCCCCCAGCGTGACGACCGCCTTGATGCCTGTCATCTCGGACGCCGCGCGCAGCACCGCTGCGCCACCCAAAGAATGGCCGATCAGCAGCGTTGGCGCCATGTTTCGCGCCTTGAGGTAAGTGGCCGCCGCATAGAGATCGCTCACATTCGAGGAAAACGTCGTATTCGCGAATTCCCCCTGCGAATGCCCCAAGCCCGTGAAATCAAACCGCAAAACCGCGATGCCCATGGCGGAAAGGCGCGCAGCGATCCGCCGCGCCGCCGGAATGTCCTTGGAACAGGTGAAGCAATGCGCAAAAAGGGCAGTGGCCAGATGCGGCCCGTCCGGCAGGTCAAGCCGCGCCGACAGGGTGTCGCCGGAATGGCCGGGAAAGGTGATACGTTCGGTCGTCATAAGTCGGTTTCCTTTGGGTCTGGCAGCCGACCCATGGGCGTTTCGTTGGAACTAAGAGTGTGGGCAGCACGCCCAACACGCAAGCAATGTGTCGGGAGCGTCACGGGATGGTGAGAGCATTGCGGGTGTCAGTGATGATTGTTGCAATCGCAATGGGGGCCGCGTTTTTCGGCAGTTTTGCCGGGGCGTGGCATCCCCTGGGCGACAGCCTTGCGGTGTTCCGCATCCCGTTGGCCGTTGTCTTTGCTCTGCTGGTGATCTGGTCGCCCTGGCCCGCGCCACTGCGCTGGGGGTTGGCGGTGCTCTGCATTGCCGCCATCGCCCAGATCGTCGCGCAGAAATACGTCACGCATCCCGCCGGGCCGATCGTCATCTACCAAAAGAACTTACTGTTCGAAAACAATGCGGTGGAGGCGCTTGAGGCCGATATCCGCGCGGCAGCCCCAGACATTATTGCCCTGCAAGAGGTGACCTCCCGCAATGCGCCGCTTTTGCGCGCTCTGCGCGACACGCACCCCTATCAGGCCAGTTGCGCGCTGACCGATTGGGCGCGCGTTGCGATCCTGTCGCGCTGGCCAAGCGAGGGCGAGATATGTCTTGAAAATCAGGGCCTCGTCGGGCTTCAGGTTGAAACGGAGCAGGGCACGTTTTGGGCCATTAGCTTGCATGCGTTCTGGCCATGGCCACATGGTCAAGCCGCGCAATTGGACCGCGTCATGCCTGCCTTACAAGCCCTCGAAGACCCCGTCGTTATTTCGGGCGATTTCAACATGGTCCCTTGGTCGCGCGCTCTGCGCCGGGTTGCCGCGCTCACGCAAACCACCCGCGCCGGGCCGCTCTTTCCAACATTGATCAAATCGGGCGCGCCGCTGCCCATCGATCACGTCTTTGCCCCCGGCGGCGGGCAGGCCAGCCCGCGCGACAGGTTGGGGTCAGATCACAACGGCGTTCTGGCCCGGGTCTTTGTCTTCGACTGACCTACTGCCCCATCAGTGCCGGATCAAACGGGTATTTCGTCAGATTCTCATACCCGTCTTCGGTGATCAGCACCTGATCCTCCAGCTTGATCGAAAAATCCCCACCCTCGGGGCTGACGAGCGC
>CAZCOX010000168.1:0-7322 GCA_964500115.1 uncultured Rhodobacterales bacterium
GTATTCCGTGATCACCACCTTTGGCGGCACGTCGGAATCGACAAATTCCGCACCAGCCGCACGAAATAGCGCCCGCAACGTTGGATCGATCCGCCCGATGGGCCATTTGGCCACCAAAGCCCGGTCCGTCATCTGGTCAATCTTGGCCTGCCAGTTCACCGCCCCGTCAGCGATACGACGAAACAGATCGACATCTCCTTCAACCATCGCTTCGCCTTCAATCTGCGCCAACCCAAACCGGTGGTCGAGGAATTCGACAACCACCTTGTCCACCGACTGGCCCGATTGCTCCATCTGGAACAGGGCCTGCACAGCATAAAGCCGCGAGGCTGAGCGCATCTGGCGCTTCTGGTCAGCTTTCTTTGGCTTGGCGGACTGGCTCATGCGACGTTCGGATCCTTCGGGGCACCGGCGATCTGGTATTCGTCCCGTGCTGGCACAAACCCAACGCCCTTGCGTTGCGCGCCCCACTTACGGCTGAGCGCAATCAGGTGCAAGGCCGCTGCCGCCGCCCCGCCACCTTTGTTCTGCCCATCAACCTCGGCGCGCACCTGCGCTTGTTCCATGTTCTCAACGGTCAGAATGCCGTTGCCGATGCACAAGCCCTGAAGCCCAAGCAAGGTGATCCCGCGCGAACTGTCATTGCACACCGTGTCGTAATGCGTGGTCTCACCACGAATGATGCAGCCCAGCGCGACATAGCCATCGAAATTCGACATCCGTTCCGCAATGCCAATCGCCGTCGGAACTTCCAAAGCCCCCGGCACCTCGACGAGATCATGTGTGCCGCCACAGGCCTCAATCTCGGCCCGCGCGCCCGCGATCAACTGGTCAGCAATGTCCTTGTAGTAGGGCGCCACCACGATCAGCATCTTGACCGGTCGGTCAAATTCCGGACGGTCCAACGTGTAATGTTCAATTGCTGCGGCCATTATCCCAACTCCGAAATCTTGCGCGTGCCAACGATCTCAAGCCCGTACGCTTCCAAACCGACCACCTTGGGAGTCGGCGAATTGGTGAGCAACGTCAGTTTCGACAATCCCAGCGACGACAGAATCTGCGCACCCAACCCGTACTGCCGCAAGGTCTTTGGCGAAACCCCGTCACTCGCATCAAGCTTCATCGACGTATCGCGCAACAGAACGACAACCCCCCGGCCTTCTGCGGCAACCGCCCGCATCGCATGCTGAAACTCGTCCGCACGACCCTTCGGCCCCGTCCCGATCACGTCAAGCATCGGGTCCATCGCGTGCATCCGCACCAGCACCGGCTCGTCACCAGACAGGTCGCCTTTGGTCAGAACGATATGCTCATCGCCGTGCGTCTCGTCGGTATAGATCCGCATGTCCCATTCGCCACCAAACTCCGACGCAATTGTCTCTTGGGTACGTACCCGCACCAGATTGTCATTGCGGCGACGATACGCGATCAGATCGCTGATCGTTCCAATCTTCAAACCATGGCGCTGCGCAAAAGCCACCAAGTCAGGCAGACGCGACATCGTCCCGTCTTCATTCATAATCTCGCAAATCACACCCGCCGGGTTCAACCCCGCCAAACGGCTGATATCCACCGCAGCCTCGGTATGCCCCGCACGCACCAAAACGCCACCGTCCCGCGCACGCAACGGAAACACATGCCCGGGCGTCGCAATATCCTGCGCCCCTTTTGAGGCATCAACCGCCACAGCAATTGTCTTGGCACGGTCAGCCGCAGAAATGCCGGTCGTCACCCCTTCACGCGCCTCGATCGAGATCGTGAACGCGGTTTCGTGGCGGCTGGAATTGTTAGTCGACATCAACTCCAGACCCAGCTCACCAATCCGTGTCGGCGTCATCGCAAGGCAGATCAGTCCCCGCCCGTGGGTAGCCATAAAGTTAATCGCATCCGGCGTCGCCCATTGCGCAGGGATCACGAGATCACCCTCGTTCTCGCGATCCTCATGATCCACCAGAATGAACATCTTGCCATTGCGCGCGTCGTCCAGAATCTCCTCGACCGACGACACCGCGTCTTTCCAGTTTTCCTCAACCGCGCCGGGTGTTTCAAAGTTCATGACATAGGCCTCCGTCCGTGCCACACGCCCATAAATCACCCCGCCCACATTGACCAGCGCAACGTCACGGCCTTACGCGCCAAGCCCCCATCTTCTCTGGTTCAAAAATACCTCGGGGGAGTCCGCCGCAGGCGGACGGGGGCAGCGCCCCCAACGAACATCTCAATCAAAGATGTCCTCGATCACATCAAACGCTTCTTCGAAAAACCGCTTGGCCATGGTCTTGCGCTTCTTCTTTTTCTTCTTTTTCGAATAGCCCGATTTCTGCTCCCAAACCGGCAGCGGTGTTGCATGCACCTTCTCCCGTTTCTTGGGCCGCGCCATGTTCACATCAGCCGAGGACAACGGCGTCGTCACAGCCTCTGATTTCAGCATCTTCATGTCATGCAACGGCGCGCCGCAGGCCGCGCAGCTCAGCTCGTGACGGTCCTTGCCCCGCAACACAAGGGCAGCGCGCGTTCCGCAGTAGCAACAAGTGGCGATTTTCGTTCCAGTGGGCATCAGCTCTCCTTTTCCCCGATATTGGGTGCGACCCCCTGCCCTACAAGGTCACGGTCGCGCGGCATAAAGCGCCACCGCCGCCGCGTTTGAGACGTTGAGCGACCCGAACGCGCGCGCAAACGGGATCTTCACCAGCGCGTCACAGGTTTCTTTTGTCTTTTGGCGCAACCCCGGCCCTTCTGCCCCCAACACAAGCGCAACCGGCCTGTCGCGCACCGGATCGACCGCAGCCTCCAGCGTCTCATCCGCTTCCCCATCGAGACCAAAGATCATGTAGCCCATGTCGCGCAACCGCTCCATCACATCGGCAAGGTTGCGTTCACGCAGGTAAGGCTGCCGCTCCAACGCACCCGATGCGGTCTTCGACAAAGCGCCCGTCTCTGGCGCGGAATGGTGCAGAGTGCCCACCACCGCCGCCGCCCCGAACACCTCGGCAGACCGCAGGATCGCGCCCACGTTATGCGGGTCTGTCACCCGGTCGAGCAATACGATCCGTGGCGGGCCATCCGCCCCGCCCAACGCCACATCCTCCAACCGCCCCCAATTGAGCGGTTTGACCTCCAAAGCCGCCCCTTGGTGCACAGACTGGGGATCAAGGGGAGCCGCAAACTTGCGCGGATCGCTCATCTCCGGCTCCATTCCGGCCTCGGCAATGGCTTCCGCGAGCTTGTCGGTCGCATTGCGCGTCACGATCAGCCGCAACCGCTCCCGCCTTGGATTGAGCAGCGCATCGCGCACCGCGTGCAGCCCGAACAGCCAGACAGTTTCAGCCGCAGCCGCCTTTTTTGCCTGCTCTTTGGCCACCACCCATTTCGGTTTCTTGACCATGCCAGCCCCCTTGAATTCGCGCCCAAAACGCCGCTTTCGCTTGATGGGATTTTCCTGTTGACGCCGCAAGGGGGCAATTGTAATCACCCGGTCACGCCAGCGGGTCCGCCCCTGGTCAGTGGGCGACAGGCCGCAAGGTGTGGCAGGGGACTGTAACTCCCTCGCGGAGACGCACGCTAGGTTCGATTCCTAGGTCGCCCACCATCATCGACTGGTTTGCAAAGCAAATTGAAGGCTCCAGCGGAGCGTTCAAAAGGCGATGATGCCCCGAGCCCCTGCGAGGGGCTTTTCCCAATGAACGGACCTAGAAATGCCACACCGGTGTGGCAGGTGCCGCCTGCGGCTCCCTCGCGGAGACGCACGCTAGGTTCGATTCCTAGGTCGCCCACCATCAAAATCTGATTTTTGCGAAGCAAAAAGAAAGCGATCCGGTGGATCGATTTCAGGTTTTTGATGCCCCGAGCCCCTGCGAGGGGCCTAGTCCCCGCGCCTCTCACCCAACGTCAAGCGTTTGACAACACCCCACCCGCTCCGCTTTATGCGCGGCATGACCACACGCCAAAACCACCGTCAGATCGTCCGCACGCTTTACGACGCCGCCGTCGCCGCAGCTGACCCCGCCGCCGCTGTCGCGCGCGGGTTGGAAACCTCCCCTGCACCCGAAGCCAAACCCGACGGGCGCACCTTTCTGATTGCGGTCGGCAAGGCCGCACCCGCGATGCTCGGTGCCGCGATGAAAGCATTTCCCGAGTCCGACACGGCCCTCGCCGTGACACATCACGAAAATCAGGCATCCTTGCCAGGTGCGGAGATCCTGCATGCAGGCCATCCTGTGCCCGACGAAGCTGGTGCCGAGGCCGCGCAACGGGTCATCGACCTTCTCGAAACAGCCACCGCAGACGACCGCGTGATCGCGCTGATCTCAGGCGGTGGTTCGGCATTGCTCCCTGCGCCCCCTGCAGGCGTGAGCTTAGCCGACAAGGCAAAACTAAACGCGCTGCTGCTCTCCGGCGGGCTCGACATCGTGCAGATGAACATGGTGCGCCAACAGGTCAGCGAATTGAAAGGCGGCGGTTTTTTGCAAAAAGCCGCCCCGGCGCATGTGCACGCGTACCTTTTGTCGGATGTGATCGGCGACGACCTGCGGGCCATCGCCTCCGGCCCGACCGTCAGCCCGATCGGCACACCCGGCAGCGCCATCGACACGCTGAAACGGGCTGGTCTGTGGGATGCCGTGCCCGCGTCAATCCAATCGCACCTGACACAAAATGCGTCTGCCCCGGACAAAACGGTTCCAAGCGCCACAAACACCCTCGTCGGCTCCAACCGCCTGTCTCTCGACGCGATGGTGGCAAAAGCAACCAAGCTTGGCTTGCAAGCGCGCATCGCGAATGACGCACTTGAAGGGGATGTGAACGATGCGGCACGAGACGTCATGAGCCACATCACCCCGGTGACCACCCCAACCGCGCTGATCTTCGGCGGCGAAACCACGGTTGTTCTGAAAGGCACCGGCAAAGGCGGGCGCAATCAGGAACTGGCGCTGCGGGTGGCGCTGAACGCCCCCGAAGCCAAAGCTAACTGGACGTTTCTGTCAGGCGGCACAGACGGGCGCGACGGACCGACAGTGGCTGCAGGTGGCGTCGTCGACGCAGGCACCAAAGCGCGGATCGCGGAAGGCGGGGCCGATGCAACGGCGCTCCTTAACAACAATGACAGCTTTGCGGCTTTGCAAGCGGCGGACGATTTGCTGATCACAGACGCCACCGGCACAAACGTTGCTGACGTTCAGGTCCTGCTCCTGGCCCCTCAATAAGCGCCAAGCCCGTTCGAACGGGCTTCGACGCGATGTCGAAATCGCGTTCAAGCCATTTTCAAATGGCTTCCCCGCTAATGCGGCTTGCGGGGCGTCTCTTTCGCAGCTTCCACCGCTGAGTACGCGGCCTCAATATCTTCTGGATCGTCCGACGGCACCAAATAACGCCCCGTCAACCAACGCCCCAGATCAATGTCCGAACAACGTTTTGAACAAAACGGCCGCACCTCGGCGCGGGTGTCTTTTCCACAGATCGGGCAACTCATCCCAGCACCTCCGCAATCGGCAAACGGTCGCGTTTGCGCTGCAACTCTATATGGCCCAATGGCGTCCAGCCGACAAACACCGTCTCGACACTGTCGCGTTTCAGCGCGCTGCGCAGCGCGCTTTCGATCTGCCGCCGGTCTTTCTTGGCTGTCGGCGCAAGGTCGATCACAATCTGCCCGCCCAGCCCGCGCAATCGCAGCTGGCGCGGCAGTTCCTTGACAGCAGCCAGGTTGGCTTTGAGCCCCGCCGCCGGGCTGGTGTCACCACCGGTGTTCACATCAACAGCCACCAACGCACGCGTTGGCTCTACCGCAATAGACGCCTGCCCGCCCAGCGGGACATCCATAACCGCAAGACCGTCCAGAACATCCAAAACCCCATGGGTCTCGAAACTGCCGTCACCCGCATCGACTTGCGCCGGTTCAGTCCATTCGCGCCAGGCCAACAGATGCGGGCCGTCGCCATCAAGAAGCTTATCTTCGGCTCCGACGGCATCCCCCATGACTTGTTCCGCCAGGGTGACCATCGCCGAGATATCCTCGGAAATCTCATCTTCATCAGCGTCACGGCATGACGACCGCAGGATCAACCCGTAAGGGCCACCGTCCATAATCTCATGCGCCATCTCCAACAGCGTATCGCGACGATCCTCATCCTTGATCTGGCGCGACACGTTCAGCCCCGGCGCATCGGGTGTGACAATCGCATAGCGGCTCTTGAACAACACCTTGGCCGTGACCGGGATCGCCTTGCCCGGCTCCGCAAACCCGGTGACCTGCACCAGCAGGGTCTGCCCTGGCGACAACCCTTTGACCTGCCGCACAAACGCCGTGCCATCCGGCGTGCGCAGGAACATCCCGCCCTGCCCCTTCATCGGGCGTTCGACAATCGCGCGATAAATCGTGCCGGGGGCTGGCAAATCCGTGGCAAGGAACAGGTCTTCAACCACGCCATCCACCATCAGGGCGGCCGCCTCGCGCCCCGCCACATGATCCAGTGCGATGAGCCGCCCCTTCACGATGGCACCTCGTAAAGCGGGTACCCCGCCGCCACCAACAGGTTCGCCGTTTCCGCCAGTGGTAGTCCTACAACCGCGCTGAAGCTGCCGCTGATCCACGGCACAAACGCACCGGCTGGCCCCTGAATGGCATAGCCGCCCGCCTTGCCGCGCCAATCGTCGCTGGCCAGATATGCGTTCACCTCTGCATCACTCAGCGATTTCATCTTCACCTGCGTGACCACATCCCGCTCCCACACTCGGTCACCCCGCCGCACGGCCAAGGCCGTCACCACGCGGTGGCGTCTACCAGACAAAGCGTAAAGAAACTGTGCGGCTTCGCCCGCATCCGACGGTTTGCCCATGATCCGTCGTCCCAGGGCGACGGTCGTGTCCGCGCTTAGCACAATGTCGTCAGGGTCTGCCTCAACAGCCAAAGCTTTTTCCCGCGCAAGGCGCACGCAATACGGGCGCGGCAGTTCTCGGGGATGCGGGTCTTCGTCTATATCGGGTGGGCGGATATCATCCGCCTCGATGCCCAACTGCGCCAAAAGCTCCCGCCTGCGCGGGCTGCCCGACCCAAGAATAAGGCGCGGCCTGCTCATAACACGGCCCACAGCACCCGCGTGACGGGAACTGCACTCAGCACCACCTGCATGATTATTTAAAGCGGTAGTTGATCCGACCCTTGGTCAAATCGTAAGGCGTCATTTCGACTTGAACCTTGTCGCCAGTCAGAACGCGGATGCGGTTCTTGCGCATCTTGCCTGCCGTATGTGCGATGATCTCATGGCCGTTTTCCAGCTCGACCCGAAACGTCGCATTCGGCAGGAGTTCCTTCACGACACCGGGAAATT
>CAZCOX010000169.1:0-7297 GCA_964500115.1 uncultured Rhodobacterales bacterium
ATGGCAGTCACGCCCGCCGACCTGCTGGAAATAGGTGAATTGCGACACTTCCATCCCGTCGCACCAAACCTCCCAGCCAAGCCCCCACGCCCCAAGCGTCGGGCTTTCCCAGTCATCCTCGACAAAGCGGATGTCGTGCATCTCCATATCGATGCCGATGGCTTCGAGGGACCCAAGATAGAGCGCCTGCAGATCGGGCGGGCTGGGTTTGATCAGCACCTGGTACTGGTAGTAATGCTGCAACCGGTTCGGGTTTTCACCATACCGCCCATCGGTCGGGCGGCGCGACGGCTGCACATAGGCCGCCGCCCAAGGCCGCGATCCCAAGGAGCGTAGGGTGGTCGCAGGATGAAACGTGCCCGCACCGACTTCCATGTCGTATGGCTGCATCACGGCACAGCCCTTGGCCGCCCAATAGGACTGAAGGCGCAGGATTATTTCCTGAAAACTGCGCGGCTTTGTGACGGTCTGATCCATGGCTGATACACCCCGGTTTGCGTTGGCGCCTGATTAGGCCCACGCGCCAAGAGGGTCAATTGCACGCGAGCCCCTATTTTTCGCATTCCAGTGCGCGAACAAACTTGTTATACGATGGCATTAAGACAGGTATTCGGGCTGGGCGACACGTTTATGGTGCGCAACTTTTTCTTTGTTCTGCTGACAACATGTCTGCTTTGGGTGCAGTCAGCGCATGCGCAAGACACCGCCTATATCCAGATCGAGGCGCATCCAAACCTCAACACCACCGACACCCGCTTGCGCGCCTATGCCGCGCAACTGCAGGATGTGAACGGCTTTGACCTCGGGCGTGGCTGGTACGGGATCGCGCTTGGGCCGTATGACCGGGCGCAGGCGGGTGACCTGCTGCGCAGCCTACGCGCACAACGGCTGATCCCCAGCGACAGCTATCTGGAAGAGCCCACACGTTATGGTCAGCGCATCTGGCCCATCGGGGCGGGCCCGGCCACCACGCAATCCGCGCCTACCGTTCCCGTAGTCGAGGAGCCGGAGATCCAGCCATCCGACGAAACACCACGTCAGGCGCGCGCGTCAGAGGCGCTGTTGACCCGGGACGAAAAGAAAGAGTTGCAGGTCGCCCTGCAATGGGCGGGCTATTATCGCGCCGCCATCGATGGGTCTTTCGGGCGCGGCACACGCGGGTCGATGGCCGAATGGCAGCGCGCCAATGGCTATGAGCCGACAGGCGTTCTGACGACCCTGCAACGCACGGAACTTTTCCGCCAATACAATGCCGTGCTGGAAGGAATGGACCTGCGCAATGTGCAGGAGGCACGAGCGGGCATCAGCATTGACCTGCCCTTGGGTGCCGTATCTTTTGATCGCTACGACAGCCCGTTTGCGCATTTCGAACCGACGGGAGTCGTGGACGGGGCGAAGGTGTTGCTGATCAGCCAGCCGGGCGACCGGGATCGCCTTGCCGGTCTTTACGAGATCATGCAGACGCTGGAAATCGTGCCGGTCGATGGTGAACGCGACCGCAACCGCGACAGCTTTACCCTGACGGGGCAAAACAGCCGCATCACCTCGCATACCGAGGTGCGCCTGACCGACGGCAACATCAAAGGCTTCACTCTAGTCTGGCCCACGGGCGACGAAGACCGCCGCAGTCGCATTCTGGCAGCCATGCAGAAAAGCTTTGCACCCATTCCCGGTGTGCTCGACCCCGCGACGATCATCGATGAGGCGCAAAGCGTTGACCTTGTTGCGGGGCTTGAGATCCGTAAGCCAAAGCTGACGGCGTCTGGTTTCTTTGTTGACCGTCAGGGCAGGGTGGTCACCACCGATAGCGCCATTGGCAGCTGTGGCCGGATCACGCTGAACGACAATTACGATGCCGAGGTTCTGGCCGCCGATCGACAGTCCGGCATTGCCGTGTTGCAAGCTACACAACCCTTGGCCCCCACCGCGGTCGCACAGTTCCGCAACGGCACACCGCGCCTGCAATCGGAAATCGCCGTTTCCGGCTATTCCTTCGGCGGTGTCCTGCCCTCGGCCACCATGACATTTGGTCGTCTTGAAGACCTGCGCGGTCTTGGCGGTGAAGAAAGCCTTGCGCGTCTGGCGATCAGCACGCTGGATGGCGATGCTGGAGGGCCGGTTTTTGACGATGGCGGGGCCGTTCTGGGCATGCTGATGCCGCGCGGCTCTGGCGGGCGTCAATTGCCCGGCAATGTCAGTTTTGCCACAAAAAGCGATGCAGTCCGCGCGGTTCTGAGCAACGCAGGGGTTGGGGTTCAAGCCACGCCCAGCTTGCCACCGATCGACCCGGTGGACCTGACGCAAAAGGCGACGGCGATGACCGTACTGGTCAGCTGCTGGGAGTAGTCCCGCGCCCGAACAGCCGTTTCAGCGCCCCCCATTGGCTTATGAACACGCCGCTGAGGATCAGCGCGAGTGCAAGCAGCAGAATGGCGCGAAACGGCTCTCCGAGGATCACGATACCCAGAACCACGGACCAGACCGGCACCTGATAGTTCACCAAAGACATGAACACCGGCCCCGCGCTACGGATCACCAATACTCGCAGCAAGTTGGCCCCCGCTGTTGGGATCAGCCCCAGAATTGCAACAATGATCAAGGTGTCAGTGTCGGGCAAGACCGGAATACCTTCGACGGCAAAGGCCGCCGGGATGACAACCATTGACCCGAAAATCAACGTGGTGGCCGAGATACCGTACGGATCGACCGGCGGCAGCGTGCGCACGATGATCGAACTGATCGCGTAGCAGGCTGCAGCCAAGACGCAGGCAAGCCTGCCAAACGGCTCCATCGGGTCGCCGGTGCTCTCGAACACCTGTCCGCCCATCAAAACGACCACGCCCAAAAAGCCGATCCCAAAGCCAAGCGTGCGGCGCAAGGTCATCCGCTCCCCCGGCACAAAGAGATGCGCCAGTGGCAGAACGATCAGCGCCACCGCCGCCATCGACACCCCCGCAAAGCCCGATGTCACGGTTTGCTGGCCCCAGCTGAGCAACATGAACGGGATGGCCGCGTTCAAAACCCCGGAGACAAACAATGCGACCCAGGCGGTCTTTTCTGTCAGAAACACTTTGCCACCGCGCGCCATCCAGACAGCGCTTGTCAGGATACAGGCAAACCCGATCCGCCCCGCCGCCAGCCAGAACGGCGTGATGCCGTTGAGCGCGAGTTCGATGAACAGGAACGTCGCGCCCCAGATCAGGCCAAGAAGAGCCACCATCGCCCAGTTTGACGGCGTGATGTCGGGTTGAGACTGCATAAGCGCGGCAAACCTTGGTGAGGTGAAAGAAAACAGGTTCGGTACATCAGGGTGCGATGCGCCAACTGCCTGATCTTTAGGCAACAAATGCGGCAACAGCAACCACTGTGCCACGAATTGTGCCGCAGCGGCAGGTTTGCCTTTGCCGGGCTGTCATGAAACCGTCCATCCGACAGGTGGAGGGCATCATGAGCGACGCAGATGTGGTGATCGTTGGCGCAGGGCTGGCCGGGTTGGTTGCCGCCAACGAACTGGCGGAGCGAGATAAACACGTCATCCTGCTCGATCAGGAAGGCCCGCAAAACCTTGGCGGTCAGGCGCATTGGTCGCTGGGTGGCCTCTTCATGGTCGACACACCCGAACAGCGCCGCATGGGCATTCGCGACAACCCCGCTTTGGCGGCCAATGACTGGATGGGATCGGCGCAGTTTGATCGCCCCAAAGACGCGCTGCCCCGGCAATGGGCCGAGGCCTATCTCGATTTCGCCAGTTCAGAGATGCGCCCGTGGCTGCACGGGCTTGGCATGCGCTGGTTCCCGGTGGTGGGCTGGGCCGAACGCGGCGGCGGCTTTGCCAATGGCCACGGCAACTCTGTACCGCGCTTTCACATCACATGGGGTACAGGCCCGGGGGTGCTCGCCCCGTTCATCGCGCGATGTCGGGAACACGCAAAAGCGGGCCGCATCAGCTTCCGGTTCCGGCATCAGGTTGACCGGATCGAGATGGAAAACGGCGCGGCCAAAGGTGTCTCGGGCACAGTGCTTGCCGATGACGCGGCAGAACAGGGGGGTGAAACCAATCGCACGCCCGTGGGTGATTTCACCGTCACAGCATCCAGCGTCATCGTCACCTCGGGCGGTATCGGCGGCAATTTCGAGATGGTCCGCAAACACTGGCCCGTAGACAGGCTGGGGCAGCCGCCCCAAAACATGCTCAGCGGCGTTCCGGCCCATGTGGATGGCCGGATGCTCGACATTGCCGAGGCTGCAGGCGGGCATGCCATCAACAAAGACCGGCTCTGGTTCTACACCGAAGGGGTCAAGAACTGGGATCCGATCTGGCCCGCCCACGGTATCCGCATCCTCCCCGGGCCAAGCTCCATGTGGTTCGACGCCCGCGGCAACCGCTTTGCGCCTCCAGCCATGCCGGGGTTCGACAGCCTCGGCACGTTCAAGATGATCCTCGACACCGGCTTTGATTACAGCTGGTTCATTCTCACCCAGAAGATCATCAAAAAGGAGTTCGCGCTTTCGGGCTCCGAACAGAACCCCGACTTCACCTCTGGCAAATGGCTAGAGGTGATCCGTCAACGCATCCTCTCCGGCCCCCGCGCCACTGACCCGGTCGAGGCGTTTAAGGAAAAGGGTGAGGATTTCGTCGTCGCGAACGACCTGACAACACTCATGAACGGAATGAATCAAATCGCCGGCGGCGGTCTGATCAATGAGGCCCACCTGCGCGCCCAGATCGAAGCCCGCGATGCGCAGATCGACAATCCGTTCTCCAAAGATGCGCAGGTCATGGCGATCCACGCCGCCCGCAACTATCGCGGTGACAAACTCATCCGCACCGCCAAACCGCACAAGATTCTCGATCCCGAAAACGGCCCGCTCATCGCCGTGAAGCTCAACCTGCTGACCCGCAAATCCCTGGGCGGCCTGCACACCAATCTGGAAAGCCAGATGCTCGACGCCCAAGGCAAGGCCATTCCGGGTCTTTTCGCAGCGGGCGAAGTCGCGGGTTTCGGCGGCGGTGGCTACCACGGCTACAACGCACTCGAAGGCACCTTCCTCGGCGGTTGCATCTTCTCAGGCCGCGCTGCAGGTCGCAGCACCAATATCGCCTGATGTTTCCTCTTGCCCAAAATACCTCGGGGAGCGGGAGGGGCAGAGCCCCTCGCACACGTCGGATGGGCGCAGCCCATTCGAAACAAAAAAAGGGCGGTCCCTCGCGACCGCCCCAGATTGAAAAGATGCTGATCTGAGCCGATCAGTTCTTTTCTTTATCCACCATCTTGCCTGCGGAAATCCAAGGCATCATGCCGCGCAGCGTTTCGCCAACCTGCTCGATCTGGTGCTCGTCATTGATGCGGCGTGTGCCTTTGAAGAAGGGCTGGCCCACCGCGTTTTCCTGCATGAAGTCGCGTACAAACTTACCGGTCTGGATGTCGGTCAGAACCGCTTTCATCCGTGCCTTTGTTTCGTCGTAAGGCAGGATGCGTGGGCCAGAGACGTATTCACCGTACTCAGCCGTGTTCGAAATCGAGTAGTTCATGTTCGCGATGCCGCCCTCGTAGATCAGGTCGACGATCAGCTTCACCTCGTGCAGACACTCGAAATACGCCATCTCAGGCTCGTAACCGGCTTCCACCAGTGTCTCGAAACCCATGCGGATAAGTTCAACCAGACCGCCGCACAGAACCGCCTGCTCACCAAAGAGGTCAGTTTCACACTCTTCGCGGAAGTTGGTTTCGATAATGCCGGAGCGACCGCCGCCTATGGCGGAGCAGTAAGAGAGACCAATTTCAAGCGCGCGTCCGGATGCGTCATTGTGCACCGCCACAAGGCAGGGCACACCGCCACCTTTGGAATACTCGCCGCGCACGGTGTGGCCCGGGCCTTTCGGCGCCATCATGATCACGTCAACACCCGGCTTCGGCTCAATCAGGCCGAAATGCACGTTCAGTCCGTGGGCAAACGCGATTGCTGCGCCTTCCTTGAGGTTGTCATGTACGTGTTTCTTGTAGGTCTCTGCCTGAAGTTCATCGGGCATGGTGAACATGATCAGGTCACACCAGGCCGCCGCTTCCGCGATGCCCATCACCTGAAGGCCTTCACCTTGTGCTTTCTTGGCAGATGGCGAGCCTTCGCGCAGTGCCACAACAACGTTCTTGGCGCCTGAATCGCGCAGGTTCAGCGCGTGGGCGTGGCCTTGTGAGCCATAGCCCAGAATGGCCACTTTCATGTCTTTGATCAGATTGATGTCGCAATCGCGGTCGTAGTAAACGCGCATGGAATTCCCTTCGGACAGTGTTTCGATTGGAGCGCAGCATAGAACGGGTTCACCAATTCGGGCTGCGAAATAGATAGTTTCAATCCAATTTACGGGGATTTCATTCAAGAATTTTGCATGATACGGAATTTTCATGCTTGACGCGACTGATCTCCGTATACTGCGCCAATTCCAGGCTGCGCCTGATCTGCCCACCGCCGATCTGGCCGACCGCGCTGGCGTGACACCGACCACCTTGTCCCGCCGGATCGACAAAATGCGCGAAGCCGGGGTAATCCGCGCCGTTCGCTCCATCATCAATTGGCCAGCTCTTGGCTACGCGGTTGAGGTGTCCTTGCGCGTGCAACTCGACAAGACCCAGCCTCGGGCCTTCGATGAGTTTCTGGCAGAAGCCCGCAAGGTGCCGGAAGTGATCGAGGCACAAACCTTTCTCGGTCAGGTCGACGCGCGCCTGTCTGTCATCGCCCGTGACATGGAGCACTATCAGGCGGTTTACCGCGACAAGCTGCTCACCCTGCCGCATATCGCCGATATCGAAGCACTCATGCATGTCGCCCGCGTCAAATTCGACGAAACGCTGCCGCTATGATCGATCTCGACGACACTGACCGCGCGATGATCCGCGCTGTGGCCGCGGATGCTGGTCTGAGCGCTGGTGCATTGGGCCGCCAGCTAGGCCTCAGCCAGCCTGCCGCGTGGCGCCGTCTCAAACGGTTGAAAGAGGCAGGTATCTTTCGCGGGCAGCGCCTTGAATTGGACGCACAAGCGCTTGGATTCACGGTAACCGTGTTTCTTGGCATCAAACTGGCCACCAAGGGTCGCGTCAGTCTGGAGGATTTCGAACGCGCGGTTTCCGCCATCCCTGAGGTACAGACTGTCGAACACGTGCTTGGGTCCTACGATTACCGTTTGCGCGTCGTCGCCCGTGACATCACAGATTTCGAACGTGTTCTGCGCCGTCGGATCATGACACTGCCCGGGGTCGGGAACATCGATGCAAATGTTCTCTTGAGCGAAGAGCGGCTG
>CAZCOX010000170.1:0-394 GCA_964500115.1 uncultured Rhodobacterales bacterium
CCGGCTCGACAACGGAGCAGTGTACGCAGACAGTCTTTTCCGCATAGAACGGGTCTAGGTAAGCGCTTTCAGTGTCGGGCATCAGTTTCATGTCTGACGCTTCGATGGATTTCCAGCCAGCGATGGAAGAGCCGTCGAACATAAAGCCTTCTTCGAGGAAGTCCTCGTCAACCTGATCCGACATGACCGTGACGTGCTGCAGCTTGCCGCGCGGGTCTGTGAACCGGATGTCGACATAGGCGACATCTTCGTCCTTAATCATCTTGAGGAGCGCTTGTGAGCTCATTCTCTCATCCCTTTCCGTGATATTTGGGTGGTGTTCTTAAAACGTGGCAGATCAGATCGCGTCGACGCCGGTTTCACCGGTGCGGATGCGAATGGCTTGCTCGACGGG
>CAZCOX010000170.1:404-7243 GCA_964500115.1 uncultured Rhodobacterales bacterium
AGATTTTGCCATCCCCGATTTTGTCAGTCTTGGCAGCTTCGACAATCGCGGCGATGGCGCTGTCGACTTGGTCATCGTCAAGGATCACCTCAACTTTGACCTTGGGCAAAAAGTCCACGACATATTCCGCACCGCGGTACAGTTCCGTGTGGCCTTTTTGACGACCGAAACCTTTCACCTCGACCACGCTGAGGCCCTGAATGCCCGCATCTTGCAAGGCTTCTTTGACTTCGTCGAGCTTGAACGGTTTGATGATCGCTTCAATTTTCTTCATGTCTGGTTCCCTCGCTCCGGTGCTCAGCCCGACAGACCACTTCTCTTATGGGGTCACAATCAGCTAGGCTTTCTCAACCCAAGGTGGCCGGTCGGTTTGATGGGTGTCGGTGAAAAAATAATCAAACCGCACAAAATATAAGCGAAATTGAATCGCGTGGAGTTCAGGACATGACCGAATTGCTTACATCAGCGCAAATGCAGGCCATCGAACAGGCCGCGATTGCCGCTGGTGATGTGACCGGTCTGGAACTGATGGAACGCGCAGGCCGGGGCACCACTTCGGCGGTGTTCGACGAGTGGCCGGAGCTGTCAGAAGGCCCCAAGCGGGCTATGATCCTCTGCGGTCCGGGCAACAATGGCGGCGACGGCTTTGTCATCGCGCGGGTGCTGCAGGGTAAAGGCTGGGAGGTAGATCTGTTCCTTTTCGGCGATCCCAGCAAACTGCCGCCTGATGCTAAGACCAACCATGATCTGTGGCTCGCATTGGGGTCGGTCGCTCCTTTGGATGCCGAGGCGATGAAAGCCTGCGACCGCCCTGATCTGTTTGTAGATGCGGTTTTTGGGACCGGTTTGACGCGGGCGCTACCAGAGGATTTGGCCGAAGCTTTGGATGGCGAACTGCTCCGCTCGTGGTCATCATCGTTTGCCATCCGCCGCGTCGCAATTGACTGCCCGTCCGGCCTAAACCTTGATACCGGTATGATCCCGCTAGCAGATGCGAAGTCTGGTGGCGCTTGGCCCAAATACGTCAATTCCGCAGACCTCACCGCGACCTTCCATGAAAAGAAACTTGGTCATGCGCTTGCCCTTGGTCCGCGCCTCTGCGGGAAAATATGCGTTGTGGACATTGGCTTGCGTGAAGGTGACGGCAAAGAGCGCGCAATGGTTGGCGTTGCCCCAGATAACGAACGGGTTCGGCGTGTTGCACCGATTGTTCACGAACGGCCGGTTCCGAAGCGCATATGGCCTGGCAGTCTGGTGATGAAGCATCAGATGAGCGGCCACAAATACGATCACGGCCACGTCATGGTCATGGCCGGAGGCGTCGGACGGGGAGGTGCCGCGCGGATGGCGGCGCGGACCGCGCTGCGCGCGGGGGCAGGGTTGGTCACGGTGCTTTGCCCGCCCGCAGCCTTGCAGGAAAACGCGTGTCGCCTTGACGCGGTTATGCTGCGTGCCTGTGCCGACACAGGTGCCTTCAATCAGATCGTCGATGATCGTGTCTCGGCGCTCTGCCTTGGCCCGGGCATGGGCGTCGGACAAAAGACCCGAGACTTGGTTTTGGCCGCGTTAATGCACAACCGGGGTGAAAGAGCTTCGCGCGAAACGGCCGTGGTGCTGGACGCGGACGCGCTGACCTCGTTCGAAGATGACCCCGAGTCGCTCTTCGCCGCCTGCCATGCACGCACGGTTCTGACGCCACATGAAGGCGAGTTCGCGCGTCTGTTCCCAGATCTCGCGCAATCCGAAAGGGCGTCCATCTCAAAGGTCGATGCCGCGCGCCAGGCTGCGGATCGGGCGGGGTGCGTTGTGCTGCTTAAAGGAGAGGACACGGTGATTGTCCAGCCGGGCGGGGGCGCAAGCGTGCATTCCGCAACAGGCGACCGCGCTGTGCCGTGGTTGGCGACCGCCGGGGCGGGGGATGTTCTGGCCGGTCTGATCGCAGGTCTCGCCGCGCCGGACACATCAGCCGACCTTTTCTGCGTTACCGAAGCCGCTGTTTGGTTGCATTGCGAAGCCGCCCGCCAATTCGGCCCCGGCCTGATTGCCGAAGACCTGCCAGACATGCTGCCTAAGGTTTTCTCAACCCTCGCGGAGTAAGAATCTTCGTACGAAGATTCTTGGCGGTACCCAGAAAATTCTGGAGTGTTAAAAATCCGCTCGCGTCCCCGCAACAGGTTTGCTAGGACGCATCGCAATGCGGGTGTGGCGGAATTGGTAGACGCACCAGATTTAGGTTCTGGCGCCTTTGGCGTGGGGGTTCGAGTCCCTTCACCCGCACCATTTTCTGTCATCACTTGAAGAGACCAGTTATTGCAGCGTTCTGAAGTCTTCGGCGCGCTTTGAAATCCGATCGACGCGCCGCCCAAATTCTCGTCTTGCCGCCCGCCCACGCGTCGCTCAGGTTAGAGTTCGAAAGAAACCGGCAGATGACAGATGACCCTTCACTTCACCCCACTTGAATACGAAGATCGACAACGCCGCGCCACCGAGATGTTGAAGGCGCAAGACCTCGACGCGCTATTGATGTTCGCGCCGGAAAGCCATTTCTGGATATGCGGCTACGACACCTTCGGCTTTGCCATGTTCCAATGCCTGATCCTGACGAAACACGGCGACCTGCACCTCCTGACCCGCATGCCGGACCTGCGGCAGGCGCAGCTAACATCAACACTGCCGGATGATCACATCCATATCTGGCAAGAGGAATTCGGAAGTTCGCCCGCTGACGATCTTGCCCGGCTCCTCTCGCGGCTTGGCGTGAAGGGGCGCATTGGGTTTGAAAACGCAACCGTCGGTTTGACCGATGCAAACGGTCAGGCGGTCCGCGCTGCGATCAAAGGGCTGGTTGAGGCGCCGCACGCGATCCGCGACTTGCGACAAACCAAATCTGACGCGGAAGTTGCCATGCACCGCAAAGCGGCAGCCCTGTCGGATGATGCGCTTGACGCGGGCCTCAGTGTCATCGCGCCTGGCGCGTTCGAAGGGGATATCCTTGCGGCCATGCAAGGCGCCGTCTTTGCAGGCGGCGGCGACTACGCCGGCAACGAGTTTATCATCGGGTCGGGACAGCATGCCTTATTGTGCCGCTATTATTCGGGGCGCAGGCACCTTGATGCGTCCGATCAACTGACCCTCGAATGGTCGGGCGCCTACGCCCGATATCACGCTGCTATGATGCGCACGGTTCTGGTCGGGCCGGTGTCAGATGCCCACAAACGCATGCACGCAGCCTGTGAAGAGGCTTTGCACGCTTGCGAAGCGGCCATTCGACCCGGCGCCGCCATGGGCGACGTCCACACCGCGCATTGCTCGGTTTTTGACAAGCACGGCTATGGCGCGGCGCGACTGCAGGCCTGCGGTTACGGAATGGGCGCAATCTACAATCCGATTTGGGTGGATTTCCCGATGTTCACAGCCGGAAACCCGACGCTGATGCAGCAGAATCAGGTGTTTTTTCTGCACATGATCCTGATGGACAGCGACAGCGGTTATGCCATGACCTTGGGCCATTCCGTTCTGGTCACGGAGACTGGATGCGAACGCTTGTCACGTCACGACACATCAATAATCTCTGCGTGAACTGACGCGGATTGCCCTTGCGCTTTACCGATTTTTCCGCGCCCGTCTCAGAAGCGAGCTTTGAATTTGGTCTGGCATCTTTAGCGTATAGTATTCCGCTCCACCACGTTCGAGGACGAGGTATTTGCCGTCATTATAGTCCGCCACGTTCCGCCAGTTGCCGGTTCCGGCAAAGATGTTCACCCCCCAAAGCTGGCGCAATTGGCGTAACAGGGCGAGGCCCTGACCCGTGTTGCAGGACCGGACCACGACCCAAGCGTCGGATGCGAAATGTGGCGTCAGCTTTTGCAGGGTCACCTGATGTGTGCCAAAGGTGCCGGATGACAGAACATCGCCGCCATTCATCGGATCGCCAAAATAAATCGTGCCTGGCGCGCCATGCACCTGAATGTGCAGGATCGAAATGGGGCGCGCCTTGATGGCGGCCTGAACACCGAAAACAAATGTTGGAATGTCCTGCAGGATGACGTAACCGCCGCCCGGAAAAGTTGTGATGAACTCGCCCCAGCCGGACCGGTCGTACCGGTCGGCTGCCACAATCTCCATCCCGTGCGGCAACACCACGTTGGGTGGCTTTCGTGTGCCGAGCTTCGGAGGCGGCTTCGGTTTGACGGGCGGTTTCAGGCTTTCCAGCAACAACCCGCCATGCACCAGCGTTTCACCGACATGGATCAGATCGATATCGGCGATCGGGTTAAGATCGTTCAAAGACGTCGGATACCCGCCCGCCGATTGCTTTATCCGCCCCCAGACGTTGTTCTGTTTGTAATCGCCATAAAGGACCATCGAATAGGCGCTGAGCATGTCGCCCGCCTCAACCGTCAGATAGCAAAAGTCATCCAGCCAAAGCTCCGACGACCCGCGTGTGTACTTGGTGGAAACGCCAACTTTCGGGTCCGAATAGACCGTTTCTTTCGCGGTGATCTTTGGCCATGGGTTTGGCCACCGCCGGGGAGGCGACATGGAATTTCTCCTTTCAAAATTCACACGCGGAGCCCTGAAATCGGCCAATACTGCCGGGTCGTTCGCGGTGTCGTCACATAATGCCTACAGCTTGCCCGATCTTCTCACGTCCGGCAAGGATTGGCACGCGCGAAGGGGGGCGTGCGATTGGCTGAATTTCGAGAGTTAAGAGCCGAATGTGGTCAGGCGCTGATCGGGTGCGCCCATTCAATCTGACGGGATATAGATTAATTTCTTGTTTTTACGGGAGTTTCCTTCAGTCTGTCGAAGTTATCACACTTGCATCCGATCGCTCCCTTGAAAGGCACTGTTCATGGACAAAACCCTCATCATTGTATTGGACGATTTTTCGGAACGCATATTCGATTACTCAAACGTCACACTGTTCGACTACGGCTTTTTAAACACACTCAAAGCGTTCGACACGATTGAGAACGGTTACGGGTCCAACATCCTCACGAACGACAGGGTCGAGGTGGTCTTTGAAGATACAGTTGGCGGTTTTTACGAAGTCACACGCGATGACTTTCTGTATAGTCGCGAGTCCGACATCGACGTCACCGACACGACAACAACCGTGGATGGTAACGGCGATCAGGTCATTGAATACTCATATACCGTTTTTAATCGAGAGAATGTTGGTGACGAAGCCGTTCCGCTGCATGGGGATTGGGTCGTGGAGTCGATCATGCAGTCGCTCGCCGATCCTAGCCGGACCGATATCCTCGCGATTGATGTGGATACGTCGGCCCACTACGAAGTGTCGTTTCAGAACGTGACGACCACCTTTGATGGCGAAGAATTTGTTGAACCGGCTCTTGTCAAAGCCCTGTTTGATTACCTGATCGTTTACGATGCGGGCTTCAACAGCGCAGCTGTCAACACATATCTTGTGTCCGCCCTTTCTGTTTCGTTGGGTGGCGTCCAGATCGAGCAAGCCGAAATCGACACGCTGGACTATTTCGATCTCCTAGACATCCCGGTTTTCCAAGCCGCTGCAAATACCAGCCAGCCCGAGCTGGTGGATTGGGAATCGGCCTATGAAAACGTCATCACCGTGGGTGCTTGGAATACAGCGGGCGACGGCAACCTTCTTTTGTCTTCCGAAGCGAGTTTCAATCTTGTCGAAATCGCCGGTGACGGATTTGTCGAACGGGAGGATTGGGGTGCCAACTTCGGGACGTCTTTTGCCACCCCGAAAATTGCCGGTGAATTTACCAACCTCGCCAACAACATCTTGGTGGACCTCGAAAACCAAGGCCAATCGTTGTCGGATTTTTCGGAGTCGTTCTTCATACCCCCGCAGTTTAATACGCTGGCTGCCAACGCTGTGTCAGAGCTTGCAACGAGTGTAAACGTGTCCTTCGTCGGCGACGCGCGCCCCGACATTGTTCTACCCGTTAGCAACGCGACAATTGCTGCGAGCGGTGTAAACCCGGACTCTTTGACCTTGGCCACGGGACTGCCAAACACCAATATCGCCTCTGCAACGATTGCAGACCAGACTGACGGACCAACCGAAGGCCCAGATGTTCTGACCGGTGGGCCGGGCGTGGACAGCATTGCAGCCCTGGGTGGAAATGACACCATCACAGGTGCGGGCGGCGACGATAATATCGACGGTGGTGGCGGCACAGACACGGCGGTCTATTCCGGATCGCAAAACAGCTACGGTGTCGTCTTATCACAAAACGCAACGACGATCATTGATCGCAGGACAGATGGAAACGGCTCTGACACGCTGACCAGCATCGAATTCCTCGACTTCGACATCGATTTGTCTGACGGCCCATTCGCACTCAATGTGGGGACGCCAAGCCTGAACGCCGCAGATTTCGAAAGCTTTATTGAGCTCTACATCGCCTACTTTAATCGTGCGCCAGATGCGATTGGGCTGAACTTCTGGGGAACAGCGTTTGCCAATGGCACCACACTGGAGCAAATGGCAACGTTCTTTATCGATCAACCCGAAACGCGCGCGACATATCCCGGAGGTACGTCGAACAATGAATTTGCCACCTCGGTCTACAACAATGTCCTGGGTCGTACCCCTGATCAGGAAGGCATCGATTTCTGGGTTGGAGGATTAGACAGCGGCAATGTCACCCGGGACCAATTCATTCTGCAGGCGCTGCGCGGAGCGAAATCCGATCTCAAACCGGAACTCGGGCAGGCTTTCGTGGATCAGCAACTTGCAGACAGGGCCTATCTGGAAACCAAGGTGGACCTCGGCGCGCTTTACGCTGTGCAATACGGCATGTCCAACGTGGAAAACGCAGTTTCATCGATGGCACTTT
>CAZCOX010000171.1:0-7182 GCA_964500115.1 uncultured Rhodobacterales bacterium
TGAATCTTTACCCGATCACCGGCCTGTCTGATGTCGAAACCGACTATCGCCTCATCGATATCGTCGGTCTGCACGATAGCGCTGACGACCCAGACCTGATCCACGAGAATGCCGGATTCCTGGTCGGTCAGGTCGCCTCACGCTTGCGGTGTCCCACTGCCCTGCTCCGCCAGGCCGGCGTTTATCGATTGGCGGTACCGGCGGACCGGCAGTTCGACGAGTTCGAAGTGAGGGTACGACCCGACGTGGTGCGTTTGAAGCCTCAAGATGAAGTACACCGGCTTGCATTTGGTGAACTCCACCCGGAACAGCTCCCCATCGCCCAGCAGCTGCTTGCGGGCGAGTTACGCAGACCGCTGCGCCAAGATCAGCGCTTGTGGTCAAGCTATGGCAGCTTCTTCTTCAAGCGCCCCAAGAACATCCGCGATGACAAACGGGATATCGATATCTGCACGGGTTTCGGATTTCGTGTGGTGCCGTTCGATGGCGAACTCTATGTGTCGTTGGACCTCACCACCAAGTTTGTCGAGACTCAGTGGATGATCGACGCCTACGATGAGGCCGCTCTACACGGTTTGCATATGCGGCATGCACTCTATCTGTATGGACAGCGCTGGTACCCGATCCAGTTCTTAGGCCTCACGGGCCAATCCATCGAACAGCAGGGCTTCACACCTAACGACATTGGGCCGACCCGCTACGTCTACGAATGGACCCTAGAGGCTTGCCGTGAGAACCCACCACACTGGATACAGCGGCTAGATCCCGATTCACCCGCGATTCGCTACAAATACCCCGGCGGTTCGAAGCCTTTTGTCGGGGCGTTGGCGTTGTGTCGATTGCTGTTACGCACAGACGATCCCGCCCGGCGCCGTTTCCAGAGACAAACCGCACTCGCCCCCGACAAGCGCGCAGAACAATCGACGCGGATCATCGAGCGATTTTTCCAAGACGGTGCATTCATGGGTCAATCGTTTGGCGTGGACCTGAATGCGCATGCCCGACGGACCAACCGCTTCCGCGTACCCGCACTGGAATTTGGACAAGGCAAAGTCTTGTCTATCGGCGGGGAAGCGGGTGTCCCCATCAAGGACTATGGGCGCGCGCGGCTCGATCACTTGCTTGACCCGGAAGGCGGTATTGCCATCACCAGCCCACTGGATCCACAGTACGTGGTCATGCCCAAAGGTTTGGGCCGTAGGGTCGGCGACGATTTTGTGGTGCGGTTAAGTAAAGCGATGCAGGCGTTGCTGCAAACGCCCTACCGTCCCAAACGCGTGGTCTACGACGACAACGGTGCACGAACCCTCAAGGCCCAGGTCGATGCCGTGTTAAAGGGGCTGGATGACGCCGATGTCAAAGGCGGCCATGGGGTATTGGTGCTGCCCGACGATGCCCGCCCGGACCTTCACAACTACCTAAAACGTGAGTTGAACGATCGACTCCAGGTGCAATGCGCCGATGCGGAGAAATTGCGCTCGCACTACTTCGATCAGGTCGGCGGCGGCAAATCCCGGTTTGGGGTCGTCCCGCGCCTGGAAGGCAAGTTTCAAAGTTACCTGCGCAACCTGGCGCTGGGGCTTTTGATCGTCAATCGACAGTGGCCCTGGGTGCTTGCTGAGCCGACCCGATATGACGCTTACATCGGTCTCGACGTGCTAAAGCCCATCGCGGCGATGTCATTCTTTTACAACGGTGGCCGTCGGTGTGTGTTGCAGGCGGCGGAGGCGAAAGGACCAGAAAAGCTCACCGCGCGGCAGGTGCAGGGCATGGTTCTCGACGGCTTGCGCGCCGATCTTGAGCAGCTCGAGACGCCCCCCGGCTCCATCATTTTGCGCCGCGACGGACGGGCATTTTATTCCGAACGCCAGGGTTTTTTGAGTGCGGTCAACCGACTCAAGCAGGACGGTCTACTCCCCGAAGACGTTGTCGTGGGCGTGGTGGAAATCGCCAAACGCACCGCCTTTGGCCTACGTCTACTGGGCCAACATCCCCGCGACGGCCGCGTCCAGGCACCGCGCATTGGCCAATGGTGTGCCCTGAACGACCGCGAAGGTATCGTTGCGACCACCGGCTACCCATTTCGTTTTCCCGGCACACCGCAACCGTTGCATGTGCGCATCGTGGAGGGAGAACTCGACATCAAGTCGGTGCTCTACGACACCTTCGCGATGGCGCAGCTGGCCTGGGCGGCGCCGGAAGCCAGCATGCGGTTGCCCATCGATCTTAAACTCATCGACGATTACCTGCGTTCGCTCGCGGGAGCTGCGGATGACGAAGCCGCTCTGTACGGCGAGGTCGACAAGGCTGCCATGGGAGGTACCTATGAGTGATCTGACAAACTTGTCGTATCAGTACCAGCGCCGGGCCGAATTTGCCCAACAAGTGAATGACGCCGTCCTGACGCTCAAACGGGAATCGACGGCTGAGCAACAGGACACCATACTGGGCACGATCGACTTTCTGGTGGGTGCCCTCGACTATTTAGTCCGCCGATTAAACAATGATCGGCCCGAGGGCGAGAAGATCGTGCCCGAGGAAATCGTGCACGACCTGAGTATTCACGCAACCGATTCGGATCCCTACTTCAAGGAGGATCTCGCTGAAACACTCGAAGCACTGCAGCACACCAGCATCAGCTCGGATCATTGGCAGACGTTAGAGCAACTTTGCACGGTTGCCGATCGCGCGGCCTCCGCCAGCTACCGACGGCTGAGGAGGCGATGATTGAGCGAACCACTTCGGCGGCTCATGCACGATCTGGATCACCGCTGCAATAACCTCATTGTCGATTTTCGCCGGGATCGCTCCGGCGAGGTCCCAGAGATTCAAGCCTATGTCGCGCGTTTGTTGGGCTTGGTCGAACGCGCGTCCGATCGCGTGGGCACACTGCTGGCCGATCCAGATTTCCAAGACGAATCCATCGCCCAGCATTTGTTCTATAACTACAAACGCCTAGCGGAAATCGTCCAGTTAATGGAAGTGGGTCCGGCATTCGTGTTGGACCGATTCAACGACAACGACCGCGCGGCCTCGAGGTTGATTGCACGTATCTGCGATGACATAGGCTTTCCGCACAGCGCGCCGCTGTGCAGCGCCACCAGCGCCGAATACTACTGGACGCGAGTGGATGTGGATCTCGTCTACATGCCCTTCACTGAGACCCGACATGTGTTGACCTGGCCGGACCTCTATCACGAGATTGCCCACATCGTCGTGGCCCGTGATCTGGACAACATTTTGGTCCCCTGCGAAGACTTAACCATCCGTTATTTTCGTTCACAGTTTCAGGAAGCACAGAGCAAGAATTGGCCGACCGCATCGGTCGAACTCCTCACCGAAGCCATGGATAACTGGTTGGATACCTGGTTGCTGGAGTTTTGTTGCGACATGATCGCGGCTTATTGCGCCGGTCCTGCCTACGGTTGGTGCAACTTACGGCTGTGTACGAATCAAGGGCTCGATGCGATTTCGGTGTATGGCGGAAACCCCACCCACCCTGCGGATTTGGCGCGGGCCCGGGCGGTGGACGTGGTGCTTCACCAGACCGGGTGGGGCAATGAAAGTCGCTCTATTCTTCAGGACCTCGACGATCTCATCAAGGTCTCGCCTTCTGAGCCCTTGGAAGGCTTCGAGCTCGTTTACCCCATGGCCCTCATTGAGCAGATTGCAAAGACCATCATCCATGCGTGTGAGCGGGGTCCGTTAAAAGGATTTTTGCAGGGCGAACCGCGAAACGGACCGACCCAACATATTCACGATGCCTGGATTGCCTTTCGTGACGCTCCGGATCAGTTCGCCACCCGAGAGCGCGCGCTGAGCCGCGCATTGCTTGGTCCTTCAACCGGTTAGTCAATTATGACTCTGGTATCAACGTAACGAGTTAGTTACCAATGAGCGCCACCGCACTCTCTGAATCGTACTAAGCCTTGTTGGCCAACAAGGGCGTGGAGGTGATTTCGTCTTTTTTGGCCAGCCGATGGTGGGCGTATTTTGCCGCATCCGTCGAATAGGCAGCTCTGCACCGGGTCACTCGGCCGTCTCCATAGACTTAATGAGGCGCATCAGGTCACTGTCGGTCGACAGCACCAAGGTCGTATTGGAGTCGATCACTGATTGATACGTTTCCAGAGTCTTCACGAATTCGTACAAGTCGGCTGCCGCTACCGACTGATTGTAGCTACGTGCGTAAATGTCAGTGGCTTTGGCATCTGCCTGGCCTTGTATCGTTTGGATCTTGCGATACGCTTCGGAGGTAATTTGCTGTAAATCACGCTCCTTATTCCCGTTGATTCGAGCGGCCTCACCGGCGCCTTCTGAGCGGAATCGCTCAGCGATCTGGTCTCGTTCACTGATCATGCGGGCGTAGATCTTCTGCCGCACACTTTCGTTGTAATTGATCCGCTTAAAGCGGATGTCCAACAGCTCGATACCGAACTCGGCCAACTTTCCAGATGCCGCATCGAAAATATCTGCTTCAATGCGCTGTCTGCCTTTGGTGATCGGCAGCAGCGTACTGATGTCGACATCCGCGAGCATCGGATCCACTTCCGGGGTTCGGTCCTTGCTGGTACGGATGATCTCGATAAGCTCGTGTTTGGCGACTGCGTTGCGGGTTTCGCTGCCAAGAATGTCCTCCAGACGCGATTGCGCGCTGCGCTCGTCCCGCAGCCGCAGAAAGTACTGCAGCGGGTCTTTGATGCGCCACCGACCGAACGTGTCCACCGTGATGTACAGTTTGTCTTTGGTGGGCATGTCGTTTGCGGCGCCATCCCAGACGAGAATGCGTTTTTCAATACGATTTACAGTCTGGATGAAAGGAACCTTCAGTTTCAGGCCGGCCTCGTCGATGACCTCACCAATCGGCTTGCCAAACTGCGTAATGATGACCCGCTCTGTTTCGTCCACGGTGTAAAGCGTTTGGGTTGCAACGATGCCAGTCAGTACCAGCAACGCCAGAATCACCGCAGTTGCCATATTCAGACTTTTCATGGTTCGACCCTCGCCTTCGTGGCGTTTAACTGCAACAGTGGCAAGACCGACGCCGCCGATTCATCCACAATGACCTTGGTTTCCACGCGCGGCAGCACCTCATTCAGAGTTTCCAAATACAACCGTCGCTTGGTGATATCAGGCGCTTTGAGATATTCGGCGAACAGCGCATCAAATCGATTCACGTCGCCTTCGGCTTCGTTCACCCTCTGTATGGCGTAGCCTTCGGCCGCCTGAATGCCTTGATCAGCTTCTCCGCGTGCTCGCGGCACCGCCTTGTTGTAATCGCCACGTGCGACGTTGATCATCTGCTCTCGCTCTTGCTGCGCTTCGTTCACTTGATCGAAAGACGTCTGAACAGGCTCGGGTGGATTGACGTTCTTTAGCTGAATTTGGTCGATTCGAAGCCCCATTTCGTACTTGTTCACAACGTTCTGGAGCTTCACCTGCGCGGTGGACTCGATTTCCTGGCGCCCAATTGTGAGTACCTCATCCACCGTTCTGTCACCGATAACTTCGCGCATCACCGATTCCGACACATCGCGTAACGTATCGCCGGGATCACGAACATTGAACAAAAAGTCGAACGGCGCTTCGATGCGAAATTGAATGATCCATTCAACCAACGCGGTGTTGAGATCACCGGTGACCATGGTGGTCTCCAGCACCCACTGATTGGGTGCAGATGACTGATCGCCAAACGTGGCGCCCGGCGTATTGAAACCGAACTCCTCTTTCAGCTGACGTTTAACGGGCACTAAGGTGACCCGGTCAATGCCGAATGGCCATTTTAGGTGCAAGCCGGGCTCAACCTCACCGTGGTAGTGCCCGAAGCGCTGAATCACACCCACGGATTCGGCGGGTACGGTAAACATGGCCGAGTACAGTAACCACACCACCAACGCACCGATGATCGCAAGCGGGACGATCCCGCGCGATAGGGGTATCTGGCTCAGATCGGGCGCGCCGGACTGTGTGGCCATGGTGAACTCTCAAAATAAATTGCAATGATGGCTCGGCACTCACGGCATCCGAGCACCAACCAGAATGGTCATCGTGCAACCTGTACCCCACTGCCAAGTCAACTCCAACCGCCGAACTAATTCCGCCCGCGCCCTTTGAGGAATGATGTCTGGATCGCGCCGCTGCCAACCAGACATTCGATGGCCTCATAAACATCGGAATCAGCGTTTCTTCGCGATCCGCTCGTAGGTTGATTTGACCAGTCCATCGATCATCTCAGCTCCCTCTTTGGACAGCCTTGGATCGGAGTGTAAGAACGCTGAGATCTGCGCCAGTGGCTCCGCCACAACGGAACGTGCCCCGGTCACGAAGTCCGCTGGGTTAAGGCCGGACCACGCCGCGAGCGATGCCAGACTGCCGGCATCTGGGCGCTGCCCGGTGCGCATTCTCGACAAAGTGCTCTCATTGACCTCCGTCTCAGCCGACACGTTCTTCCAGGTCTTATCGCGCGCGATTCGCGTGCCATCCAGGGCGCTGTAGAAACCTTCGAGATCAAACTGCTTTGTTTTGTCGATCATTTTTCGTCCTTATTGAGAAATTGCGAATTCGCAATTGACAGGCGATATCGCAATCTCTACACTGCCTCACGTTGGTTGCAGTTTAGCAATTGATAGGCATACACGCAATATTTGAATGAGGACTTTCATCATGCATACGGAAACAGAAACCCGCGACCCCTGCACGCATCACCGGCCCCGAACTGTCGAGATCAAGGTCAACGGCAAGCCGGTTCATCTCCACGAGCGTCGCGCGACAGGGCTCGAGATCAAGAAAGCGGCCATGGACCAGGACGTACCGATCCAGCTCGATTTCGTGCTGTTCTTGGTGCTGGGTCCGGGCCAGCGCAAGGTCATCGGTGACGACGACTGCGTAACCCTGCGCAAGGACAGCTGCTTCGAAGCTATCCCTTGCGACGACAACTCATGAGCGGCGATATTGTGGACGGCGTCCAGGCGGCCATCGGGGAGATCGAGGGTACCTTTGCCCCGTCCCCGGTGGTTGTGGAGCCGGACGGCCAAGGTGGCGCGCGGGTGATTGTCGAGCAAGCACCGCTCGGCCTGCCTTACGTCCAATCAGTGACCTGGCTGGGTGCGCACCTGCCGGCGCAGCTCCCCTACAGCGACGTCTATCCGGTCTTCGTCGCCGCCGAGCTGAGCCGTTGTGACG
>CAZCOX010000172.1:0-2051 GCA_964500115.1 uncultured Rhodobacterales bacterium
CAATCAAAAAGGCTAAAGCAAGTTGAACGAGTTCTTGCTTTTTCGCTTGGTTTAGATGGATTGCCGCAACGCGAGGTGCGGTTTCGTGCCTCGTTTGGCTCAAACCTGTGAGATGCGAGAAACGGCGGAAAGGTCTGGTCGGATGGAGACCAAGTCGTTTGCCTTGTTGCCGACAAGTGACGACACGGGTTTGCCAAGCATGCCAGCCGGTGCCGACGTAGCGGCGGCCAAAGCCTGATCGAGCGGCACATCAACCTGTGTTACGAGGTTTCGCACTGCGGTGGTGAGATCAAGATCTGCTCCGGCCAGTGTGCCATTCGAAAGGGTCAAACGTTGGTCCTTTCTGCTAATGATACGACCGTTAAGCGAAAACTGGGCTACGTCCGTGCCTGCAACCGCCATCGCATCACTTACAAGAAAGACGCTACCTGCTGGTTTGGTCCGCCAAGCCGCCCGGATTGAGGCGGGATGCACGTGGATCAAATCAGCGATCAACCCTGCTGATAGTTTGTCTGTTTGCAAAGCCGCACCAACCAATCCGGGAGCGCGGCTTCCCAACTGGCTCATCGCATTGAAAAGATGGGTCACGCATCTGACACCAGCCCGCGCGTATCGCAAGCATGTGTCGAAATCCGCGTCTGTATGGCCCAAGGAGACGCAAATTCCTGCGTTCGAAAGTACCGCGACTTGCTCCTCCGAGACACTTTCGGGCGCTATGGTGACTTTGAGAAAAGGCAGCGCCTCTCGGGCTTTAAGCAACATCTGCAGGTCTGCCTCTTCCATCGGACGGATTGAAGCCGCCTCATGTGCACCTTTTCGCGCAACCGACAGGTGTGGGCCTTCGAGGTGTAAGCCAGCAATGCCCGGAACACCGGCGGCGACCGCGCCATGCACAGCGGTGATAGCTGCTTCGGTTTTTTCGCGTGTGTCGGTGATCAACGTGGGAAGCAAAGCGTTCACACCGAGCCGACGGTGTGCATCTGCGATTGTGCGAAGTGACGCAACGGAGGGATCGTCGTTGAATTGAACACCGCCGCCGCCATTGACCTGAAGGTCGGTGTAACCGGGGCTGATGATTTGCCCGTCCAGGTCCACAGTGACATCTGCCTGGTCGTGCGACCCGTCTGCCATCACCGCGTCAACAACGCCATCGACCACGCGCAACGCAAGGCCGTCTGAGAGTGTATTCCCGTCAAAGACCTGACCGTTTCGGTAAATGACGGTTGGACTCATACCGTTTCGGTGACTTTTTTCAGATGGCGCGGCGTGTCAGGGTCGATACCGCGCGACGTCGCTACGGCTTCCACCATCGCATAAAAAGAAACAATTAAAGATAGCGGGTCTGTCAATGGATGCGCGGTGCGCACATGTGGCAGGCAGGTTGCCCGCTGCACCTTTGCTGTAGACGCAAAGACATTTGCGCCCTTTTCGACCAGCGCATCCGCGGTTTGCGCAACGGTTTCTTCTGCTGCGTCGCTGGCGGCAAAGGCGATAACCGAAAAGCCGCGTTCTACAATTGAGACCGGTCCATGCAGCACCTCTGCAGAGGAATAGCTCTCTGCATGGATTAGACAGGTTTCCTTAAACTTCAACGCGGCTTCGTTCGAAATCGCCCAAGACGGTCCACGCCCCAGCGTGAACAGCGACCGCCCATCAATCGCATTCGCCGCGATGGACCAATCGCAGTGGCACGCTTCCTCGAGGAACCCTGGCAGTTGGCGTATTGCGCTTATCAAAGCGGCGTCTTGTTTGATTTCCGCAAGGAGCCACAGCCCTGCGACCAAGGATGTGACAAAGGTTTTGGTGGCCGCAACACTTTGTTCTGGGCCGGCATGCAATGCCAACGGCGCATCTGCCACGGCCGCCAATCGAGACTGCATGTCATTGCTGATCGCTACCGTCATCGCGCCGCCGGCACGTAGGGCGTCTGTCATCGAAACGATGTCAGGGCTTTGCCCGGACTGGGACACGGAAATGCAAAGCGCGTTTTTGGCGTGCAAATCGACGTCATAGACCGATTTGACGGAAGGTCCGACCGACGCCATTGGGCG
>CAZCOX010000172.1:2151-7162 GCA_964500115.1 uncultured Rhodobacterales bacterium
TGCTGCTTTGCGCCACAACCTACGCGCAAGCCTTTAGCTCCGCACGTCTTTAATTCGTTTCCTTAACGAGGTCTTTGGCCAGCGCGATTGCGCCGGATAGGGGTTCAGCCTCAGGTGCGCGCACGGATGTCTGCATGTCGGCAGGTAAAAACCGTTCATATTCGGGGCCGATCCCGCCGGTCAGGCAAATCCTCGTCTGCGGTGCCCATCCCATGTCGCGCAGGTTTGTGGCGACGTGGTTTGCGCCCTCACGCATAATGTGATGTGCAATCGGGTCATCGTTGCCTGCGTACTGCGTGACCAAACGGGCGTGCGCGCCTATCTCTGCGGGCGATGCATTGCTTGCAAACCGTACAATGCCGGAGCTTGCGCCAAAAGTGTTCAATATCAATTTTGACAACGGCGAAGGCGGCTTCAGCCCGTCAACAATGCGCAGCGTTTGACTGAGCGCCTGCCTACCCACCCAAAAAGCAGAGCCTTCGTCGCCCAAAACAGAACCCCAGCCACCGCAAAAGCGCATCGCGCCTTCGATTTGTGACGCAAAGAAAGACCCCGTTCCACAATGCGCAAGAAAGCCGTTTTCAGAACCAAACGCGGCGCGAACCGCTGCCGGGCGGTCATCGGTCACGCGTACGGTTTGGAAGGGCATCGCAGTCTCCACGCGCGCGGCGATCTCCGTGCTCGTGACACCGGCAAGCCCAATATACGCAGGGATCCCAGTAATCGACGTATCAAGACGCGGCAGGAGTTTTTCTATCCCAAGCCGGATGTGCATGATCGCAGCGTCGAAATCGGTTGTGACATTGGCTGGACCAGTTTCGACTGTGTAAATGTCGTCGCCACTGACAAGTGCCACGCGACAGCGCGTGCCGCCGCCGTCAATTGCCATTACTTGATGAGTTTCGTGTGCCATGCGCGGGCGATGCTAGGTCAGCTTTCCCCCAAGCGAAAGCCCAGCTTTGCGCTGGTCGTGCGCTATTTGTCCGCCTAAGATTTCCGATAACTCGGGGAGTCGCAGTGTGACGCGTGTTTTGATCGTTGGACTTGGCAATATGGGCATCTCGCACGCGCTGGCGCACCATGGCCTGCCTGAGGCCGAGATCGTGGGCCTCGTCAATCGGTCCGATGTGACCTTGCCCGAGGGCCTGCAAAGATATCCTCGATTCTCGAGTTTCGAAGACGGCATGCAAACGGCCCCCGATCTTGTTGTGATCGCGACGTATTCCGACAGTCACGCGGACTATGCTTGCGCGGCAATGAACGCAGGCGCGCATGTTTTTGTCGAAAAACCACTGGCAACAAACGTCGAAGATGCAAAACGCGTGGTTGAAACGGCTACAATATCCGGTCGCAAACTCGTCGTCGGGTATATCCTTAGGCACCACCCGTCGTGGACGCGACTGATCCAAGAGGCACGTTCTTTGGGCGGGCCTTACGTGTTTCGGTTAAACCTCAATCAGCAATCCAGCGGGGATGCGTGGAAAACGCACAAATCGCTCATGGAAACCACATCACCTTTGGTGGATTGCGGTGTGCATTATGTCGATGTCATGTGCCAAATCACCGATGCAAACCCGGTGCGCGTGCACGGCATGGGGCTTCGCCTGACGGAAGAGATCGCCGAAGACATGTACAATTACGGCCAGTTTCAGGTGATGTTCGATGACGGTTCTGTCGGTTGGTATGAGGCCGGTTGGGGGCCGATGATGTCTGAGACAGCCTACTTCGTGAAAGACATCGTGTCGCCCAACGGATCGGTTTCCATCACGGATGCTGACAAGGGTGCGTCCGATAACATCGACGGGCACACGAAGGTTGGTGGTCTGTTAGTGCATCGACAAGACGGCGACCAGATGATCGAATTGCCGGACGAACCCGGGCATCAGGAGTTGTGTGACGCGGAACAAGCCTACATGTTGCGCGCAATTCGCGAAGACATCGATCTGACGCGGCACATGCAGGATGCGGTGCAATCCCTAGCGATTTGTCTGGCCGCAGATGAAAGTATCCGAACGGGGCAGGTGGTGCATCTATAGGCACACTTACGTCACCGATTTGCGCACCATGTTCCAGTAGATCGTCTCGACTTCGTCCAGCGACAACCGACCGCCGCTTCGGTACCACGTATTAACACCCGTTAGCATCGCGATGATCGCGAGCGTGGCGATCTTGGTGTCTGATACGACAAAATCGCCTGTTTGACGGCCTGCTATGAGGATGTTCTCCAACTCTGCCTCGTATCGTCGGCGCAATTCCTCGATGGCAGCGAAGTTTTCCGGCGAAAGATTGCGCAGTTCCATGTAGGAGATGAAAACGGCGTCGGGGCGTTCCAAATGAAAGCGAATGTGGAACTTGGTGAACTGTTCCAGTTGATCCACGGCGGACGATGGCGTCCCTTGGTCGGAACGTGCCGAAAGAAGATCGTCCATGTGGCCTTTCAGCAAAGAAAACAAAAGCGATTGCTTGTCTGGTGTGTAATTATAAAGCGCACCGGCCTGCACACCCACTTCACCCGCGATTTGGCGCATTGAGACTGCGGCAAACCCGTGCTGTGCAAAGAGCGACAGGGCTGCCTCTTTGACCCTGGGGCCGGTAATGCCGGAGTGCGAACCTGTGGTACGTGCCATACCGTATCGTTAACTGAACGCTTGTTCAGATCAAGCCTGCGGTTGCGCGCGCGTTGTGGCTGCGGCATGAGTGGATCAAAGCGAGGGCGATGCACCACATGCGATTGGGTTTGATCATTTTGGGATTGTCAGTGACGGCGTGCGCGGAATTCCCCGAAGTGGACGCTGCCTTGGAGGCAGGCAATCGTGATGACAGTTACCCCGCACTTGTTTCGTTCGATGATTTGTTGGAGCCGCAGGAACCGCGACTGAACGACAGCTCGGACGATGTGTTGCTGGCGCGGGCAAAAGCGTTGCGCGCCAGAGCAAATGCGTTGCGCAGACCAGTGATTGATCGGGCGACGCGTGCCCGAATGAACCAAGGTGTAACACGACCCTAACAGGCCCCGTTGCAGCCCTTGGAACAAGGCGCTATCGAGTGCCAAACATCGCATCACTTCTGAAGGACCGCCAACATGACCGAACCTTTGCGCCTTGGAATTGCTGGCCTGGGCACCGTCGGGGCGGGCGTCGTGAAAATCGTGCGCCAGAAAGCATCGCTGTTGGAGGCGCGCGGCGGAAGGCCGGTGGCTATCTCAGCCGTCTGCGCGCGCAGCCGCGGCAAAGATCGCGGCGTGCCGCTTGAAAGCTACGGGTGGGAGGATGATCCCGTTGCTTTGGCAACGCGCGATGATGTGGATGTCTTTGTCGAACTGATGGGCGGCAGTGACGGGCCTGCAAAGGCCGCGACCGAAGCCGCTTTGAAAGCGGGCAAAGACGTCGTAACAGCGAATAAGGCGTTGCTGGCGCATCACGGACAAGCGCTTGCCGAATTGGCAGAGGCGTCTGGCGCTGTGCTGCGATTTGAGGCGGCTGTGGCGGGTGGTATCCCGGTTGTCAAAGCGCTGACCGAAGGTTTGGCGGGCAACGATATTGAGCGTGTCATGGGTGTGATGAACGGCACCTGTAACTACATCCTGACCCGGATGGAATCGGCGGGATTGACGTATGAAGAGGCCTTTGCCGAAGCGGATGGCCTCGGCTACCTCGAAGCCGATCCAAACCTCGACGTTGGAGGAATAGACGCCGGTCACAAGCTTTCGCTTCTCGCGTCGATCGCATTTGGCACGCAGGTTGCCTTTGACGAGGTCGAGCTTGAGGGCATCGGGCGCGTCAGTATCGAAGACATCCGTCAGGCCGCAGACATGGGGTATAAGGTCAAGCTTCTTGGCGTGTGCCAAATGACCGGACGTGGCCTGGAGCAGCGGATGTCGCCTTGCCTTGTCCCGGCAGCGTCTCCACTTGGCCAGCTTGAAGGCGGCACAAACATGGTTGTGATTGAGGGCGATCAGGTCGGCCAGATTGTCTTGCGCGGCGCGGGCGCGGGCGAGGGGCCCACGGCTAGTGCCGTCATGGGTGATGTCATCGACATTGCGCGGGGTACGCGGGTGACCACTTTTGGTCAGCCGGGCGGTACATTGGTCAAAGCGAAAGCCGCAAAGACAAACACCGCTGCACCGTATTATCTGCGCTTGCTGTTGCTCGACAAACCCGGCGCTCTGGCCAAAGTGGCTGCTGTGCTCGGCGAAGCTGGCGTCTCGATCAACCGCATGCGCCAGCGCAGCCATGATCAAGACACTGCACCTGTTTTAATTGTGACGCACAAAACAACCCGGTCCGCCCTGGACGAGGCTCTGTCAGCCATAGTGGGCACAGGGGTTGTCGAAAATGACCCAGTCGCGCTGCGGATCGAACAGGTCTGACACGCGATAGCGCAATCATTCTTGCCAGTATCAGGTCGCCCGCGTAACAGCGGTCGCATAAGACTTGATCAAACCGGAGATGACCATGACCGCAGGCGCAGATTTTAACGACCGTATGTTGTCACTTGGTCTGGCGCGCGTGGCGGAGCAAGCCGCCATTGCGACCGTCGATCTGATCGGGCGCGGCGACGAAAAGGCGGCGGATCAGGCAGCGGTCAATGCGATGCGCGAACAGCTTAACCTGCTCGATATCGCCGGTGTTGTCGTCATCGGTGAGGGTGAGCGGGATGAGGCGCCGATGCTCTACATTGGCGAAGAGGTTGGCAACGGCAACGGCCCCGGCGTGGACATCGCGCTCGACCCGTTAGAGGGCACGACCCTTACCGCCAAAGACATGCCAAACGCCCTGACGGTTATTGCCATGGGCCCACGAGGCTCCATGCTCCATGCGCCCGACGTGTATATGGAAAAGCTGGCGATTGGCCCGGGCTTTGCCAACGATCTTGTCACGCTCGATATGTCCCCGCGCGAGCGTGTGTCGGCTTTGGCGCGCGTCAAAGGGTGCCGCGAACGTGACATCACGGTTTGCGTGCTCGAACGCCCCCGCCACGAAGATATGATCGCTGAAATCCGCTCCACCGG
>CAZCOX010000173.1:0-7117 GCA_964500115.1 uncultured Rhodobacterales bacterium
GCCAGGTCGGCCTCAGCCGCGGCAACCGCCTCGTTCAGAGCGTTGAAGATCTCTTCGCCGCCATCGACGTTGGACTTGAACCAGTCAAACACCGGCTGCGCCGCGTCGCGGAAGGCGGCCTTTTCTTCGGGTGTCGGCACGTAGAGGTCACCACCACCGGCAACAAACTCTTCATACGCCTGGATCGACTTGCGCTTTGGCGAGGCAAATGTCGCCTGCTGCAGCGCGTAAAAGCCATCCGCCACAACGCGGCGCATGTCTTCCGGCATGCCAAGGAACTTCTGGTTGTTCATCACCCAGATCGCCCCCATATAGGCGTGCCCGTCAAGTGTGACGTATTGCAGGCCCGCATCAGGGAATTTCATACCCATGATGTCGGTGATGCCGTTCTTGGAGCCGTCAACAACACCCGTCTGGAACGATGTAAAGAGTTCCGGCCAGCTGATCGGGGTCGGGGCCGCACCCATCGCCTTCACAACTTCCTGCGGCAGGTCCGCAACCACCGTGCGGATCTTTAGGCCTTCAAGGTCGGCCGGACCCTGCACACGGCGCTTGGTGTTGGCAAAGTTGCGCCAGCCACCGGTGTTGCCGATGGTCATGATGCGGATCGTGTCACCGCTGTCTTCCAGCGCCATGTTGCGCATGGTGCGGGTAAAGTCGCCGGACAGAACGTGTTCCGCCACGCGGTCATCCGACATCAGATACGGCAGGTCGAGCACCTGAACGTATGGGAAAATGCCAGCCGCACCGCCCGATGTGGTCACAAACACATCGATGGAGCCGTCGGCCACACCCTGCAGGCATTCCGCACCGCCAGAGCAAAGCTGCGTGCCGATGAAAAGCTCAACGGCGATGCGGCCATTGGAGGCGTTCTCGACATGGTTCTTGAAGACGACCAGACCGTCATAGTCTTCGTCGTTTTCGTTTGAGTTGGCCGTGGCACGGATTGTGAAATCCTGAGCAGCGGCTGTGATGGCGCTGCCCGCCAAAAGTGCGGCTGTCAGTGCCGCTGTGGTTAGACCTTTGAGCATTTGGTTCTCCCTGTCGCTTCTATTTTGGTCGGTTACACGGGGGCGACTAACCCCCGCAGGTTTCAGTCCGCAAACCCTGTGAGGCGCGGGATGGTCATGGATATTTCAGGCACAAACGTGATGAGGAAGATCACGAAAATCTCCACCGCGAGGAACGGCAAGATGGCTTTCGAAATCGTCTCAACCCGTTCGCCTGAAACGGATGAGGCCACAAAGAGCACAAGCCCCATCGGTGGCGTGGCAAGGCCGACAGTCAGGTTGACTGACATGATGATCGCAAAGTGGATCGGATCGATACCCAGATCGACAAACACCGGCCCCAGGATTGGCCCAAGGATGATGATCGCGGGACCAGCGTCGAGGAACATGCCGACAACGAAGAGCAAGAGGTTGATCAGGAACAGCAGGACCAGCGGGTTCTGGCTAAGGCTCAGGATGAACTCGGCAAGGATTTCCGGCGCGTGAGACAGGGACACCACTGTCTTGAACGCCATCGCAGCGCCGACAAGCAGCAGCACCACGGCAGAGGTCATCGCCGCCCGCATCAGCACGTCCGGCAAATCGCCGAGCTTCAGCGTGTTCAGAACAAACATTCCGATGATGATGGCATAAGCCACCGCAACCGCCGCCGCTTCCGTCGGGGTGAAGACGCCAGCAAGGATACCGCCAAGAATGATCACAGGTGTCATCAGCGGGAAGAACGCTTTCAGCGATGCGTTGCCGCGTTCGCCCCAGGTGGCCTTGGCACGGGATGCGGGGAAGTCGTATTTGTCGGCCTGGAATTTGACCATCACCATCAGGCCCACACCCACAAGGATGCCTGGCACAATGCCCGCGAGGAACAAGGCGGCCACGGATTCACCCATCACATAGGCGTAAATGATCATGATGCCCGAGGGCGGAATGATCGGGCCAATGACCGAAGACGCGGCTGTGATGGCTGCGGCGAATTTGCGGGAATAGCCCTCTTTCTCCATCGCCGGGATCAGCATGGAACCGAGTGCCGATGTGTCGGCGACAGCAGAGCCGGAAAGACCGGCGAACAGCATGGAGGACAAAACATTCACATGGGCCAATCCACCCCGGAAATGGCCCATCATGGCCTGGCTGAACTCAACCAGACGCATCGTGATGCCGCCCCGGTTCATAAGCTCGCCCGCCAACATGAAGAACGGAATCGCCATCAATGGAAAGCTGGCCATGCCGTTGTAGACGTTGCGGTACAGCAGGATGAAGTCTTTTTCCTGACCGTTGAGCCACAGCAAGATGCCTGGTGCTGCCAGCATGCCGAAAAACACCGGCAGGCCGATCATCAGGAAGACAAGGAAAAGCGGAAGGAACCAAACCAGCATGATGTGTTACTCCGCCTGAAGACCAGTTTCGACCGACGCGCGCAGTTGGTCATCCCCACCAAGCAGGGTGACAAGCGCGCGCAGGATCAATTCGATATTAACGATAAAGAGCAGCCACAGGCCGGTCACAAGGGACGCGATCTGCCAGCTGTTGGGCATCTTTTCCCAACCATTTGGCGTCGGGTATTTGAGCGAGGCGCTTTTGAACTTGCCCGCAAGGCTGGTCATTTCGCCCAGGCCAAGCTGTGCGCCGATGTAAAGCACGACACCGGACAGCAGCAGCAGGAACAGTCCAAGCACGGCTGCCGGTTTCTTGGGCAGCGCGGCCGTCAGAATTTCCAGCGCGACAAACCCACCCCGGCGATAGGCCGATGGCGCGATTGCTGCGGTCATCCACAACATCAGGAAAATCGCGAATTCTTCGGGCCAGGGCAGGGCGCTTCCCAGCACGTAGCGAAAGAAGACCTGTAAGAGAATCGCAACGACCATCACCCCGATGGCGATGATCGCAATACCACGACCGATCCGCAGAACGATGTCGAGCACCACCTGCAAAGGCTTCAAAAGCCCTAGTATTATGGCCATCGGCGGCCTCCTCCCTGTCCCCTGCCACCCTCCTCCGGCAGCAGTCTCCGTTCTTTTTGTTATCGGAGCGGTCTATGTCGGTTCAGTAAAACCTCCATACCGTCCGCTGTAAAACAAAAGTGGTGATCCCTCGCGTGTGGTGACCTGATCAACGCGTGCCACAACAATCGAATGATCGCCGCCGTCATGTTCAGCAACCTTGGTGCATTCAAAGCGGCTCAGGCATCCGTTGATCAGCGGCACGCCTTGCGCGCCGACTTCCCAGTCGAGATCGTCAAAGGCGTTGCCGTTGCGGGCAAACCCCTGGCAGACGCCCATTTGATCATCACCCACAACGTGGATCGCAAAATGATCGGCCGCCATGAAAAACGGATATCGGGCCGAGGATTTGGCAGGCGACCATAGCACCAATGGCGGGTCGAGTGACACGCTGGCAAAGCTGTTGGCGGTGATACCCAAAGGGCCCGTTGTTGTTGCGCAGGTGATGACGGTGACACCAGTGCCGAACCGCCCCAGCGCCGTGCGGAAATCGCGGCTCGTCTCGGCAGTGGGGGTAAAGCTATGTGTCAATGCGTTCATCGCTCTGGTCAGGCCACTTCGTGGCCAAGCGCGTGGGTGTAAAGATCAAACCATGTCTCCCGGTCGATCTGAACCTTTGCAGCATCGCCAATGCGTTTGATGCGGTCCAGATTGTTTGTGCCGAGCACAGGTAGAATGCGCGCCGGGTGCGCCAAGAGCCATGCGATGGCAACCGCGCCTTCGTCGACGCCATGGGCGTCGCCAACCGCTTTCAACGCGATGCGCAGGCCCGCGTTTTCTGCCTCGAACAACGCGCCGCCGCCCAAGGGCGACCAGGCCATTGGCGGTTGGTTGTTCATCTGATGGAACGCGATGTCGCCATTGGTGAACGGCGCATGGTGCAACAGACTGATTTCGATCTGGTTCGTGACCAGTTTGGTTGTCATTGCCGATTGCAGCAGGTCCCAGTCGTAAGGGCGGAAGTTCGAAACCCCAACAGCGCGAACCTTGCCGGATTTGACCACTTCGTCGAGAGCCGCGCCCGTTTCGTGATGATCCATCAGCGGGTCGGGGCGGTGGATGAGCAGTAGGTCGATATGGTCGATCTTCATCAATCGCAGCGAATGCTCGACGGATGCCAGGATATGAGCCCGGGAGGTGTCATAGTATTTCACCCTGGCATCCGCATAGCGGCCCATTGGGGCCACGATATCGCATTTGGTCACAATCTCGATCTGGTTGCGCAGTTCCGGTGTCAGCGCCGCGCCCATGATCTCTTCGGCCTCGTAGCCGCCATAGATGTCGGCCTGATCCATGGTGGTGATGCCCTGGTCGAGGCAGGCGCTGATCTTGTTCTGGATGTGGCCGACGCTCGTGTCGGCGTCATCGCCCAGACGCCACATGCCGTAGACAAGACGGCTCATTTCAAGGGCATCGCTAAATTTGACGCGGTCCATATTCATCCTCTGCCTCTTTGGGCGCACATTTTTTCACCGTCGCCGAACAGATTCTTCGTAGAAGAATCTGGGCGCTGCCTATTAATTTCTAGTGTACGGTAAACGGGCATTAACGTCGTTCCCCAACGCCAAGCGGTGTGGCAGGCGTTGACGCGGGCACACGGCCATAAGCCTCTGGCAAGGAACAGGTTTTCATCTGCGGCAAGACGCGGCTGCCGAAATGCTTGCACTCTTCAAGATGCGGATAGCCCGACAGGATAAACGCGCGAATGCCCATCTTTTGGTAGCTCTCAAGTTCTGAAAGCACCTGATCGGTGGAGCCGACAATTGCCGCGCCACAGCCAGAGCGGGCCCGGCCCACGCCTGTCCAAAGGTGGCGTTCGACAAAGCCTTCCATATCCGCCAGATCGCGGTTCTTGGCCTGATGGGACACGCCAAGTGAGCCACTGTCCAAAGCCCGTTCACGGATCGTCTGGCCCTGTTCGTCATCCAGTTTCGAGACCAGATGCTGCGCGTATTCGCGCGCTTCGGCCTCGGTGTCGCGCACGATCACGTGCACGCGAAGCCCGTAGTCGAGCGTGCGATTGTAACGCTCCGCCACCGCGTTCACGTCTTTCATGCGCTGCGCCAGCGCCTCTTTCGGCTCTGGCCACATCAGGTAGACGTCGCAATGCTGACCGCAAAGTTCGAGCGCGGCAGGCGAATAGCCACCGAAATACAACAGCGGTCCGCCATTTTGGTACGGGCGCACCGGGTCCGTGGTCAGGCCTTTGAAGTTGTAAACCTCGCCTTCGTATTCAATCTCGTCCCGCGTCCAGGCTTGTTTGAGGATCTCCACAACTTCGCGCGACCGCTGATAGCGGTAATTGCTGTCCTCTTTCTCGCCCGGGAAATCGGATGAGATGATGTTCACCGTCAACCGGCCTTCGAGCATGTGGTCGAGCGTCGCGATGGTGCGGGCGAGCATGATCGGCTGCACCTCGCCGCAGCGCACGGCTGCCAGAAGGTTGATGTTGCTCGTGATCGGTGCGCAGCCGGCCACAAAGCTCAGCGTGTCCTGGCCGACCTGATAGGAGGACGGGCAGAGGATATTGCGGAAACCTTGCGCTTCGGCCTCTTTCACAATGTCCGAGCAATGCGCCCAGCTTGACCGCAACTTGCCGTCCGGCACGCCCAGAAATTCGTAGTCGTCAGAGCACAAAGCCGAGAACCACGACACCTCAGCCGCATCAAGGTCGGGAGAGGTGATGGGCACGATGGTCATAAAGGTGTCTCCGGCAGGTATGATTTACCCTTGCGTAACACTGCTAATTTTGTAGATCAATACTGTATCAATCTTTGCTGTGCGCATCATGACCGACACCCACGCCCTGCCGAAATACGTCCAGATCAGCGAATTGCTGATCCGCGATATTCAGGCTGGTCGGCTGGTGGATGGAGAACGTCTGCCGCCCGAGCGCGACATGGCGGCGGGTTTGGGAATATCGGTGGGCACATTGCGAAAATCGCTGGATGAGCTGACCGGTCTGGGATTGCTTGAACGGGTGCAGGGATCAGGAAATTACGTTTGCGCACAAGAGGATACGCAATCTGTCTATGCGTTTTTCCGGGTTGAACTGATCGAGGGCGGTGGCCTGCCCACCGCAGAGCTTTTGTCGGTTGACCGCTTGCCCAAACCCAAAGGACTGCCTGATTTCGGGGTCAGTGCCGAGGGCCATCGTATACGCCGGCTGCGCCGCCTCAATGGCGTCCCCGCGGTGCTCGAAGAGATTTGGCTCGACGGCGAACATGCTGAAGCAATCGACGCCGACGCGCTGCGCGAGTCGCTTTATCTCTACTACCGCGAGTCGCTTGGGCTTTGGATCACTAAGGCCGAAGACCGGCTCGACCTGTCGCAAACCCCCGATTGGACACCGGAGATTTTCGGCCACAAACCCGGGCAAGCCATCATGCGGGCCACCCGCGTGAGTTACGGCCAGGACGGGCGACCCGCCGAAGCCTCCTGGAACTGGATCAACACAGACGTTGCGACTTATGTCGCGCGCATCACCTGAAGGACGACCATGCAGATTATCAACTACGGCATCATCGGATGCGGCATGATGGGGCAGGAACACCTGCGCAATATCGCCCTTTTGGACGGCGCGCGGGTTGTGGCGATCTTTGAGCCGGATGAGATCATGGCAAATGCGGCCAAGGCGATTGCACCAAACGCCAAACTCTGTGCTTCCATCCAAGAGCTGCTGTCGCTGGAGGCTCTCGACTGTCTGGTCGTGGTCAGCCCGAACCATTGCCACGTGGATGCGTTGGAACAGATTGCCGAAAACCGGCCATTGCCGCTGTTGATGGAAAAGCCGCTCTATACCGATCCGGCAGATCTGGCGCGTGTTGACGCGATTGCCGCGAGTTACCCGGCGCCGATCTGGGTGGCGATGGAGTACCGCTACATGCCGCCCATCCAGACGCTGGTGGAGGAGGTCCAGCGCGCGACAGGTGGGGTCAAGATGCTGACCATCCGGGAGCATCGTTTCCCTTTCCTGCCCAAAGTCGGCGACTGGAACCGGTTCAACCGCAATACCGGCGGCACCTTGGTGGAAAAGTGCTGCCATTTCTTTGACCTGATGCGCCTGATTCTGGGCTCTGACCCGGTGCGCATCACGGCGAGTGCCGGGCA
>CAZCOX010000174.1:0-6993 GCA_964500115.1 uncultured Rhodobacterales bacterium
ATTGAAGATGCCATTGACTACATTTCGACCAAGGAACATCCCATGGCCAAACGCGCGAAAGACGCAGGCAGTGCAGCGGTGGCGCTCACCGCAGTGGCGGCCGGTATCGCTTGGCTGGTCATCCTGATCGGGTAATGCCGTGCGCCTGTCGACGCAGATGCCAGCGGTAAATCAGCGGCGCCAGGACATGATCATACACAACGCTCGCGGCCTGCTTGATGCCTGGGGTTCCAACAACGCGCGCGAGCCAGCGATATCTGGGCATGTCGTGCCAAAGGACAAGAAACGCATCAACCCCGCTGGTCAATTCGCCGTCCTTCAAAACGTACAAACGCCGTGCCGCCGTATCTGCATCCAACCCCCACGCCGCCCGTTCCGGCCCATTTAAATCATCGAACTGGATGGCAAGCCCATTTCGCTTGGCATAGGCGGCGTAGTGATTGATTTCGAACGAACAAACCGGGCAGTTGTCGTTGTAGAGAACTTTCGTTTCGGGCGTGTTTTCCATACCTGGAGAAGTATGCCGCACGCGTTTGCCGGCAAGGATCGCAATGTCGCAGGGTGCGCGCAGTCACGGTCGTAAGTGACACGTGGCAGCTGAAGTGCAAAGATCAGCCGTCGTCCTCAGCAGGTTTGATAAGCGTTATTTCCCCGCTGTCTTCCAGATCGCGGATAACCTTGACGACGGCACCCATCGCGACTTCAGCATCTTTTGGCGGAAGGGTGCCAAACTCCTCAGATGTTTCCTTAAGAGCCTCGCCCATCCGTTTGGAAAGATTGTTCAATATGAACTCAACAGATGCCTTGTCTGCGTCGGAAACTGCGCCTGCGATGACTTTGGCCAGTGTTTCCTGATCCAGATCTCGCGACAGTTTCGGCACGTCGATTGGGTTCAGCCGATCCGGAATATGCGCAAAGGTAAAGATCGATTTGCGCACGGCTTGGGCAAAATTCTGGTCTTCCTCATCCAAGGCCGTGAGCAATTCGTCCCGCTTGGCCGCGCGTGAGAAATTGAGGATTGCGCCCACGCGCTCGGACGGTTGCGCGCGGAATGCTTTGGGTGGTTCCGCATCGACCTGCGCGGCAAGACTAAGCCCGATGCGATCGACCGCATCCGGTGTCACAGCATCGGTCATCGACATCGCATAGGTGATCCGCCGCGCTTGTTCGCCGGGCAGGGAGCTGAGCAAATCCGCCGCCTTGGTCACGTCAAGCTTTGCTACCAATACCGCCGCCACCTGTACGGACTCCGCGTCGATCAAAGCCTTCAGGCGCGCGTTTGGCAGTGTCGAGATGCGTTTCCAAGGGTCACCAATCGCACGCACGCCGGATGCCTTGCGCAGCCGTGATGCCGTTTGATCGCTGATTTTTCCGTCGAGCGCCGACAGTGCATTGGCCATATCGCCGGGAAAGGAGAGGCCGACCGAATCCAGCTCATCCGTAAATTCAGCAATCACCGCATTCATCGTTTTGCGGTCGATGTAGCGCATGTTGCCCAAAAGCTGGGTCAACTGCATCTGCAGGTCTTCGGGCAGGGCAGTCAGCGGAACATCCGCCCCTTCCTTGAGGATAAACTGCACCACAATCGCGGCCTTTGCCCGCCGTGGCAGTTTTGAAATAGGCAGCTGCGCCGGGGGGCTTGGTGGCGCCCCGGCGGCCCGCGGTAATTGAGCCATGCAAATACTCCGTCCTGTCCGGTTCGGAATAGACGGGTAAGGTTAAGAAAGCGTCAGTAGCTGTAGCCCTGACCGGAATTGATCGCCATGCGCAGCGCCACTTCTGCCCATGTCTGCCGACCGCCGCGCTGACGGATCGCACTTAGCTCTGCGCGGGCAAGTTCAATCTCGCCAGACTCGACATAGGCCATGCCCATGTAGGACCGCGCCAACAGGTTGTCGGGATTGGCAGCCAACGCCTTGGCATACCAGACAAATGCATCGTCCATGTTGCCAGCTTTGCGCGCCGTGAATCCGCGATAGGTCAACACGCCGTCGGATGTCTGGTCGGCCATCGCGTCCAACACGCCAATCGCGTCGTCGATTTGACCCAAATAAGCGAACTCGCGCACCGCATCCAAACGTTCTGTGTCGTTCAGGCTGCTGTCGGTTGGCTCCACGCAGGACTTCGACTCGCTCTCCCACACCATGCCGTTTGTGCAGGTCGTTGTTGTCTCGGTCGGGGTGGGGGGCGTGTCGTCTCCACCTCCAACAGCCATTGCCATTGCAGGCGCGGCGATCATGGCACTCGTGATCATCAGTCTGCGCATTGGAATACCTCGTATCAAACTGAGCGAACACCTAGCCCACAAAAAAAGGACGGCCACTGAGGCCGCCTCACAAGGTCTTGATGTTGAAGCCAGCTTAGCCGCTGATCACAACACAGGTCCCGGTGTTTGCGTCAAACACAGTGCCGTCAGCACAGCTCATCGACGCTGTTTCGTGCTTGCCCCATTGGCAACCCATTGCAATGCTGGACGTTGCCATTGCCAGTGTGAGGGCCGCCGTGGTCAGAAGTGTCTTGATCGTCATCAGCCTTTCTCGTGCTTTTGTGTATTCAAACGGATGCACGGTTCTGCAAATTGGCGAAAAGGTCTGTCAAATCTGCAAACTCTCGTAAAAGCTGACCATCTGGTAAAATTTTCGCGGACCCGAGACATTCCACGTCGCGCGCCAACGGGGCCACTCAGAAAAATCGTAGGCCACCTTGTACGTGTCAGGGTCACACCAGTGCGTCGCTTCCGGCACGTCGGGCGCAAAGCTATGGAAAAAACGACCATCGTCGAAATCAATCGCGATTTGCGTTCCGTCTTCTCGCCAATGATAACGTCGCTCTGCCTGCATCGGCGGCTGGCAGTCCATCGTCAAAGTTCCGGTCTCGGTGTAGGCTAACTCGTTGGCAACAGGTGTAAAAACCGCCCGCCCGTCAAAGCGCGCGGTGCTGCCCGCGAGGTCATCGCGAATGGTCCGGGTGAGGGTCCAGGCCCCTTCGAAATCCGCTAGCCGTGGCGTCACTGCCGCCGCCCGGTTGTGATATCGCCGCTGTCGCCAATAAAACGAACGTGATCGTCTGACTGTTCAACATAGTAACAGGCCCAGCCGCTGGCTGGGGGCCATTGGCTGCAATAGCGGTCGTCCCGCGCCTCCCACGTGCCCCAGCTGTCTTGTCCCGCATCGTAGAGCGTGCGCCCGGATGCGTAAAAATGCTGCGTCGCGCCGCTTTCGTATGCATATTTCGTGTCGGTGAGCGCGACGACGATCCCGTCAGTGTCAAGCCGCACCCAGTCTGCTGCCAAAGCCGCCGGCGCTGCCGTGCAAAGCGCGCAAGTCAGGGCAAAGCGTCTCATTCCGGGTGGCCTCTCTTGTCGCGCAGGAAGCGGCAGTCTAGGAGTGCGCGCAAAATCCGCAAGCCTGCCAATGAAAGGATCGCGCATATGATCCCCCGCTATTCCCGCCCCGATATGGTCGCCATCTGGGAACCCGCCACGAAGTTCCGCATCTGGTACGAGATCGAGGCACATGCCTGCGATGCGATGGCCGATCTTGGCGTGATCCCGCGCGAAAACGCCGAGGCGGTGTGGAAGGCCAAGGATGTTGAATTCGATGTCGCGCGGATTGACGAGATCGAGGCGGTCACCAAACACGATGTCATCGCGTTCCTGACCCATCTGGCCGAACACGTGGGCAGCGATGAGGCCCGCTTTGTGCATCAGGGCATGACGTCGTCAGACGTGCTCGACACGTGCCTGAACGTGCAACTGGTGCGCGCGGCGGACATCCTGATTGCTGATCTGGAGGGGCTTCTGGCGGCGCTCAAGCGCCGGGCGTACGAGCACAAAGACACAGTTCGCATCGGGCGCAGCCACGGCATCCATGCCGAGCCAACCACTATGGGTCTGACCTTTGCCCGGTTCTACGCGGAAATGGACCGCAACCTCAGCCGCATGCGCGACGCACGGGCCGAAGTGGCGACCGGCGCAATTTCGGGCGCCGTAGGCACTTTCGCCAATGTGGACCCGGCAGTTGAGGAACATGTCTGTGACAAACTCGGTTTGGTGCCAGAGCCGATCAGCACGCAAGTCATCCCGCGCGACCGGCACGCCGCGTTTTTTGCAACGCTTGGCGTGATTGCATCATCCGTCGAGAACATCGCGATTGAAATCCGGCACATGCAGCGCACCGAAGTGCTGGAGGGCGCGGAGTTCTTCTCGATGGGGCAAAAAGGTTCTTCGGCCATGCCGCACAAAAAGAACCCGGTGCTTACCGAAAACTTGACCGGTCTCGCGCGGATGGTGCGGTCCGCCGTGATCCCGGCGATGGAGAACGTGGCGCTTTGGCATGAACGGGACATCTCGCACTCGTCGGTCGAGCGTATGATCGGGCCGGATGCCACGATCACGCTCGATTTCGCGCTGGCGCGTCTGACAGGTGTGATCGACAAGATGCTGATTTTTCCCGAGAACATGCTGGAAAATATGAACAAATTCCCGGGCCTTGTTATGAGCCAGCGTGTGCTGCTGGCGCTCACGCAGGCCGGTGTCAGCCGCGAAGACGCCTATTCCTACGTGCAGCGCAATGCGCTGAAGGTCTGGGAGCATCGGACTGATTTCAAAGAAGAATTACTGGCCGATCCGGACGTCACAGCGGCCCTGACTGCCGAGGAGATCGAAGAGAAGTTCGACCTTGGCTACCACACGAAACACGTCGACACGATCTTCGCGCGGGTCTTTCAGGAGGACTAAGCGCGTTGGAACGCGCTTGGAACCGTCTTCAAGACGGTTCCAAGGCTCTTGCAAGAGCCTTGGTCCCTATTTCAAATGGTCGACCACCATAAGGTGTTGAGCCAGTGTCTGAACCTCGTCCAGCCAGCGGGTGACCAGCCTTGGGTCACTGGGTGCAGGCGTCACACCCGCCGGGATTTCCCGCGCCAAAACCGCATCCACGGCAAGTGAGACGGGCATTGAGACCAGCCGCGCCATGGCTGACCCGCGCGCGTCACCCCAGGCGTCCATCACGTAGGTCTGATGCCAGACAGCCACGCCATCCTTTTCTGCTTTCAGATCGACACACAGCACCACGCGATCAGGCTCATCCGGCGCGTAGGCGTTTTCCTGCAGCAATGTCTCGGCCATTTCAGCCAATCGGGCATCATCCGCCGAACCCACTTCGGCAAATATATCGGCCCATGCCTCTGCCCAGCCGTTCAACCGCAACGTGCCGCGTACGAACTCTTTGACCTTCCAAGTGCCATCAAACTGGTAATCCGCCATGAAAGGCAGGCTGTCGCGGTTCGGGTAGACCTCAAATGCTTCGGGTTGGGGCAGGGGCGCGTCATAGCGGCTGATCGCGTCCCATGGGCGGGCCACATCCAGTTCCGTATAGTGCCGGATCGATTTGGAGGGCGACCGCAACGCCTTTAACACACCCACGGGGGCCCAGCTGAACTTGTAGCGAAAGGCGTTCGGCTCTTTCGGAACGCCGCCGCAATAGGATTTGAAAGAAATCACATTGTCCGCATCATAAGCCGCGCTCTTTCGATACGCCGCCACCAGATGATGCGCCATCAAGTGGTCAATCCCCGGATCCAGCCCCACCTCATTGACCAGCGCGACACCGGCCATCTTGGCCTGTGCGTCAAGCGCGCGCATCTCCGGCGCAATGTAAGATGACGACACAAAATGCGCGGATTTTGCGATCGCGAGTTCCGCCAGCGGCACATGCCAGTCGCCGGGCAGCATAGAGACGACCACGTCGCCCGCCGCCAAGACCGCACCCAATGCTGCAATATCAAAGCTACGAATGTCATCTGTCAGATCGCCAACCGCGTCTTTGGCCTTGGCGGGTGTGCGGTTCCAGACCACAACAGGCGTGCCGCCTTGAATAAGTCGCCGCAACCCGGGAACCGAGGACAGGCCTGTCCCGCACCAGTGAACCGTCATGTTGTGACCTCTTTGCTGTGGGTATCGAAATACGTCTTGGCCCGGCCCCAGACACCGCTTTCCAGATCGGTGAGCGTCTCCAAATGCGGCAACAGCTGTGCTGCGAAATCCTCGCTTGACTCGCGTGGCAGCAGGGAGGGCAGGTTGTCGATGGCCATCACGTCAAGCGGTGGCGTGTCGTGGACACGTAGCGCCGGAGCCTCCCAGGATGTGACGCGATCATAGACCTTGATCGGGGAAAAATCGCTATCCGGGTCGCAGGCGATATCGCCAATCACCCGCAGGTCCCGTGGTTGTGCGGGTGCATCCGCTGGCACAAAAACCGGCGTTCCGGGGCGCGCAAGGATGCAGTTGAAGAACAGATCATGTGCCAACACTTCGGGGAAGGGGCCTCCATGGGAAGTTTCGGCTATATCCCATTTGGTCACAGACAAACCCAGCTCTGTGCAAAGGTCGCTGGCCCCTGTACCGACGCGGCCCAAAGCACCGATCACCAGCGCGTTTGGTGTCGCATCACCAAGTGCGGTGGCAACATCTGCGCGCATGTCCTTGGCGGTGGGCCAAGTCGACACGGGCGGGCAGACACCGCCCTTTGCCTGTGCGGAATAAGCCAATAGCGAAACTGCCGCCCCCGCATAGCCGGCCCAATACCCAAAGGCTGCGACACGGCGACCGTCCGCGCTTTCCAGATACTCAAGATCGTAAAGCGTCCCGCCACCGGCATTGAAGCGTTTCAATAACGTCTGACCCGCAGGCTGGCCCTTATAGGCATGGCCAAACATGATGTGCCTGTGCCGCAACGGCGTGCCGTCATCGGGCAATTCCTTGAGCCCAAATACAATCGCGTCTTCTGGCGCCGTCACCCAGCTGCCCTCTGCGGCAATCTCCGCGCCAGCACCGCGATAATCCTGCGTCGGGATAATGCGGGTCGGGCTGTCCTCCACCGTCACATTAATGCCCTGCGCCCGCAGGCGCGGCACCGCGTCTGGCAGCAGCCCCACGCGCTCTTCATTGTCGCGGCTCTCCGCGCGGACCCACAGATGCGTCATGTTCCCTCC
>CAZCOX010000175.1:0-6949 GCA_964500115.1 uncultured Rhodobacterales bacterium
AGTCGACGATCCTGCAAGTGGGCGAAAAGTTCGTGCTGCAACTTGAGGCACAGTTGATGGATCGCAATGTGACCATCGAACTGACTAAGCCTGCTGCCGAATGGCTGGCCGAAAAAGGCTATGACGACAAGATGGGCGCGCGCCCATTGGGTCGCGTCATTCAGGAGCACATCAAGAAACCGCTGGCCGAGGAATTGCTGTTCGGCAAACTGGCCAAAGGCGGCGTTGTGAAAGTGTCGGTCAAAGATGGCGAGTTGGTTCTCAACCTCGAAGGTCCGGACAAACCGCGCCTGTCGAGCAAGAAGCCACCGTTGCTTACCGCCGACTGATTAACAGCAAACCGAAGAAACGCCCGGTGTTATGAAAACACCGGGCGTTTTGCTGTTTGCTATTGCTCGGTCAGTTTCAATTCGATCCTACGGTTCTGCGCCCGCGCCTCATCCGTGTCGGCGGTATTGATCGGCTGATATTGCCCGAACCCATTCGCGGCCAAACGATTGGGTGGAATACCCAAAAAATTGATCATGTAGCGTACAACCGACAAAGCGCGCGCCTGGCTCAGTTCCCAGTTGTCAAAATACTCGCCCTGACCTGACAGCGGCACATCGTCAGTATGTCCGTCGACGCGGATCACCCAATTGATCTCGTCAGGGATGTCAGCCGACACTTCGCGCAAGATCGTCGCGACATTGGCAATTTGTGCGCGGCCCTCGGGGGCAAGCCGCGCCTGGCCCGAGGCAAACAACACTTCTGAGGAGAAGACGAAACGATCGCCCTGGATCCGAACGCCTTCTCGATTGCTCAAAACGTCACGAAGCCGACCGAAAAACTCTGACCGATATCGTTCGAGGTCTTGGTTCGCGTCTGCCAATCGCAGACGTTCCTCTTCCAAACGGCGACGTTCTTCTTCCAGTCTTTGGCGTTCGGCCTCTTCAAGCTGCCGCCTGCGGCGTTCTTCGGCCGCCACTTGTGCCAACGCCGTGTTCAACTCACTTCCCAGGCTTTCCAGCTGAATTTGCGCCGCAACATCGCGGGCTTCGGCCTCATCCAGTAGCGCTTGCAATGACGACAACTGCCGACGCAAGGCACCCACCTGTTGGTTCAACAATTCGGTTTGCTGCTGCGCTTGCGTCGCACGTTCTGTTTCCGCGTTCAAACGCGCGCGCGCTTCTTCTAGTAAAATTTGCCTCTGCTCGCTTTCGGAAAGACGGGTGTCAGCGGCTGTTTGCGCTGCAACTTGGGCCGCCAACGCCGCAACAAGCTGATCGCGAACGCTTTGCAATTCACGGCTCGACGCCGCCAGAGTCGCTTGGGCATCAGAAAGCTGCTGGCCCGTCGCATCGCGCTGCGCCTGTGCATCGTTCAATTCCTGTTGGGTCGTTGCCAGTTCCTCGGTGGCGTTCGCAAACGAAGTTTCCGCATTCGTCAAAGCGGCAGACAGCGCTGATTGTTCCGCGAGTGCAGCGGCAAGCTGCTGCTCCAATGATTGCTCTTGCGCGCTGCGCGCTGTCGCCTCTGCCTGCGCTTCTGCCAAGGCCGCACGCAAAGCCTCGACGGTTGCAGCGGTTTCTGCGCTCGTTTCCTGTGAGGTAGTCAAATCCTCTGAAAGTGCCGCGTTTTCGGCGCGGAGCGCGGCCAATCGGGCCTCCAGCGCGTTGGCTTCGGTGACCCGGATCAAAGCTTGTGACAACTGCGATTCAAGCGAGGACAGGGTTGATTGGTCAACCGCGGCGATTTCCAGCTCTCCCTGCAAGCTCGTGATTTGCTCTGACTGTGCGTCCACCCGGGCTTGCAAGTCATCCGCGGTTTGCTGTCCCTCCAAAAGCGCTGCCGCAAGCTGCGCATTTAGATCTTCTTCGGCTGCACGCGCCGCCGCCAGCAGGGTCAGCGTTTCCTCTGCCGCCGCACGCTGTTGTTCCAGCGCCATCGACATCGCTGTCAGTTCCGCATCCGCGTTTTCCAGCCGCGCGCGCAAGGCTTCCGCCGCTGCCGCCTCGGCCAGCTTGGCTGCTTCCTCATCGCTCAACGCGTTTTCTAGCGATGTCACCTGTTCCGACAAAACACCGATCTGCGCCGTGCTGTCCGCGTTTTGCGTTCGCAAGTCGGCTACAAGCGCTTCCAACGCTTCACGCTGAGCCGCGGCAAGCCGCGCCTGTTCGGCTTGTGCATCAATTTCGCCCCGCGCGGTGGCGAGGGCGAGGTTGAGCGCGTCTTGTTCGGTCAGCAATTGCGCGCGCGCTTCGGTCAAGGCATCGCGCTCATCGGTCAGCGTCGCCACCTGCCCGCGCGCATCATCGCGTTCAGCCAACAGGCTTGCGACCTGCTCTTCGAACGATGCGATCCTGCTGCCGGCCTCTTCCAGCGCTGCGGCCTGCCGGTCACGCAAAGCAGACAGAGACGCAATGATCGCCTCCTGTTCGGTCAAACGATCCCGTGTGTTGTCGAGCGTTGCGTTCAACGCGCCCAACTCGTTGTTGAGCGCTGTTGTCCGCTGTTGTTCAACACCCAAAGCACGGGCAAGTTCGGCAATCTCACCTGACAGCGTGTTCAGCTCATTTTCCTGACCGGTGATCGTGTCGCGCAGCACCGCCTGCACAACCATGAAAATGGTCAGCACGAACATGAGAACCAGCAAAAGCCCGGTCATCGCGTCCACAAAGCCCGGCCAAATAGAGGCCTGGAAACGCGCGCCGGTGCGGCGGCTCAGGGCCATCGCTTAGCCCTCGTCCCTATCAGTCAGGCGGGATTTCTGGCGGGCCAACCGTTCCAGCGCGCGTCCAATCGTGGACAGATCGGTACGCAACTCCGCCATGGTTTCCTGCCGCCCTGCCGCTATCTCTTCGAGGATGCGCAGCATCTGTACATCAATCGACCGAAGACGCATGCGGCTTTCGGCATCCAGCCCTTCGGCTTCTGACTTGTTTTCCAGAACGTCGACCAGACGCTCTTGCCCCTCGGCGATCCTCGCAAAGGCTGTTGCAGTTGGTGCCGTCGCTTCCATCCGTTCGGTCATCCGTTCGAGCGCATCACCCAATTGACCAAGCCGGTTCTCAACATCCGAGCGCCCTTCTTCAGAACGGGCGAACAGAAGCTGCAACGTCTCCATCTGTTCGACCATCTGATCAAGAACAACACCCGCCGTGCCCATGTCACCAGCGCCCTCGGTGTCGCCGCTGGAAAAGCCAAGCTTGGTGATCGAACTCAGCCATTCCTCCAACTCGCGGTAGAACCGGTTCTGGCCATGACCGGCAAAAAGCTCGAGCAAACCAACGACCAGCGACCCCGCCAGCCCCAACAGCGACGAGGCAAACGCAACACCCATTCCAGACAACTGGCTATCAAGACCGGCCATCAGACGGGCAAAAACCTCAACCCCGCTCTCACCATCCTCGGGTGCCAGGCCCCGGATCGTGTCCACCAAGGCTGGTACGGTTGTCGCCAAACCGTAGAATGTGCCAAGTAGGCCCAGAAAGATCAGAAGGCTGACGATATAGCGCGTGATCTCGCGCGCCTCGTCGATGCGGGTTGCAACGGAATCGAGGATCGACCGCGTGGAGGTCGTATTGATCTGCATCCGACGATTGCGTGACCGCAGCAAGGTCGCCAGCGGCGCAAGCAAGAGCGGCGCTTTCGCGCGAAACGCCCCGTCCCGGTCGCGTGCAAAACTTTCGATCCATCGGACCGACTGGATCAATTGCCAGACCTGCCAGAAGCACGCCACGACGCCGATAACAAAGACAAAGCCGATAAAGCCGTTCAGATACGGGTTGGCCTCGAACACCGGCAACACGCGAGGCAATGCCAGAAACCCGCCAAAGCCCGTCAGCCCCAGCACGAGAAGCATCAACAAAACCTGACGCACAGGCTGGGAAAAATGTGGCTCGGCCTCGATGTCCGGCTGATCCATTCGGACAGTTCCTGACGCGGATTTCTTGTTATTCGTGCAGCACCCTAAGCGGTTCGCCGCCAATCGCCAAGCGGTTAAGCGATCAGCGCCTGCACGCGGGCCCGCAGCCAATCCAACTCTGCATCCGGAATGCCCATTTCGGTCAAATGCGCGGCGGTATTGAACAGGTATTCGCTGTTCGGCCCGCGCCCCCCAACCGCCTTTGAGATGATCTGCGCCTGCTCTTCAAGATCAAGCGTTCCACAATACTGTACGTGGTCTGGATCAATCACGTAGGTCACGGCGTCGATCACCCGGCCATCCGCCAGCCGAACCGTCAGAACTTTTTCGAGATAGGCGGACGACACCAGTTCCCGTTCGCGCAGATAGGCAAGCGTAGTATTCGCCTCATGCTCCGCCACGCGCAACGCCAGACCTTCGCAAACGCTGTCCGATTGTTCGTCCAGTGCCAAAACAAGACCGGGATCATCCTCTGTTCCGCGATGATGTATCGACCGCATGCAAAAGCTGCGCGCGTATCCAGACAACGTCCCATGCGCCTGTTCAACCGGGTCGAACCCCGGGTTCCACAAAAGCGATCCGTATCCAAATACCCAAAATGACATCGTGCTGGTCCCACCGAGATGCGCGCGGTAAACACCAAAGCTGCGGCAGACAAAAGAGGAGACGTTTGTGAAACGTCTATTGATCGCAATCCTTGTGGCTTTTCTGGGCTATTCTGCCTGGTGGTTCGTGGCCGCTCAACAATTGCGCACTTCGGTCGAAGACTGGTTTGCCGATCGCCGAGACGCGGGGTGGGACGCAAGCTACAGCGATCTGTCAATCAAAGGTTTCCCCAATCGCACCGACCTGACGCTCACCGATCCACAACTTGTGTCGCCGGACGGCCAGGTCGCGTGGTCGGCCCCGTTTTTTCAGATGCTATCGCTTAGCTACAAACGCGGTCACGTCATCGCGGCATGGCCTGATCAGCAGTCGTTGATGCTGCCATTGGGCGACTACGCGGTGACATCGCAAGGCCTGCGCGCCAGTTTGATCACAGACGGCGAACTCATTTTGCGCAGCAACGTCGAATCGCCGGTTCTGAATATCACGGGGCCAGACGGCGCAGTTGCCATCGCAGGGCTGAATGTCGCTTTGCAAAAGACAGAGCTTGAGCAAAGCGGCTATCGTCTCGCCAAAAGTATCGAAAGCCTTGCGATATCTGATCCTGCTATCGCGGGCCAAGGCGTTCCTGATGCGCTCGCGTCGCTTCGGGCGGATATGCGGGTCACATTGGACGCCCCGCTGACCACTGACACCCTGCCAAGCGACATACCCAACCCAACAGCCCTCGCCCTCCGAACCGCTGAGGTCTCGTACGGCACGTTCACCTTCAAAGCAGATGGCGAGGCAAACATTGACACCCAAGGGCGCGCGACCGGAAACCTGACGGTGGAGGCTGAAAATTGGCGTGATGCCTTGCAAGCTGCGGAAGCGTCAGGCGTGATCCCTCCGGAATTGGCGCAAGGGGCAGTCGATTTGCTGATGCTGCTCTCCTCGTTTGGGGGGCAAGCCGACAAGCTCGACATCACTCTGCGGTTTCTAGATGGCAACGTCATGCTCGGCCCCATTCCGGTCGCCGAATTGCCACGCCTCACCTGGCGCTAGGACTTGCTCTTGTCGCGCGAAGCAAGAACACTGCGGGCATGACCGATGCTCTGTTCCACCGCATAGACGCTGCGCGCGATGATCTGATTGCACTGACCCAAGACCTGATTGCAATCCCGACATTAAACCCACCCGGCGAAAACTACGCCGCGATTTGCGACTTGCTTGATAAACGCTTGTCAACCGCTGGGTTTAAGACCGAATGGGTCAGGGCCACTGGCGCACCAGGCGATAGCGAGCGCTACCCCCGCTGGAACATCGTCGCGCGCAAAGAAGGCACAAGGCCCGGGCCTTGCGTGCATTTCAACTCGCATACGGATGTCGTTGAAATCGGACATGGGTGGACCCTCGACCCCTTTGGCGGTGAGATTGACGGCGACAAGATCTACGGTCGCGGCGCGTGTGACATGAAAGGCGGGCTGGCCGCATCAATCATTGCCGCCGAAACCTTTATCGCCCAAAACCCGGAGTTCCACGGTGCCATCGAAATCAGCGGCACCGCAGACGAAGAATCCGGTGGCTATGGTGGCGTTGCCTATCTGGCTGAACACGGCTGGTTCGACCCAAAACGCGTGCAACACGTCATCATTCCGGAACCCCTGAACAAAGATCGCATCTGCCTCGGCCACCGTGGTGGCTGGTGGGCAGAGATTGAAACCAAGGGCGAGATTGCGCACGGGTCCATGCCATTCCTTGGCGATTGCGCGGTACGGCATATGGGGGCGGTCCTGCAAGCGTTCGAAGACCAGCTTTTCCCGGCCATGGCTTCCCGCACAACCGAGATGCCCGTGGTTCCCGAAGGCGCGCGTCAGTCCACGATGAACATCAATTCAATCCATGGCGGACAACCTGAACAGGGTGACGACTACACTGGCCTTCCGGCCCATTGCGTGCCGGACAGTTGCCGCATTGTCATCGACCGCCGCTTTCTGATGGAAGAACCGATCGAGGCCGTCCGGCAAGAGGTCATCGACTTGTTAGACGACCTCAAAACGCGCCGCCCAAATTTCGACTACGAAATTCGCGAAATCAACCGCGTGATCCCCTCCATGACAGACCGCGACGCTCCGGTTGTTACCACTGTACACGAGGCCATCCGCGATGTGCTGGGGCATGACCCATCTTACGTCGCCTCACCCGGCAGTTACGACCAGAAACATATCGACCGGATTGGCAAACTCAAAAATTGCATCGCATATGGGCCTGGCGTGCTCGAACTTGCGCATAAACCCGATGAATGGATCGGCATCACCGATATGCTCGACAGCGCAAAGGTGATGGCCCGCACCCTGGAATGCTTGCTCCTGCCCTGATCTTTCCTCTTGCCAAAAATACCCTCGGGGGAGGCCGCAGGCCGGGGGCAGAGCCCCAATTTCCATCGATGGAAATTCC
>CAZCOX010000176.1:0-5589 GCA_964500115.1 uncultured Rhodobacterales bacterium
TGTCTACGACGGCGACCAGCACACCACGCACACCGCCGTCTTCCGCAAATGCGGGGGCCGCGAAACTATAGGTCCGCTGATCAAACCCGGCGGTTGACCCTTGTGCCGCGCCAAGCGCCCCGTTTGCGGCACGTTGGAAGTAGCGCCCCGCCGCCAAGGCCTCGGGCGCAACACCGTCTGAAGATGCCAATACGCGGCCCGTGGGGTCTGCGTAAAACACCGTCAAGGTGCTGGTCTTGTCTGCCGCTTCCAAAAGAACGGCTGACGCTTTGTCCGCCGGTGCACCGTCATGCAGTTCGATCAAGGCGGGGTGATCGGCCATGAGAACCGCAAATTCGCGGTACCGTTGCAACTGCGCCATGAGGCGGTCAGACGCCAGGGCCAAATCAGCCTGCCCCCGCGCCTCCAGCGGATCAAGCGCCTGGACATAGGCCTGCCGCCACACCCCCGCAGAGAGCGCCGCAACAAGCGCCAGAAACGTCAGGATCAAAACAGGCCGTGTGCCAAACCGCGAAAACATGACGCGATTAAACCCGCGATCTCTTGCCAAGACCAGCGCTGCGCAGCAGTTTGCGCGACATGCGTCAATTCAACCAATCCCCGACCGATCCGGACTTCGTTCAAAACCCTTACCCGTTTTACGAGCAGATGCGTGCCGCCGGTGACTTGGGGCGGTGGGAGGATTACGGAATGGTCTGCGCGGCGTCTCATCGGGCCGTGCACACGATCCTGCGGGACAAACGGTTTGGGCGCGAAGTTCCGCCCGAATTGTCGCAACCGATCCCGGCGCACATGACACCGTTTTACGCGGTTGAGGCGCACTCAATGCTGGAATTGGAGCCACCGCGCCACACCCGGCTGCGGGGGCTGGTGCTACGCGCCTTCACCTCACGCCGAGTCAAAGCGCTTGCACCCGAGATCGAAGCATTGGCGCATGCCTGTATCAACGCCTTCCCAAAAGACGCGCCATTCGACCTGTTACCAGCGTTTTGCGAACCCATCCCCGTGATCGTGATCGCGCGACTTTTGGGTGTGCCCGATGACATGGCGGATCAGTTGCTTTTGTGGTCGCATCGCATGGTCGCCATGTATCAGGCCAACCGCAGTTTTGAGACAGAGGTGCAGGCCGCAGAAGCCGCCTCCGAATTCTCGGATTTTCTGCGTGGTTATATCGATCAACGCCGAAACGATCCGCGGGATGACCTGATCACCCATTTGATCGCGGCGGAAGAGGATGGCACGCGGCTGAGCACGGATGAGCTGATCACGACATGTATCCTGCTTTTGAACGCAGGGCATGAAGCCACCGTTCACACGCTCGGGAATGGGGTAAAAACGCTGCTGGAAACCGGGACGCGAACCATCTCTGAAACCACTTGCGAGGAAATCCTGCGCTACGACCCGCCGCTGCACATGTTCACGCGCTACGCGTATGAGGATGTCGCACTCTTCGGGCATGACTTTCAACGCGGCGATCAAGTGGCGTTGCTGTTAGGATCGGCAAACCGCGATACCGGCGTTTGGGACTGCGCGGATCAGTTCCAGCCGGACAAACCGATCCAGCAGAACACCAGCTTTGGCGGCGGTTTGCATTTTTGCGTCGGCGCGCCGCTTGCAAGGCTGGAGTTGCAGATCGCGCTGCCCATCCTTTTGGAGCGATGCCCAAAGCTCACATTGAGTGAACAACCGCGATACGCCAACACCTACCATTTTCACGGGCTCGAACGGCTGATGGTCACTGCCTGACGGTCACCCTTCTTCTTTTCCCAAATATGCAAATGCCCGGCCCGCAGCCGGGCGCACGGCACCTATAGAGGCAAGGCGGTTGTCGATTTGATCTCTTCCATCGACAAAAGTGCGGTCACGTTGTGTACCCGCACCTCGGCAATCAGCGCCTGGTAAAACGCATCATAAGCCCGGGCGTTTTTCACGCGGACTTTCAGGATATAGTCTATATCCCCCGCAAGCCGGTGCGCCTCTTGCACTTCGGGCCGGTCCTGCAATGCCTTCAGAAAGGCCCGCTGCCAGTCTGCCTCGTGTTCGCTGGTGCGGATTAGAACAAAGAAACAGGCTTCGAACCCCAGCGCGTCGGCGTCCAGTCGCACGGTCTGCGCGCCGACGATTCCCGCTTCGCGCATTTTGCGGATCCGGTTCCACACAGGCGTCTTGGATGACCCGACTTTGCGGGCAATATCGTCAAGCGACTGCGCTGCATCCGTTTGCAATTCAATGAGGATTTTCCGGTCTGTGTCGTCGATTTTCACTGGCGTTCCGTTTTTTCGTTGTTTGGTAGTCGAGCTGTCCGCTTCGCCACCCGAAATAGAACATCTTTCCTTATTTCCGCAACCATCTAGCCATTAGGCAGAACAAAATTCTATCTTTTGAACAAGAAACGAGTATGGCGAGGCCGACACGATGGCACTTGATACACCAAAATTCGGACTGATCCCCGTGGCCTTCGTTGGGTCCGGGCCGGGCGATCCTGATTTGCTGACAGTCAAAGCCTTGCGCGCGCTGCAAACAGCGGATGTGGTCATCCATGACCGCCTTGTAAGCGATGAGATTCTGTCGCTGGTCGGGTCTCGCACCCGTCTGCGCAGTGCGGCAAAAGAGGGGTTTGGCCCGTCCGTCTCTCAATCCGACATCAACGCGATGATTGTCGAAGAAGCGCTGTCAGGCGCCCGCGTCGTGCGGTTGAAATCCGGTGACCCAACGGTCTTTGGGCGGCTGGACGAGGAACTGGACACCATCATTGCCGCCGGTTTGGACTACACAATTGTGCCGGGGCTGACCTCTGCATCCGCCGCTGTCGCATCACTGGGCCAATCACTGACCAAGCGTGGCCGCAACGCGGCGGTGCGGCTGGTGACGGGTCACGACATGAAAGGTTATGCCGACCAGGACTGGCGCACGCTGGCGCGGCCCGGCGAAGTGGCTGCGATTTACATGGGCAAAAAGGCTGCGCGGTACATTCAAGGCCGCTTGATCATGCACGGTGCCAGCCCGGCAATGCCGATAACCATCGTGGAGAATGCGTCGCGCGCCGATGAAAAAATCGTATCCACCACCTTGGCCACGCTACCCGCTGCGCTGACGGACGCGAACATCACCGGACCGGCATTGCTGATGTACGGTCTTTCGCCTCGATCCACTGAGGCCGCGCTGCCTCAAATTCAGGAGATGATCTGATGCCCAAGCCCTTCTCTCCCAAAGTGGTAACCGCAAATGCCCTGCTTGAGGGCGACGTGGTTTACCTGACCGAGAACGACACCTGGTCGCGCAAGCTGCAAGATGCGGAAGTGCTCACGGATGAAGCCGACGCGCAGGTGCGGATGATCGATGCAAGCGCGCGGGTGCGCGAGGTGGTGGGTGTCTATCTGGCGGATGTTCGACAGACGCCGGATGGCCCTGCCCCCACCCATTTCCGCGAAACGTTCCGCACACGCGGCCCGTCCAACTATGCCCATGGCAAACAGGCAGAGATCTAAGTCATGTACCAATACACCGATTTCGACGCGGCTTTTGTCGCCGAACGCAACCGTCAGTTCCGCGGTCAGGTCGAACGCCGCATTGACGGATCGCTGACCGAAGACGAATTCAAACCGCTGCGACTTATGAACGGCTTGTACCTACAACTACACGCCTACATGCTGCGCGTGGCCGTGCCCTATGGCACGCTCAACAGCGGACAGATGCGGCAACTGGCCTATATCGCGGAGCGGTGGGACAAAGGCTACGGCCACTTTACCACGCGCCAGAACATCCAGTTTAACTGGCCCAAGCTACAGGACGTGCCGGATATGCTTGATGCTCTGGCAGAGGTGCAGATGCACGCAATCCAGACCTCTGGCAACACGATCCGCAACGTGACCGCCGACCACTTTGCAGGCGCCGCAGCGGATGAAATTGCAGACCCTCGCCCTGTGGCCGAGCTGATCCGCCAATGGTCCACCGATCACCCGGAATTCCAGTTCCTGCCGCGAAAATTCAAGATAGCTGTGACCGGATCGCCCAATGACCGTGCCGTGACCAAGGCGCATGACATTGGTTTGCGCATGGTGCTGAACGATGCAGGAGAGCCGGGGTTTGAAGTAATCGTTGGCGGCGGTCTTGGCCGAACACCGATGATTGGCAAGGTTGTACGTGACTTCCTGCCAGAGGCCGATCTGCTGCCCTACCTGGAAGCCGTCGTCTCGGTCTGGAACCTTCTGGGTCGCCGCGACAACAAGTACAAGTCGCGCATCAAGATCACGGTGCACGAGCATGGCATCGACGACATCCGTGCGCGGGTTGAGGAACGGTTCGAAATGCTGCGCGGTGCGTTTGCAGGCGTTGACCAGCAGCTTTATGCAAGCATAAAAGCCGACTTCGCGCCGCCCGCCTTTGCAGACCGGTCGCTTGGCGATTTCGAACGTGCCTATAACAGCGATCCGGTTTTCCGATCCTGGGCGGACACCAACCTGAGCGACCACCGTGCGCCGGGATACGCCATTGCACAGATCAGCCTAAAGGCGCATGGCGCGACACCGGGCGATGCATCTTCTGACCAAATGCGCTTGATGGCCGATCTGGCCGAGCGCTATGGCCACAACGAATTGCGGGTCAGCCATGAGCAAAACATCGTGCTGCCGCATGTGCATAAATCCGATCTGCCTGCGATCCATGCCGCATTGAAAGGGGCTGGATTGGCGACTGCAAACATCGGCAAGATCAGCGATATCATCGCCTGCCCCGGCATGGATTACTGTGCACTTGCAACAGCGCGCTCGATCCCGATTGCGCAAGAGATTGCGGAACGGTTTGACGCGCTGAAGCTGGAGCACGAGATCGGCGACCTGAAGATCAAGATCTCCGGCTGCATCAACGCGTGCGGGCACCACCACGTGGGCCACATTGGCATTCTCGGCCTCGACCGCGCGGGTGTAGAGAACTACCAGATCACACTGGGTGGCGATCACACCGAGACAGCCGCGGTTGGTCAGCGTACCGGACCGGGTTTTTCGGCGGATGAGATCGTTCCGGCGATTGAGCGGATCGTGGACACTTACCTTTCCGAGCGCGCCTCTTCGGAGGAAGCGTTTATCGAAACATTCCAACGTGTTGGCATGGCTCCGTTCAAGACGGCGCTGTATGGCGCGGCGGATAAACCCGCCAAGGCCGCGTGATGCTGCCTTACGCAGCACATACCGATGCGCGCATGGACGCGCTGGATCGCGCGCGCGATCTGAACGCCAAGTACCGGCATTTCGGAACGTCCTATCTACTGGAGGCCGTGCTGACACGGGGTGATTTCGAGCGCGTCGCTCTCGTATCGAGCTTTGGCGCGGATGCTGCTGTGCTGCTGCACCTGGTTGCGCAGATCGACCGCAACGTACCGGTATTGTTCATCGACACGCGCCTGCATTTCGCCGAGACGCTGGCGTATCAAGAAAGGCTCGCCGCGCATTTGGGCCTGACCAATGTGCAGGTGATCCGTGCGTCTCAAACCGCGCTCGCAGAAGGTGATCCTTACGGCGCTTTACGCTTCAGCGAACCGGATGGATGCTGCGACTTGCGCAAAACGCAGGTGCTGGATGCAGCACTTAAAGG
>CAZCOX010000176.1:5689-6945 GCA_964500115.1 uncultured Rhodobacterales bacterium
TGGATCGATCCCGAAGCGCGGCGCGTTTTGGCATCCGACACGGACCCGGAACAGCTTGCCGATATTCTGATCGGCGCCGAGCTGGTGCGTGTGGAATTCCCGAGCTTTGCCGACGGTCGCGGCTTCACACTGGCCAGGCTGATCCGGCAGCACGGGTTTCAGGGTCACTTGCGAGCCACGGGCCATGTGATCGCCGACCAGTACGCAATGGCGCGCCGCTCGGGTTTTGATGATGTCGAAATCGATGACGATCTTGCGGCCCGGCAGCCTGAAGCGCAGTGGTTGTCCCGTGCCGACTGGCAAGCCCATGATTACCAATCCCGGATGCGCGGCCTCGCGGCCTGATCCGAGAAACCACACAGTTTGAAACCCGCGCCGTCTTTACGACCATGCGCGGGTTTCTTCTGATGCAAATCAAAGATAAGTGTAAGGGACCGGTTTACAGCAGCCGGTAAGAAAAACATGACAGAGTTGACGCCCGTGACCGAAGCTACAGCCGTAAAAGCCCCTGCCGCCAAGAAACTGGCAGTGCCGGATGCCCAGAAAGTAACCTTTGTAAAGCACTGGACGGACCGGTTGTTTTCTTTCCGCGTGACGCGGCCTGCGACTTTGCGGTTCCGCTCGGGCGAGTTTGTGATGATCGGTCTGATGCAAACGGACGAGAAAACGGGCCGTGAAAAGCCACTCTTGCGCGCGTATTCTATCGCCTCGCCATCTTGGGATGAGGAACTGGAGTTTTACTCGATCAAGGTCCAAGACGGCCCGCTGACCTCTCGCCTTCAGCATATTCAGCCCGGCGACGAGATTATTCTGCGCCCTAAACCGGTGGGCACATTGGTCCATGACGCATTGCTACCCGGCAAACGCATCTGGTTCTTTGCAACAGGCACAGGTTTTGCGCCATTTGCGTCCCTGCTGCGCGATCCCCAGACTTATGAGGATTACGACGAGGTCATTATCACCCACACCTGCCGCGAAGTCGGTGAGCTGCAATACGGCAAAGACCTGATTGACGAGATCCGCAAGGACGAGATGCTGGCAGAACTCATCGGCGAAGGGTTTGCCGACAAGCTGCGTTACTACCCCACAACAACGCGCGAAGAGAGCCCGAAGATGGGTCGGATCACCGATCTGATGCGCAAGGGCGAGGTCTTCGAAGACCTCGGCGTGGCGCCGTTGAACCCGGAAAGTGACCGCGCGATGGTGTGCGGGAACCTGGCGTTCAACCTTGAGATCAAGGATATGCTTGAGGATTA
>CAZCOX010000177.1:0-6921 GCA_964500115.1 uncultured Rhodobacterales bacterium
TCGCCCAAAAGCTGGATGGACTGCAACAGGTTGTAGCTCATCATCGGGTTGTAGACGTTCAGTTCAAAATGCCCTTGCGACCCGGCAAACTTGATCGCCGCATCATTGCCCATCACGTGGGCGGCCACTTGTGTCAGCGCCTCGGCCTGCGTTGGGTTCACCTTGCCGGGCATGATCGAGGACCCCGGCTCATTCTCTGGCAATATCAACTCGCCAAGACCCGAGCGCGGACCCGACCCCAGCAGGCGGATATCATTGGCGATCTTGTAGCAAGACCCTGCCACCGTCGCCAAAGCGCCCGACATAAAGACCATCGCGTCATGCGCGGCGAGTGCTTCGAACTTGTTCGGCGCTGTCACAAACGGCAGCCCCGTAATCTCTGCCATGTTCGCGGCAACCGTTTCCCCCCAACCATGCTTGGTGTTCAGACCCGTGCCAACAGCCGTACCGCCCTGCGCCAACTCGTAGATCCCCGGCAAACACGCCTCGACCCGTGCGATGCCCTGACGGATCTGGTGCGCGTAACCGGAAAACTCCTGCCCCAAGGTCAAAGGCGTTGCGTCCTGCGTGTGTGTGCGCCCGATCTTGATAATGTCTTTGAACTCTTCCGACTTCTGCTCCAGCCCGGATGCCAGCCTCGAAAGCCCCGGCATCAAGACATCGCGTACCATCATCGCTGTTGCGATATGCATCGCCGTTGGGAACGTGTCGTTTGACGACTGGCCCATGTTGCAGTGATCGTTCGGGTGCACCGGATCCTTGGACCCGATCACGCCACCCAGAATTTCAATCGCCCGGTTCGCGATCACTTCGTTCGAGTTCATGTTCGACTGCGTGCCCGACCCGGTTTGCCACACAACGAGCGGGAAATTGTCGTCGAACTTGCCGTCGATCACCTCACCCGCCGCCTGAATGATCGCATCACCCAGCTTGGCATCCAGATCACCCGACGCCTTGTTCGCCATCGCGCAGGCTTTCTTGATCACGCCCAGCGCGCGCACAATGGCGACCGGCTGCTTTTCCCAACCGATGGGAAAGTTCATGATCGACCGCTGCGTCTGCGCGCCCCAGTACTTGTCGGACGGGACCTCAAGCGGGCCAAAGCTGTCGGATTCTGTGCGGGTCTGCGCCATGCGAGCCTCCTTGGTATGCGATTGTATGCCGTTTACCGACCTGCTTTGCGAAGGGCAATTGCCAAACTGGCGCAGGTCTTCACTTGCGGAATGTGTCCAAACTGACCACGTCCGCTTCTTTGCGCGGCGTGTCGGTTTCATCATCCGATGTGTCCCGCGCAACGGTCGGCTCCGTCACAGGACGTGGCGCAGGCACAAGCGCGTTGTCCTCAACCGGGTTGTCGTCAGAGCTTTCAAAACGCAGGCCAAATTCGACCGACGGATCCACGAAAGTCAGGATTGCATCGAACGGGATATAAAGACGCTCCGGCGCATCGCCGAAATTCAACGTCACGGCAAAGCCTTCATCCGTGACATCCAGATTGTCGAACCAGTGCTGCATCACCACTGTCATTTCGCCGGGATACCGGTCTGACAACCAATCCGCGATTTCAACATCCGGGTGCCCGGTGTCAAACGTGATAAAGAAATGATGGTCACCCGGCAGGCCATTCGCCTGAACGTCGTCCAGCACGGTCCGGATCAGACCACGCATCGCCTGATGCATCAGGCTCCCGTAATTGATGCCACTTGTCATACCAGAACTCCCCAGGGTTCGACTCGGATCATATTGCATTGATCGGAAAACAAAAGGGCGCGCGTGCGGTCGGATCAGTCAGTTGGCTCAATCAAGCCCGTGATGCGTAACCATACATCAATCGCAATGGATCTCCCCCAGGGACCGCCACCAGCCATCCACCATCTCAACCTCTCCCAGAACGGGCCGCATGGCAAACAGCACGACATAGTTCTCTTGAAACTGCGTCTCACAGCTGGGCCTGCGCCGCCCGTTCAGCAGGTTCGCGGTGGGCTGGCCCGATACCGTCGTCGGGCTAGATGAGCCAACACCGGGTGCCGCTCCCATCAACAGATTGGTGGTGCCCGTTGCCGCCGCCGACGCGGCGGCGCTTGTTGCATGCGGGGCCGCCACATCGTTGAGCGTGTTTACTGTCGAGCGAAGTGCGACAGGAATATGTCTGTTGCCCAGCGCACTGCGAGCCGAACTCACCGCTTCGCCTGCAACTGTGCTGAACGCGGTTGTTGCCAGGGCGTTGACCAGTGCACGATCACCACGCTCGCCACTTGTGATGGAGACCGCTGCGTTAGACCCGATTTCCAGTTGGGCGCCGACAAAAAAGATCGCTGCGCTCTCGCCGGTTGTCATGGCGCGTGTTCCGGCGTGAATGGCTGTCTGTTCAGCAATGCCCGCGGCCCCGGCCCCAAACGGTATCAAACCTGCAATCAAAGATGTGGTTCCCGACAGCACGGCTGCGCCCAGGTGATTGGTCTCGCCATAGGTCGAGGTGCCCGCCAATACCGACCCCATACCCAACGCCACGCCAGCACCAATGGGATTGGGGATCATGACAGAGGTTGTAATTAGGACCGTCGACGTCACGCTTAACGCCGTGATCGCCCGGTCAATGCGCTGCTGCACGTCCTGCGATATCGCATGGCTGGCGCGCTGCACACGCTGGACAAGCCTTTGCTGTGCGCGCACCGCTTGCGCGCGCGCCACCACGACGCTGCGAAACGCAGCCATACCGTCCTGAAAGCGCAGCTCTTCAAATTCGGCAAGATCGCGCTGTACACGGCTGTGAATCTCGGCCCGCGCGCCGTTGTGATTGTAAGCCAGATGACGGCCGTCGCTGAGCGGCACAAAATTCGTGCGTTCAAAGCGGCTTTGGGCATTGGCACGACTGGCAAAGGTCTGTGCCACCATGGGCAAGTTAACCTCGTACCCCTGCCCCCGGCTGTCAGCGAATGAAATCCATGCCATACGTCCTTCCCCTTCGAAAAGGATGGCGTATTGAGCGGTGTCGTTTTGCCTTGGGTATGTCCGCTTTACGCCAGCCTGCCCCACGTCAGAGTGTCTATGAGTTGACGACTTTTGGCCAGAATAATCGCGCGCGAGACCTCGCCGTTCGGCTACCCGAACACCGAACTGATCTCTCGCAAGATCTTGCGCCGGATCGCGCGGGCATAGTCGCGGTGACCGCGCGCCGTTTCTACAAAGCCGTCCGACGTGATGACATTGCGCGTATAGAAATTTGTGATCGCGCGCCCCAACCCTTCAATGGCCAGACCATTTACTGTCACACCCGAACGTTCTGCCGTGCGTCTCAGCTGGCCAACCTCGCCACCTGCGTTGGGTGTGCCGTCGCCAGACATGTCAATCACCAGACGCGCGCATCTCGGACCGCTGTCAAAATGATCGAGCGCGCGGGCCAGCGCCTCAGCCGGTGCGGTGTTCGACATGACATACGCGCGAGGCAATCGCTGCACCGCATTGGCGAAGAGTTGAACGTGACTGGGGCTGAGCATTTGCGTCCAGTCTAGGCTCACTTCCTGCGCGTCAATGCCAGACCATTGAATGACGCTCAGGGCCACCTGATCACGCACGAGGATTTCTGCGATTTCCGGGTCGCGCAACGCTGCGGCAAGCCCGTCGATCTGCAACCGGTATTCACCCGGATCCACCGAATTGGACACATCCATAGCTAAAATCAACGCCGTCCGACACGCCTGCGCGGGGCCGGAAAGACAAAGACTTATGAGCAGGATACGCCAAAGCACCGCGCTATTCATGACGGCCCATGCAGTCAGGTCAAGCGAAAGCCGCGTGCCCCCTGTTCGGGATTATGCGCTGAGTGTCACATAACACTCGGAATGGGCATAGTATGCGCTGGCAGGTGCGCGCCCGGCAAATGGCTTGTCGAACAAGGCAACCGGCACCGATAAACAGTCCGTTGCTACGTCCGCCCGCGTTTCGTAAAGCGTGCGCATTTCGTTCAACAGCGCGCGTTGGTCATTGGCAAATCCGACAGACTCCAAAGTCAATTCGCTGCGCGCAAAGCCCTGCAGCGTCGCCCGTTTGCAAATCTCGAATACAAGCGTACCTGGAAACTGTGCGGTCACACCTGCCACCGGCATGCCCACCATTTGCTGTCCAAAGAGCATTAGAAAAAGTGCTGCCGCCGTCGCGCGATCACACGATGGATGCCGGACGATCCAAAACAGGAATACAACATTCTCAGGGATGTCGTAGTTCAGTTCCCGAAGCATTTGATGCCAAAGGTCCGGGTCCGGCGCTTTGTCTTGCCATTCGAGGAATGCCGGGTCCGTCGTGCTGAAGCTTTCCGGCCCGCCCCGTGATCGGCGACCAGAGGCTTCAAGACGCACGAAGTCCCGCACAATAATGACGCTTCCCGCCAGAGGCGCACCAGTCGGGTTACTCAACCGCGCGCGGCAGGTATCATCCAAAAGCTCGCGCGCCATGTCTTCCATGTCGCGATACTTAAAAAGACCATAGATCGTCTCTCCAACACGCGGATTATCCGCCATCAGGTCAAGAATAGACCCGGTTTCTGCGCAAAGAACGTCATACAGCAGCTTGCAGGCACGACGCTCAGACGGCGTCAGCTGATCGACTGGGGGCGCGTCCAGCAAGTTGTTTTTGCTGTTTTCACGCCGCACGAAGCGTACAGAAAACGGCATCAAATAGTCAGCGCGCCCCGAGGCTTGTCCGCCAATCAAGGTTACTTTGTTGCGTTGAAAAATTGAAGCTAACCCGCTGGGTGGCCTCAGGGCCTTGCGCCCATCTTCGTAAGCGTCTTCCCACGCAGCTCGCATTTTTCTGGTCCCAACTAAAGTGTCCTGCCCGCTGGAAAAGGCACTCAGAATTCGGCGAAGGTTGGGCTGCACCAAGTTTTTTTTGTCACAAACCGCTGCCCGCAGAGCGCGTCGCAATGTCCGATAGGGAGTTGATTGAATGCAGGCTTCTGTTGCCAGGTGCCTGCGAACCCCGCCTGACGCGGCTAGGCGTCAGGGCTTAGATTTCGGTAACTCCGACTGCTTACGCAGCCATTGCGACCGGAGCATTGTTGTCGTTTGCAACTATACTATGCGAACCGATAACGGTGGTATCTCACCGAGACAAAGCAAACGCTTTTAGACGTTCGTCGATCCTATTTCGGCCCCATGATCCTGCAAACGACAGGAGATTTGGTGGAGCCGCCGGGTACCGCCCCCGGGTCCGAGCCGCTTATTACACGCGCGTTTATGTCCATAGTCCCCTTGCGGCGACCTTTCGAATATCGGCTGTCAGCGCCGGAATTTCAAGAGGGCATCGCCTCTGGATCGCAGGCAAGCAACCAGTCTTTCAACGCCTGCGTTGCACGGTTGGTTGCGCGCGCTTCTGGTTGGATCAGCCAGTAATGCTGTTGCCCGCTTACAGGGGCAATTCCTTGGATACGCGCCAAACCAAGCGCTTTGACCATCTCGTCAGATGCTGGCGCGCGGGCAAGTGCTATACCAAAGCCCTGCGCCGCCCACATCAGCGCTTGAGGGGTGTGATCCACCAATGTGAATCGCGCGTTTTCAATCGACACGCCATTTGCGCGCGCAAGGATCTGATGCCATCCCGCCCGATGTGTCGCGACTTCCAAGAGGCTGTGGTTCACCAAGGCTTTGGCGTCCGGTATCGTTTTTGCGACATCGGCGCGCGCAACGGGATACAAAGTCTCACCGAAGAGTCTCTCAGCACTGTCTGGGAAATCCGCCGCGGACCCAAATGCGATCTGCAAATCCGGTTCACGCCCCGGCAGAACCGTGCGGAAATCAGACAACAGGTTGCCTGTCGTTACGGTTACAGCAATCCCGGGATGCGCGGCCTGAAATGCGGCCAAACGCGCGGGCAGCCAGCTCATCGCCAGGACAGTCACCGCCTGCAGCGTTACCACCTGTTTCGATGTATCGCCGAACAGGGTGGACGCACTCATTTCAATCGCGGCGAGTGATTGGCTCACCACCGGCAAAAACGCCCGCCCGGCTTCGGTGAGCAGCACCTTTTGCGCCCGGCGTTCGAAGAGCGTTTTGCCCAGGTGCCCCTCGAGCGCTCGGATTTGCTGGCTCACCGCAGGCGCGCTCATGTGCAATTGCTCTGCCGCGCGGGCAAAGCTTTCGGTGCGCGCTGCGGCGTCGAACACGCGCAACCAGTTGAGTGATGGCATCCTGCGGCGGGGCATGAGCAAGCTTAAGCAAAACTTATCCTAAGGCGCAAGAAACGCGTCTGGCCCGATTTCCGTGTTGGCCGCACTCTGACCAAAACGAGGGAGGGACCTATGAAAACAATCGAAACGCTTCCAGCGTGTTACAAACGCGATGGGTTCGTCGCGGGCATCGACGTATTCGACGCAGCGCAAGTTGCCAAAATTCGCAGCGAAATCGAAGCGCTAGAAACGCATCATGCCAAGGGGGTCGGACACCGCGACCTGTCGCAGTTCTTCCGCGTGAACGGACAGCTCGTGATCCCGCTGCTGGCAGATCTTGCCCGCACCGACAGTATCCTCGATGTGGTCGAAGACGTACTCGGCCCGGACCTGCTGGTCTGGTCGGTTGAACTCTTCATCAAGGAACCCGGCAGCACAAAAACCGTATCCTGGCATCAGGACATCACCTATTGGGGCATGGGCGAAACCGATGACGAGGTAACCGCTTGGGTCGCCTTGTCGGACGTGTCAGTTGACGCAGGATGCATGCGGTTCCTCCCCGGCAGTCACAAGGATGGGATCGTGCCACACACTGACACGTTTGGTGCGGATAACCTCCTATCGCGCGGGCAAGAGATCGCAGATGTCGACGAGGCAAAAGCCGTTCACGGCCCCCTGAAACCCGGCCAGATGTCGCTGCATCACGGGCGGTGTTTTCACGCCTCCGGCCCCAATCGCTCTGCCGACCGGCGCATCGG
>CAZCOX010000178.1:0-6912 GCA_964500115.1 uncultured Rhodobacterales bacterium
CGTCGTCCATGGCAATATTGGCCATATGTCCGCCTTCATGGCGCAATCGGGTAACCTTGTGGTCTGCGGCGATGCCGGTGACGCGTTGGGCGACTCCATCTACGAAGCGCAACTCTTTGTGCGCGGCTCCGTCAAATCACTCGGAGCGGATTGCATCGAGAAAGAGGTCCGCCCTGAACATATTGCGATCCTCGAGGATCTTTTGACGCGCGCAGGATGCAATGCCAAACCACAAGAGTTCAAGCGCTTCGGTTCCGCCCGCAATCTCTACAACTTCAATATCGATAACGCCTACTAGGGGACCTCAGAGATGAAAGACATCAAACAAGACGGTCCCCCGCGGACAACGCCGATCCAGTCGGCCACGTTCTCTCAGAGCATCAATGCCGAGATCCGTCGCGCGGCCGCGACCGGTATCTACGACATTCGCGGTGGCGGTGCGAAGCGAAAGGTGCCGCATTTTGACGATCTGCTCTTTCTGGGCGCGTCGATCTCGCGCTACCCGTTGGAGGGCTACCGCGAGAAATGCGAAACCAGCGTCACGCTGGGCACGCGCTTTGCCAAGAACCCGATTGAGCTTGATATCCCAATCACCATCGCGGGCATGTCCTTCGGCGCGCTTTCGGGTCCAGCCAAAGAAGCGTTGGGGCGCGGCGCCACACTGGCAGGCACGTCGACCACAACCGGCGATGGCGGCATGACCCAAGAGGAACGCGGCCATTCCAACAAGCTCGTCTATCAATACCTGCCATCGCGCTATGGGATGAACCCGGATGATCTGCGCAAAGCGGATGCGATTGAGGTTGTGGTTGGCCAAGGCGCAAAACCTGGAGGCGGCGGGATGCTCTTGGGCCAAAAGATCAGCGACCGCGTCGCCGAGATGCGCAACCTGCCCAAGGGGATTGACCAGCGCTCGGCCTGCCGCCACCCGGATTGGACCGGGCCGGATGATCTTGAGATCAAAATCCTTGAGCTGCGCGAGATCACCGGCTGGAAGGTGCCGATCTACATCAAGGTGGGCGGCGCACGTCCTTACTTCGACACCACTCTTGCGGTCAAAGCGGGCGCTGACGTGGTGGTTCTGGATGGCATGCAAGGCGGCACGGCGGCCACGCAAGACGTCTTTATCGAACATGTCGGCCAACCGATTTTGGCCTGTATCCGCGAAGCCGTCCGCGCGCTTCAAGACCTCGACATGCACCGCGAGGTGCAACTGGTTGTCTCTGGCGGCGTGCGCACCGGTGCCGACGTGGCCAAATGCATGGCGCTTGGCGCTGATGCGGTTGCTATCGGGACCGCGGCCTTGATTGCGTTGGGGGACAATGATCCGCGTTGGGAAGACGAGTATCAAAAGCTTGGCACGACAGCCGGCGCCTATGATGACTGGCACGAAGGACAAGACCCGGCGGGCATCACAACTCAGGACCCGGAGCTGATGGCACGTTTTGATCCGATCGAGGGGGGGCGACGGTTGAACAACTACCTCAAGGTGATGACGCTGGAGGCGCAAACGATCGCGCGGGCCTGTGGCAAGAACCACTTGCACAATCTGGAGCCCGAGGACCTCTGCGCGCTCACCATGGAGGCCGCCGCCATGGCCAAAATTCCGCTGGCCGGCACCGATTGGTACCCCGGCAAACCCGGCACATCCTACTGAGTAGAGCACGGCGCGTTCCAATGAGGACGCGCCTTTTTTGCTAAGACCGAACAAAGACACACAGGAAGCACGATACCATGACCATTGATCTGGCCAGCTACGCCAAGGAAAACGGCGTCAAATACTTTATGATCTCCTTCACCGACCTCTTTGGCGGGCAGCGTGCCAAGCTGGTCCCGGCGCAAGCGATAGCCGACATGCAGGAAGAGGGCGCCGGATTTGCGGGCTTTGCCACATGGCTCGACATGACGCCCGCACATCCCGACATGCTTGCCGTGCCGGACCCGTCCTCGGTCATCCAACTTCCGTGGAAGCCTGAAGTCGCTTGGGTCGCGGGCAATTGCGTCATGGAGGACGCCGACGTCGCACAAGCGCCGCGCAATGTGTTGCGCCGCCTGATTGACGAGGCCGCGGAAGAGGGCCTGCACGTCAAAACCGGCATCGAAGCCGAGTACTTTCTACTAACGCCCGAGGGCAACCAGATCTCCGACCCGTTCGATACAGCGGAAAAGCCCTGCTACGATCAGCAAGCGGTCATGCGCCGCTACGATGTGGTGCGCGAGATTTGCGACTACATGCTCGATCTCGGATGGGGGCCTTACCAGAACGACCATGAAGACGCGAATGGCCAGTTCGAGATGAACTGGGAATTTGACGATGTGCTGGCCACGGCTGACAAGCATTCGTTCTTCAAGTTCATGACCAAATCGGTCGCCGAAAAGCACGGGTTCCGCGCGACCTTCATGCCCAAGCCGATCGAGGGCCTGACTGGCAACGGCTGTCACGCACATATCTCGGTGTGGGATGCGCCGGGCGCGGATGCAAAAACCAATGTCTTTGCAGGTGAGGGTGACGGTCCAACCGGCGAAGTGGGATTGTCAGAACGCGGCAAGCACTTCCTTGGTGGCATCATGAAACACGCCAGCGCATTGGCGGCCATCACCAACCCGACCGTCAACAGCTACAAGCGCATCAACGCCCCGCGCACCATGTCCGGCGCAACCTGGGCGCCGAATACCGTGACCTGGACCGGCAACAACCGCACCCACATGGTGCGCGTGCCCGGGCCTGGACGGTTCGAGTTACGCCTGCCCGATGGCGCGGCAAACCCCTATTTGTTGCAGGCGGTGATTATCGCAGCAGGGCTCGATGGCATTCGCACGCAAGCAGACCCCGGCAAACGCCACGACATCGACATGTACGCCGATGGCCACAAAGTGCGCGGCGCGCCAAAGCTGCCGCTCAACCTGCTCGACGCGCTGCGGGAATACGACAAAGACAAATCCCTCAAAGCCGCAATGGGCAACGAATTCTCCGCCGCATACCTCAAAATGAAAATGCAGGAATGGAATTCCTATGTGTCCCACTTCTCAGAATGGGAACGACAGAACACACTCGATATCTGAGACCGTTCAGTACGTGTCAGACACAATCAAACGCGCTCGCAACTGCGAGCGCGTTTCTTGTTAGCGGAGCCAGCCTTTTCGCACGGCAAGGTTTGAAAAGATAAGCAAAGCCACTGACATCAAGAGCGCCGACAGTGTCGCCGGTTCGATGCCCAAAACCCTGAACGTGAAATAGAATGTAGCGAGCGAACCAAGCAGCGAAAGCGCAAACAGTCCCGTCGCGATTTTCCGTCTAAGCAGCATCAAAATTGCCCCCACGGCGCCCGCAAACACGGACACGGCAAAGCCTGCCGTCGCCCACGCCGGGCGGTTTTCAACAATCAGCCGGTAGATATCGGGCATTTGAGCAACCGCTTCTGGGTTGGACTGCACAATATAGTTCCAACATCCAATCAGGTTCCACAAAAGCCCAACGACGGCGACCGCCCAAAACATGAATGGCGGTTTCTGATCAGACATAGCTTACTCCCTTAAGACCAAAATACAGCCAAGTTAAACCAACACCCACCCCTTTTTGTTTTTCTCTAGGTTAAAAATAGTTGACTGACGGGAATGAGATTTGGTCCCTTTGGATATGTGAATCCAACCAAACCGAGGGACATCATGACCAAGAGAATCGCCGTATTGGGCGCCGGGCCGTCTGGCCTTGCACAGCTGCGCGCTTTCCAATCCGCCAAAGCCAATGGAGAGGATATCCCCGAAATCGTTTGCTTTGAGAAGCAGGCAGATTGGGGCGGACTTTGGAACTACACTTGGCGCACAGGACTTGATCAGTATGGCGAGCCGGTTCATGGGTCAATGTACCGTTACCTTTGGTCAAACGGCCCCAAAGAAGGATTGGAATTTGCCGACTATTCATTCGAAGAGCATTTCGGCAAACAGATCGCATCTTACCCGCCGCGGGCCGTTCTGTTCGATTACATCGAAGGCCGCGTGAAGAAGGCAAACGTGCGTGATTGGATACGTTTTGAGACGGCGGTCAAAAACGTGTCTTTCGCAGATGGTAAGTTCACCGTGACCTTGCGCGATTTACCTAAAGACGAGACTTATTCCGAAGAATTTGACCACGTTGTTTGCTGCACAGGCCATTTTTCGACACCGAACGTGCATCACTTTGACGGGTTCGATAAGTTTCCCGGTCGTGTTCTGCACGCGCATGACTTCCGCGACGCGGTCGAGTTCAAGGACCAGGATATCCTGATCATCGGCACAAGTTATTCAGCCGAAGACATCGGCTCGCAATGCTGGAAATACGGCTGCAAATCCGTCACCGTCAGCCACCGGACAGCAGCCATGGGATACGATTGGCCGGACAACTGGCTAGAGGTGCCTCTTCTGACCCATATGGACGGAAATGTGGCCCATTTCAAAGACGGAACTTCGAAAGAGGTTGATTCTGTGATCCTGTGCACTGGCTACCAGCATCACTTCCCTTTCATGGAAAACGACCTCAAGCTTGTCACCGCCAATCGCTTGGCGACAGCCATGCTTTACAAAGGCGTCGCTTTTGCACCAAACCCGGCACTGTTCTACATCGGGATGCAGGACCAGTGGTTCACCTTCAATATGTTCGACGCGCAGGCTTGGTGGGCGCGCGACGTCATCATGGGCAAGATCGCTCTTCCCGACCGCAATACTATGGAAGCTGACATTGCTGACCGTGAGGCGCGAGAGGATGCAGGTGAAGATGACTATGACGCCATTTGGTATCAAGGCGATTACGTCAAAGAACTGATCGAAGAGACCGACTACCCGACATTCGATGTCGAAGGCGCATGTAAAGCCTTTAAGGAATGGAAGGGCCACAAAAAGAAGGGCATCATGACCTTCCGCGACAATGGCTATAAATCAGTGATTACAGGCACGATGGCTCCCAATCATCATACGCCCTGGAAGGATGCACTGGACGACAGCCTAGAGGTCTATCTGCAGAACTAGGCAATCCCGCTTGAATACCTTCGCGACGCCGGAGCGCCACTCGTGGCCTTCGGCGCTCATGCGACGTACGGTTTTGAGCGGTTTGCCATCATCTTTTTCACCGGTTCCAGAAGCCCTGCAAGGCTGACGAGAACAATCCCAGAGATTTCCCGAGCACCAATTTCCTCTCCCGCCCAGATCGCCGCTGTGATCGTGCCAGCGCTGATTTCGGTCATAAAGAGGATGGCAAGTAATCCGGGGCTGATCACAGTTGCTCCCCACATGATTGCGAAGGCGGGCGGTATGACGATGATTGCAACCACTGGGATCATCCACGGCAAAACTGCCAGTATCGCTGAACCCGACGGCACCGTACCGGTGTTTGCGAACGGCATCTGCGTGAGCGCCAACGCTGCAACACTTCCCCATAGGAAATAGGACAAAGTGTAATCTGTTCCGCTCTTAACCGCTCCACCATTGAGCAGCACTGCCGCCATGGCCCAAATGACGCCAGCGGCCAGCCCCATCCAATCCCCGGCGTTAAAAGCAAGATCGAAGCCCGACTCGATCCGAACAATTACTGAAACACCAAGCACGCCTAGGGCAATTGTGGCCCATCTGATCGGCGTGATCCGTTCGCCCAGCAACGCCCGTGCCAGAAGCGTGCTCCAAATTGGTGTCAGATAGTAGAGCAGCAGCGCGCGAACAACGTCAGTGTAGATCAAGGCCGCAGCATAGCTGACCATTGCGCCACCGGCCAAAAGTCCTGCCACGTGCAAACGCCAGCCGCCAGACACAAGTGCCCGCCATCGGAACGCAAATACCGGTAGCAGAATGACCAAAGGCAGAGCATTGAACATCACAATCGACCAGGCCCCGTTGATCCCGGCTGCGTCCATGGCCCGAAGCGGGATCCAGTAGATGCCCCAGGCAAACGCGCTGAGCGCGACTGCGAGCATAGCCAGGTTTTCGCCGCACTGCGTCATCAAGCAAGCGGCTCCCGCCAGCGCGTAAACCAACGCAGTGCTCCAATGCGCCTTGTCATGGGATTTGCCGGCGCAAGACCACCAGCGTTTCTGATAAGCCACCTTTGTCTTTGAGCGAAAGACTGACGGCGATGCCAGCGACCTGCGCAGTGACCTGATCGAAGCTGTCGGGGTGGTTTACACCGGTCGCTTCAACGTTCAACCGCCCATCCGCGCAGTTCCGAAGGTCTTCCAGTAAGCTGTCAAAATGATGTTGCGCCTTGCCGGACCGAAGCGGGTAGCGCCAGAAGCAATCCTCAGATCGCCCTGCCCCCAGCACCCGGGACATGGTACACTGCGCTTCCACGCCATGTGCTGCCTTCGAAATTCCATGCAACGCAAAGGCATTGATGTTCGAACACGCATCTGCCGCAGTCAGCGTCGGCAGACATCCCAAAACGCATGCCAAGGCGGCTTTGCTCATCATTCCGGCACCAGTTGCTGACCATCTAAAACCTGAAACGGTGTCGGCGGGGTGGTCTTGGACACCCAATAATACGTGTCACCAAAGGTCATTACAAACCAACCTTCCCAGTCTGCATCTCTTGGCCAGATGCTCTGATACTCCTCAAGGTCGTCATCGACCCGCCATAGCCCTCGAGCTGAGCGTGCACCTTCCTGAGAATAAATTGTGACCCGTCCACACCAAAGTGTTGACGGTATTTGGCCCCTTCCCAACGGCCAATTGCGGTATTGCCCGTGAGCAAATCACGGATCTCGTCACCGCTCAACTTGACAGCCTGAGCCGCCGAAGACAGCGCAGTCATGAAGGTCATTATCAGCGCAAAACCAAGCCTCGAAACCGTTCGCCTCACTTGTATGTCTCCCGCCGATCGGCAAACGCGCGCACTCGCTTGCGCCACGCCCGGTAGCTGCCCAATTTCAGATGCGTTCGCATCAGAGCTTT
>CAZCOX010000179.1:0-6871 GCA_964500115.1 uncultured Rhodobacterales bacterium
AAGAGAGGCCGCTTAAATGAGCAACCGGAGCGGAACGAAAGCGTGACAGGTCCAAGGTGGTGATGTTGAACCGCTCAGCCGAGAAATCAGAAGCGGCAATCGCGGACCTCAAACAGGAACTTGGCGGACAGGCCGATGTGAGCTTCATCCTTATGGACCTGTCCGTCTTGGACAGCGTGCGCGAGGCAGCTGATGAGGTCCTGAAGGCTGTGCCGCGCATCGACGCGCTGATCAACAACGCGGCCATCGCGCAGGTGCCGACGCGCAAGCTGACCGTTGACGGGTTCGAAAGCCAGCTTGGCACCAGCCACTACGGGCATTTTCTGCTCAATGGTCTGCTCTTTGACCGCATCGCAGAAAGCAAAGGCCGGATCGTCGTTGTCGCCAGCCTCGGCTACAACATGGGTCTCAAGACCATCAAGTTTGACGACATGAACTGGGATGAGGGCTACGGCGCGAACACCGCCTATTCCCAGAGCAAGCTGGCGCAGATGATGTTTGCCTACGAGTTGCAGGATCGGCTAGCCGCGGCGGGGCGCGAGGATGTCGAGGTCTTCGTCTGCCACCCAGGCTCATCTGCAACGTCTTTGATCACCACAAGCGGCAGCAGGTTCATGCGGATGGCTTTTTGGCTGATGAAAAAGACGCCGTTGGTGCAGACAGCAGAACAAGGCTCATACCCGGAAGTCATGTGCGCGGCAGAAGAGACCTTAACCGAACAACGCGCCCTTTACGGCCCGACAGGCCGAATGGAAGTTGTCGGTCCGGTCGGAAAAGGCACGCTGAACCCGCACGCATACGACAAAGCTGTCATGGCGCGGCTTTGGGAAATGTCCGAAAAAGCCGTCGGGTTCGAATGGAAGCGATGACTCCAGTTCCATCTTCATTCCCTGAACGGTCTTAGACCAGTGCAACCGCAAATCGCAGCACCAATAGCAAAACGCGCTTTTTGCATGTTGCTGAAGGCGCAAAAGCCAAAGATATGTGAACGTAAAACTACAATTCTGACAATCGCTTATACAGCGCAGATGTATCCCAACGCCCGCCGCCCATCTTTTGCACGTCTTTGTAAAACTGGTCTACAATTGCAGTTACAGGCAGGCTGGCACCGTTTTCGTTCGCAGTGGCAAGGCAAATACCCAGATCCTTGCGCATCCAATCTACTGCAAATCCATGGTCGAAATGGTCATCCAACATCGTTTCGTAGCGGTTTGACATCTGCCAGGACCCAGCGGCACCTTGACTGATCACTTCTACCACCGCGCGGCCGTCCAATCCTGCCTTGTCGGCAAAGTGCAGAGCCTCTGACAGCCCCTGCACGAGCCCTGCGATCGCGATCTGGTTACACATCTTGGTCATTTGTCCCGCGCCGCTGTCGCCAAGTCTGCGGCAGAGTTTCGCGTAGGTATTCATGACTGGTTCGGCCCATTCGTATTCTGCCTGATCACCACCACACATGATCGAAAGGGCACCGTTTTCTGCACCGGCCTGTCCGCCAGAAACGGGGGCATCAACATAGGCGATGCCCTTCGATTTTGCGACCGAATGAAGTTCGGCTGTGACAGATGCCGAAACGGTCGTGTGGTCCACAAAGGTGCTCCCTTCCGACATTGTCGCAAAGGCACCGCTGGGTCCAAGGCAGACACTGCGCAAGTCGTCATCATTGCCCACGCAAGCCATTACCATTTCGGCGCCAGCGGCAGCTTCCGCCGGGGTCTGACCCAATGTGCCGCCATATTCTTCGACCCAGGCTTCGGCTTTGGAGGTGGTCCGGTTATAGACCGTGACGCTATAACCCGCTCGGGCGAGGTGCCCCGCCATCGGATAGCCCATGACGCCAAGTCCGAGAAAAGCGATTTTCGTGCGTGTCTTGTCAATCATGGGTCGAGCTGGTCCTTTGGTGTCTTGCCAGCGAAAAAGGCGTCAAGGTTGTCCAAGGCCCGAAAGCCCATCGCGTCTCGGGTTTTCCGCGTCGCGCTGCCGATGTGGGGCAGCATGAAAACGTTCTCGTACCGCGCAAAGTCCGGATTGCCGCCCGGCTCAACTTTGAAACAATCCAAACCCGCCGCAGCCACATGACCGCTGTCAAGCGACGCCATCAACGCGGCCTCGTCCAGCAGCGCGCCGCGCGATGTGTTCACAACGACGGCTCCGGCCGGAAGCATGGCAAGGCGTTCGGCATCGATCAGATCAACGGTGTCGGAGGTCGCAGGGCAATGCAGCGACAGAAAATCCGCCACGTCCAAAAGGCTTTCAACCGTTTCATGGTACGTGGCACCCACCGCCAGCTCAGCAGGCAATTCACTGCGGTTGTGGTAATGAATTTCCATATCAAAGCCGCGGGCCTTCGCGGCAAAGGCGCGGCCCACGCGCCCCATCCCGATGATGCCAAGGCGCGCACCGGTCACTTGCTTGCCCACCATAAAGGCAGGTGACCAGCTGTCCCAGGCCCCGGTGCGCACGATCCGGTCACCCATCACGGCATGGCGCGCAGCACCCAGCATCAAAAGAATGGCAAGTTCGGCAGTGGCATCCGACAGAACGTCAGGTGTGTTGGTCACTACGATGCCGCGCTCCGTCAAAGCAGGAATGTCACAGTGATCGACGCCAACGGAGTGGTTTGCCACGATCCTCAGACGGTCGGCAAATTGCGCCACGACGTCGGCGGTGAAGTGTTCGGAGTGACAGGGGACGATGGCGTCAAACTCGGCAGAAGCAGCGATCAGTTGCTCCGCCGTACCGGGCGTATCGTCATGGTTGACCACCACATCATAGTCGCGCTGTGCCCGTGACAACGTTGCATCCGACAATCGCCGCGTGATCCAGAGACGAGGTTTAGTCATCTTTTTTGCGGACGCATTCGTCCCAAAAATCGTAGACGGCCAAACCGCAAACGGCGATCGCGATGATCATGAAAGGCAGGCCTCCAAAGAACCCGGCAAATCCGCTGGAAATACTTTGCGACAGACCGCCGACAAAGATAGACAAAAGCGCCGTACCGATCAGTCCGACAATCAGTTTGACGGGGTAAGACATAGACTTTCCTTTCTAGACGGAGCTGTTCGCAAGTTGCTGCTGCACCCATCGTGCCGTACGCAACAGGCGGTCGTCTTTCTCGACAGGGCCAATCAGTTGGACGCCAATCGGCAACCCTTTTTCACCAACCAGGACAGGCAGACTGACACAAGGCAAGCCAGCCAACGTCCAAAGCGTACAGAAAATCGGATCGCCAGTGCCATTCCCGAACCTTGGTGCTTCGCCTGCCGCCGATGGTGCAATGATCGCGTCATAGTCGGTAAAGAAGTTCGCGAAGAATGCCTCTGCCGAGGCTTTCACTTCCAGCGCATCTTCGTATTCGGTTTTGCTTATCTGCCGTGCGCGCGAAATGATGGGCTTTAGCGTCTCGCTGATCTGGTCCCAATGGGTATCAAAAACTTCCGCCTGATGCTGAACGATCTCGTACTCGTGGATACGCGCCTGCACGGCCACCAGATTTGAGAGTGTGTCGGCCGGGTCCATTCGCTCGACCTGCGATCCAAGGATCTCGATCACCGCCTCTAGTCCTTCAAGGGCGTCGCCAGAAAGGCGATCATTGAAGGGCAGATTGAACCAGGCAAAATTAGGCGGCACCGGCACCTCGGCGGAGGCACCCTTCGACAGATCGGCGCGGGGCCTGGGGAAACTGCCGGGATCGTGCTGGTCATAGCCTGCGATGGCGTCTGTCAACAACGCGACATCCTCAAGGCTGCGTCCGAAGACACCGAGTTGATCGAGCGATACGGAAGTTTGCAAGACGCCACTGCGCGAGACCATGCCGCGGGTCGGCTTGAAACCGAAAACCCCACAGAAAGACGCTGGTCGGATGACCGATCCATTCGTCTGCGTGCCAATGCTCAAAGGCACGTGCTGAGCGGCCACAGCAGCCGCTGACCCGCTCGATGACCCACCTGGCGTATGATCAGTGTTGTGAGGGTTACGTGTCTCGGCAGGATGCATAAAAGCAAGCTCGGTGGTCACGGTTTTTCCCATGATCACGGCACCGGCTTCGCGCAAATGCTCAACAATCCGGGCAACGCGGTCGGTCTGCCGACCCTTAAAAATCGGCGTGCCACGCTGCGTGGGCATCTTTGCGGTGTCAATGATGTCCTTCAAACCGACAGGAATGCCATGCAAAGGCCCCAACGGCAGCCCCGCCGTTCGGATGCGGTCGCACTCCTTGGCCTGGGCGAGGGCCGCATTAGGATCAAGAAACGCCCAAGCTTTGATCGCCTCGTCTGTTGCGGTGATCCGATTCAAACAGTCTGTGACCAACGCGACTGAACTGAGCCGCCCTGCTGAACAAGCCGACAAAGCCTCTGTCGCGGTCAGTGTGTGGCTGTCCGTGATCATGGAATGTAGGGGCCAAAAAGGTAATCAGGGAACCAAAGCGCAATGCCTGGGAACTGATACATCAGCACCATGGTAAGGATCACGATCCCCAGATACGGCATGATCCCACGGAAGATATCCATCAGTTCGATCTGGCTCTTCAGAACGCCCTTCAGGTAATAGGCCGACATCGCCATGGGCGGCGTCAGGAATGAGGTCTGAAGGTTCAGAGCGATCAGCATGGCAAAGAAGTACGGGTTCACCCCAAAAACTTCGAGCAGCGGCAGGAAAATCGGGACAAAGATGATCAGGATTTCCGACCACTCCAAAGGCCATCCCAGAAGGAAGATGATCAATTGAGCCAGGATCAGAAACTGCCAGGGCTCCATGTCAAGCGAGCCGACCCAGTCAGCAATGATATCGTGACCGCCGAGGTAGGAGAATACTGACGCAAAGGTCCACGACCCCACAAAGAGCCAGCACACCATCGCCGTTGACTTGGCCGTCAGGAATACGCTCTCTTTCATTTTGGTCCAGGTCATCGACCTGTAGAGAAAGGCCAATACAATGCCACCCAAAGCGCCCATGGCCGCAGCTTCAGCCGGTGTTGCCAGACCGCCGAGGATCGAGCCGAGCACCAATGCAATCAGCACTGTCAGCGGGACAAAGCTGACCAGAAGGTCGAGGTAAATCTCTTTGGGCGGCGGGACGTCCTCAAGGGTGGGTTTGGGCGCAAGCGCAGGGTTCATCCATACCCGGACCATCACATAAACAATGTAGAGGCCCGCCAGCAGAAGACCCGGGAAAACGGCAGCAGCATAGAGACGCAGAGGCGATAAGTCCGCGATCGCCGCGTATACGATCAGCATGATCGAGGGCGGGATCAGGATACCCAGGGTGCCACCGGCACAAATCACGCCCGAGGCAAAGCTCTTGTTGTAGTCCGCATTCGCCATGGCAGGAAACGCCAGCAGTCCCATCAAGGTCACAACAGCACCCACAATGCCGGATGCCGTAGAGAACACCGCACAGGTCAAAAGTGCCGCAATCGCCAGACTGCCCGGCAGATTGCGGGCCGCCATGTATAGCGAAAAGAACAACTTATCGACGATATTTGCCCGCTCGACCACATATCCCATAAAGAGAAACAAAGGGATGGCGACAAGGATCGGGTTCTCCATCACCGAATAGGTGTTTTGGTTAAGCAGGTAAAAGATGTTATTGTTGAAAATGTCCGAAAAGGACTCGATCGGACCGCCGCTGTGGTACGCGTAGTAGCCAAAAGCGACACCCATTGCGAGCAGTGTAAAGGCAATCGGAAAACCCAGCAAAACCAGCAGAATGAAAAGCCCGAGCATCAACAGGGCGACTTGGGGGTCTGTCATTTCTTATTCTTTCTTCAACCGCTCAGGGCATTACTTTGATTGGGGGCTGATCGCGCTGATGGCTTCAAGGTCGGCTTCAGTCAGCAGGTCTTCGGTCTCTTTCACATCTCTGAGACGCTCGGGCCAAGATCCTGTCCGAACCGCCATGACGCAGCGGACAAGTTCGGCACATCCCTGAATCGCGAGCAGCACGCCCGCCAAGGGGATCAGCGATTTGAAGAAATAGATCTGAATGCTCGCGGGGCTGTTGAAGCTCACCTCTTTGTAGCGCCAGCTGTCGGATGCGATTTCATAGCCATACCAGGCCAAGGCAAGGATGCCTGGAAAGAAGAAGACGAAATAGAGAACGAAATCCAGCGATGCCTGAACCCGGATAGGCAGCAGGCGATAGATTACATCCGCCCGGACATGCGTGTCCTGGGCTAATGCATAGGCACCGGACATCAAGAACAATGCGCCATACATCTGGATCATCATGTCGAAAGCCCAGACCGTCGGCGCGTTCAGGACATACCGTACGAACACCTCATACGACACCGATAGCGTCAGTATGAGAATGCACCATCCAAACGCGCGCCCCACCCAAAGGCTCAAGCCCTCAATGGCGTGAACGAATTTCATCTACCTGCCGCTCCCCTACAGATATTTTCTTGCTACGCCATCGACAGGCGCAGAAATGTCCGGGCCTTTTTAAGCCCGGACATCTGGTTCATGTCATCCAATCACGAAAAGTAGTGATCGTATGCCAGCTTGTAGTCAGGCTGGTTGAGGTTGAGGTAGTTCATCACGTTCTTGGCGTATGCCTTCTGCGATTCCATCACCTTGGCAAAGAACGGGTCTTCCTCGGCGATGCGGGCCGTCACGACGTCCCAGGCTTTCAGCTGTGCCGCCATCACGCTGTCAGGTGTACGATGAACGTTAACGCCATCCGCCTCCTGCAACTTCAGCAGGTCGTCCGAATAACGCTTGGTATTGCCCCAGTAGAAGCCGGAATTTTCTGCCATCGACGCGTTCTTGATGATCGCCTGATGTTCGGCCGACAGCGCGTTGAACTTATCCTTGTTAAAGGTAACTTCAAAGAATTCCTGACTCTGGTGATAGGACGCGAGGTGGTAGTG
>CAZCOX010000180.1:0-6859 GCA_964500115.1 uncultured Rhodobacterales bacterium
CAGCGCACTTGGTAAGGTCTCGCTGCGTTTCTTGGTGAACTCGGTTGCCGGCGGCGCGAAGGGCTGAAATCTGAATATGAGCAGCGCCATTGCGGACATATAAAAGTCTGACGCGATGCGTCAGACTTTCCAGAAGCAGAAGATACCCCAGCAAATCGCAATCCCAAGCGGCGCCCAGAGCGGCATGCCGACCAGGCCCAACCACCCCAGAAAGATAAACGCCGTTCCAAGGCACGTCAGGAAAAGCCGGTCGCCACGCGTGGTGGTGAGACCCAGAACGCCTTTGCGCTCTGCCCCACCCGGATACTTGATCTCAAGCACCGTCAGCACGCCCATCGCGCTGAAGAGACCGATAAATATCAAGGCCGTTGGCCATGTCCATGCCATCCATCCAAGCATATCAAACCCTCCCCATCGCGAAGCCTTTGGCGATGTAATTGCGGACAAAGTAGATCACGATTGCGCCCGGGATGATGGTCAGTGTTCCCGCAGCAGCGAGTAGCCCCAGTTCATACCCCGCAGATGACGCGGTACGTGTCATCGTGGCGGCAATCGGTTTTGCCTCAACCGCCGTCAGCGTTTTGGCCAGCAACATTTCGACCCACGAGAACATAAAGCAGAAGAATGCGGCAACCCCGACACCCGCTTTGATCGTGGGAATAAAGATCGTCGTGAAGAAACGCAGGAACGAGTAGCCATCAACATAAGCCGTTTCATCTAATTCCTTTGGCACCCCACGCATGAAGCCTTCGAGGATCCAGACGGCCAGCGGGATATTGAAAAGACCATGCGCCAGCGCCACCGCCAAATGTGTGTCAAAGATGCCGACCGAGGAATAAAGCTGGAAGAACGGCAGTGCAAAGACCGCCGCCGGCGCCATACGGTTTGTCAGAAGCCAGAAGAACAGTTGCTTGTCGCCAAGGAACCGGTAGCGGCTGAATGCATATGCCGCCGGCAGCGCAACCGTGATGGAAATGACCGTGTTCAAAGAAACATAGATGATCGAGTTGATGTAGCCCCAGTACCATGTCGGATCGGTAAAGATCGTCTGGTACGCCTCTAGCGTAAAGGTTTGAGGAAAGAGCGAGAAGCCTGCAAGGATCTCGTTTGTTGTCTTGAAGCTCATTGCGACGAGCCAGTAGATCGGCAGCATCAGGAAGAGGACATACAAAATGGGGACGATGGATCGTTTTTGCATCAGTCCACTCCTTATTTCGGGTCATCTTTGGTCATGACCGTGTAGAAGAGCCATGACACAAAGAGCGTGATTGCAAAGTAGATGAGCGACATCGCTGCTGCCGGGCCGAGGTCGAACTGACCTAGGGCGATTTTGACAAGATCGATGGACAAGAGAGTAGTCGAGTTTCCAGGCCCTCCCCCTGTCAAAACAAAGGGTTCGGTGTAGACGTTAAAGCTGTCCATGAACCGCAACAGGATCGCGATAGTCAGCACGTTCTTCATCTTGGGAAGCTGGATGTACCGAAACACACTCCAGTTGCTGGCACCGTCAATCTTTGCCGCCTGGTAGTATGCGTCGGGGATCGAGACGAGACCGGCGTAAGACAACAACACCACCAGCGATGTCCAATGCCAGACGTCCATCGTGATGATCGTGACCCAAGCCGCAATCGGATCCTGCGTCATGTCATAGTTGATGCCCAGAACGTGATTGATGAAATAGCCAAGCAATCCGATGTCCGGCAGCGCAAAGATGTTCCACATCGCGCCTACCACGTTCCATGGGATGAGCATCGGTAACGCCATCAGGACGAGGCACACAGGCACCCAGGGCCCGCTGCGGGGCATGGACAGGGCAATGGCAATGCCAAGCGGCACCTCGATGATGAGGATCAGGAAAGTGAACAGGAACTGACGGCCAAGGGCTGCGTGGAACCGCTCAGACCTCAGGATTTGTTCAAACCACGTCAAACCTTCCCAAAAGAACAGGTTGTCCCCAAAGGTTTCCTGAACCGAATAATTGACAACTGTCATCATCGGAATCAGCGCGTTGAACGCCACAAGGATCAGCACCGGCAGAACAAAGAACCATGCGCGTTGGTTTTCGGTTTTCATGCGGTCGCTCCTTCAGTGGCGAGCCAGCCATCGGCGTAAAGACGTGTTTGTGAGGGCTGGAATTGCAGGTGCACTGTGTCGCCCTGCACTGGCGCGGCACCGCTCATGATGGCGGCAATCTTTTGATCACCGGCCATCGCCTCGACGACCATATGCCGCCCGACATCCGCGACGCGGCGCACTTGAGCGGGGATGCCCGTCTCACCGATTGAAACGAATTCGGGCCTGACGCCGATCTCGATCCTGTCCGACCCGGTTGCGGTGACCGCCCCTTCGAGGCTCACATTTTGTCCTTGGAAAAAGGCCCCACCATCGCGCAGTTCTGCCGGCAGAACATTCATGCCGGGTGAGCCTATGAAATGCCCGACGAATGTGTGCGCGGGGCGTTCGAACAACTCCACCGGCGTGCCGATCTGAACCACCTCGCCCTCTTGCATGACAACAACCTGATCGGCAAAAGTCAGCGCCTCGGTCTGGTCATGCGTGACGTAAATCATCGTCGCTTTGACCCGTTGGTGCAGTTCTTTCAGCTTGGACCGCAGTTTCCACTTGAGATGCGGATCAATCACCGTGAGCGGTTCGTCGAACATCACGACGTTCACATCATCACGGACCAACCCCCGGCCCATCGACAGCTTTTGTTTGTTGTCCGGGGCAAGACCAGCGGCGCGGCGATCCAACATGTCAGAGATTTCCAGCATCTCGGCAATGTCCGCCACACGTCTGTTAATCGTCGCTTCGTCAACACCCCGGTTCTTCAAGGGAAACGCGAGGTTTTGCCGAACCGTCATCGTGTCGTAGATGACCGGGAACTGAAACACCTGCGCGATATTGCGTTCGTCCGGCATCAGCGGCGTGACGTCTTGACCATCGAACAGCACTTGCCCTTCGGACGGCATCAAAAGCCCCGAAATGATGTTGAGCAGCGTGGATTTCCCACAGCCCGACGGCCCCAACAGCGCGTACGCGCCGCCGTCTTCCCAGTCGACATCGATCTCCTTCAGGGCAAAGTCTTCTGGCCCCTTCGGGTGAACCATGTAGCTGTGCCGCATGTTCTTAAGTGTGATACGTGCCATGACGATGCCCTATGCGACCCGGCTGCCATCGGGCGCGAAGAAAAGGCACGCGTCGGCATCCATGTAAAACGTATGATTTTCCCCAACCTGGTAAGGATGCGTGCCATGCGAAAGGGACACCCAACCTTTGTCGTCAAAATCGAAATGGGCAGAGCTTTCCGACCCGCTCAACTCTGTCACGCTGACGCGGCCTGACAATGGCACAGTCGCCGCCGCGTTGGCGGTTGGCAGAATGTGGTTTGGGCGCACGGCAAGAACATAGTCGCCGTCTTTGAGCGCCCCGGCCGCCCCGGATGCGGGCCATGTGACGTCACCCATCATCAACGTGTCGCCTGTTTTGCGGACCGATGCGTGATTGATCGGCGGATCAGAAAAGACCTGCGCCGCTGTAAGTGTGTCCGGTGCGCGGTAGATATCGGCAGTTTTTCCGAACTGCGCGACCGAGCCGTCCATCATCAGCGCCGTCATCCCGCCCAGCAGCAACGCTTCCTCGGGTTCCGAGGTAGCATAAACAACGACCGCTCCACGCCCGGCGAAAAGCTCTGGCAGTAGCTCGCGCAATTCCTCGCGCAGTTTGTAGTCAAGGTTGGCAAGCGGTTCGTCCAAGAACACAGCTTGGCTGTCTTTGGCGATGGCGCGTGCCAAAGCGCAGCGCTGTTGTTGGCCACCTGACAATTCATGCGGTCGGCGGTGGAGCATCGGGCCAAGCTTTAGAATATCAGCCGCTTCTTGCACGCGACCGTCGATTTCGGATTTCGCCATGCCTGCGACCCGCAGGGGCGAGGCAATGTTGTCGTAAACCGTCATGTGCGGGTAATTGACAAAGAACTGGTGCACGAGGCTGATCTTGCGTTTCTGCGTGCTGAGACCGGTCACATCCGTGCCGTCCATCTCCATCGTGCCGCTGGCGATGGGGTCAAGACCCGCCATCATCTTGATCAATGACGTCTTGCCCGCACCGGTTTCCCCAAGAAGCACGTTAAAATGCCCCGTCTCAAGCGTCAGGCTGGTGGGCTTAATGTGGGTCACGCCCCGCACCACCTTGGTTATGTTCTTCAGAACCAGCGCCATGTCTTAACCTATTGTTCGAAAAAGCCCGCTGTTTCGGGCGGTCATGCACTGGGGCCCCTTGCGAGGGCCCCAGCCGTGGTCTGTCCACAGGGAGTATGGAGTTAAGACCGATCTTTAGTTTGCGCTCCAACGGGCAACCAGATCGTCGTAGTTCACGGTCTCGCCCTGCGGCTTTTCGTTGTCCAAAGGTGGCTTTGCACCGCCATTGGCATACCAGTATTCCGCATCCTGTTCCTCGTTGAGACGCGGGCCACAGCCGCCATAGACATTCTGGGCCTCATCCGCGCGCTGCATACGCGCCATGGTGATGTCCATTTCCTCGGCCAGACGATCCATCGCTTCTTGCGGTGTGAACGCGCCAGAGTTGACGTCACCAATCTGCTGCCACCAGATCTGAGCCAGCTTAGGATAGTCAGGCACGTTGATGCCTGTTGGCGACCAGCGCACGCGGTCAGGCGAGCGGTAGAATTCTACCAGGCCACCAAGCTTCGGTGCACGTTCCGTAAAGCTTTCGTGGTTGACCGAGCTGTCGCGGATAAACGTGAGACCCACATGCGATTTCTTCACATCAACAGTCTTTGATGTCACAAATTGGGCATAGAGCCATGCCGCTTGCGCACGATCAGATGGCGTGGATTTGAGGAAAGTCCAAGACCCCACGTCCTGATAGCCAACTTTCTGACCTTCGGTCCAGTACGGGCCATGCGGGCTGGGCGCCATCCGCCAGAGCGGGTTGCCGTCGGCATCAACCGTGTTGTTGCCTTCGGACTGTGGCTTGACCATGTCAGCGGTAAAGGCGGTGTACCAGAAGATCTGCTGGGCCACGTTGCCTTGTGCCAAAGCTGGCAGAGACTGGTAGAAGTCATAAGACGCCGCACCAGGAGGGGCGTAATTCCGCAACCATTCGTCCCACTTGCGGATCGCGTAGACCGCTGCTGGGCCGTTTGCTGCACCGCCGCGGCTGACGCTGGCACCGGCCGGATTGCAAGACCCCGCTTCCATCCGGATGCCCCATTCGTCGATGGGCACACCGTTTGGTTCGCCAACAGAACCGGCACCGGCCATGGAAAGCCACGCGTCTGTCATGCGCCAACCAAGGTCGGGCGCACGCTTGCCGTAATCCATATGACCGTAAATCGCGACGCCATCGATTTCCTTGACGTCGTTCGAAAAGAACTCGGCAATGTCTTCGTATGCAGACCAGTTTACCGGAACGCCAAGGTCATAGCCGTACTTTTCCTTGAACGCGGCTTGCAGGTCTTCGCGGTCAAACCAGTCTTTGCGGAACCAGTAGAGGTTTGCAAACTGCTGGTCCGGCAGCTGGTAGAGGTCGCCGTCAGGGCCCGTTGTAAACTGGCTGCCCATGAAGTCGTCCAGATCAAGCGTTGGAGATGTGGTCGCGGACCAATCGCCTGCCATCTGTTCGGTCAGATTATACGCCAGTTGCAGGCGCGAGTGCGTGCCAATCAGGTCGGAGTCGTTGACGTAACCGTCATAGAGGTTCCGCTGAGTTTGCATCTGCGTCTGAACGGCCTGAACCACTTCACCTTCACCGAGGATCTGGTGGTTCACTTTGATGCCTGTGATTTCCTCAAAGGCTTTGGTCAGCACTTCGGCTTCATAGGCGTGTGTTGGAATGCCTTCGGACAGCACGTTGATTTCCATGCCGGCATAGGGTTCTGCCGCCTGAATGAACCATTGCATTTCTGCAAGCTGTTCATCCTTATTCAGCGAAGACGGCTGAAATTCATTGTCGATCCATCGCTGTGCCGCCGCTTCATCAGCGTACACGGGACCGGTCATCGCAATCACGGCACATGCCGCAACTGCGGAGCGAAGATACTTCCGCATCTTGTCCTCCCAGATTGTGTAATTCCCGGTCCTCCAACCGGATAAGACAAGATTGCAAGAAGGCGGGAAAGCGTCAACTAAAAAATTAGTAAACATGTAGAACGCTGAAATTGAATGTTTTTCCATGCTACAATGACGTGACCGAGAGATCGCCCGGCTTCAAGTTGTGCACGTGTCTCGCATTGACGCGGCGTTGCGCTCAAAGACGTATCTCGAATCGCCGGAGTAAGTTTTCGGCATGCGCAACGGCGCGCTCAGGCCTTTTGAAAAGTCTATCGTGCGAGCCATCGACTTGACCCAGAGCAATGCACAGCGGCGTGGCGCTAACTTACACTAACACTCACGTACAGAGGGGAGGAAGCCAGATGAAACTGCCAATATTCAAACTGATCGCATTGATGATAATCGCAACTCACGTCGCGGCTGATGAGCCAAGCGTGACGATGGGAAAAAGCATCGCCGAGGAATACTGCTACGCCTGCCACAACGTGGAACCCGATGGCCCGTTCAAACAAATCCCACCCAGCTTTGCGGCTATTGCCAGGTACCGCTCTGCTGATCAGATCAAGCAGCGGATACTCGAACCCAACACCCACGACATGCCGCAATACACCCAATATATGATTGGTGGGAACATAGATGACATGGTGGCTTACATCGTGTCACTTGAGTGACGAACAGATTTTCCCGGACTGGCAGTCAAAGATTGCCTGCGGTTCCGATTTTAGAACGTCGCGATGTTTCGTTCAGCGGGACCAAAACAAAAAACCCGCTCATGCGAGCGGGCT
>CAZCOX010000181.1:0-6826 GCA_964500115.1 uncultured Rhodobacterales bacterium
CCACGTCGTGCGTCACACAGATCGCCGTCACCTTGGTGCGCGACCATACCTCCATCAGAACTTCCTGAAGCTCCCAGCGTGTCAGGCTGTCCAGCATGCCAAACGGCTCGTCGAGAAGCAGCAGCTTTGGCGACAGGGCAAAGGCACGCGCGATGCCGACACGCTGTTTCATCCCGTTCGACAAATCAGCAGCGGATTTATCCATCGCGTCACCAAGGCCAACGCGCTCAAGGTAGTATTCCACCACATCCTGCCGCTCCGCCATGGACGCCTTGGGATAAACCTTATCCAACCCAATCGCGACGTTTTCCTTGGCGGTGAGCCACGGGAAAAGGTTGGGTGACTGGAACACCACCGCGCGTTCGGGGTCAGCACCCTCCACATGGCGGCCATCGAGCTTAATGGCACCCTGGCTGATCTCATTGAGACCTGCTGCCATCGTCAGAACAGTCGACTTCCCGCAGCCCGAGTGGCCGATCAGCGAAATGAACTCGCCTTTGTCCATCTTCAGGTCGAAATCTTCGACCACAGTCAGCGGGCCCTTCGGCGTCGGATAAACCTTGTGCAACTGGCTGAAGTCGAGGAAGCGGTTTTCGATCATGCCTTCCTGCGCCTTGGCAACCGCCGCAGGGACACCGTGGATGGGTGTGACGTTCGGGAGCAGTTTGCTGCCCTCGACGCGCGCCTCGATCCCGACATCCATCAGGTACTTGGTCACGTCTTTGCGCAGTTGCTTGAACGTCTCGTCGGTGTTCATCGCAATCCGGTCGCGGGGGCGGGGGATGTTCACCTTGAACTCATCGCCCAATGTCCCATCCGGGTTCAGCGCGATGATGCGGTCGGCAAGGATAATCGCCTCGTCCACGTCGTTTGTAATCAGCACACAGGTCTTTTTGTCGGCTTCCCAGATGTGTTCGATCTCGTCCGCGAGATTGGCGCGGGTCAGCGCATCGAGCGCCGACAGCGGTTCATCCAGAAGCAGCACTTCGGGGTTCATCGCCAGCGCCCGCGCCACGTTCACCCGCTGGCGCATGCCGCCCGACAATTCCGCGGGGCGGCGCGAGGTGGCGTGGCTCAGGCCCACCATTTTGACGTAATGCGCGACCTTTTCAGCTTTATCCTTGGCCGACAGATCGGGGAAGATCGCATCGACAGCGAGACCCACGTTCCCGTTCACTGTGAGCCATGGCATCAAAGAATAGCTCTGAAAGATCACGCCACGCTCGGGCCCGGGTTCCGTCACCGGCGCGCCTTTGAAGGTCACGCTGCCGGATGTTGGAGTATCGAGACCCGCCATCAGGTTGATCAGTGTCGTCTTGCCGGTGCCGGAGAAGCCGAGGAGCACAAGGAACTCGCCCTCTTCGACATCCAGATTGATGTCTTTCAGAACATGGGTCTGGCTGGTGCCAACGCCATAGCTTTTCGAGACGTTTTGAAAGGAAAGGAATGACATTCAGATCACCGGTTGTTCGAGAAGGTGAAGAGCGACTGCAGGGCATACATCACGCGGTCCAGAAGGAAGCCGATGACGCCGATGGTCAGAACAGCCACCATAATCTTGGCGAGGGAAGAGGAAGACCCATTCTGGAACTCATCCCAAACAAACTTGCCAAGCCCTGGGTTCTGCGCGAGCATTTCCGCCGCGATCAGAACCATCCAGCCAACACCGAGCGATAGACGCAAGCCGGTGAAGATCAGCGGCAGGGCAGACGGCAGAACCAGCTTGGTGATCTTGGTATAGGTGTTCATCTTCAACACCTTGGAAACGTTCACCAAATCCTTATCGATGGAGGCCACACCAAGTGCTGTGTTGATCAGGGTCGGCCAAAGCGAACACAGCGTCACGGTGATTGCAGAGATCATAAAGCTCTTGGCGAACCAGCCGCCTTCGGCAGCGGCGAGGGCCGAGACGATCATCGTCACGATCGGCAACCACGCGAGCGGAGAGACGGGTTTGAAAATCTGGATCAGCGGGTTCAGTGCCGCGTTTGCGGTTGGCGATAGACCGGCTGCAATGCCAAGTGGTACAGCAACAACAGTCGCGATCAGGAAGCCAAAGAACACGGTCTGGATCGACGTCCAAATCTGCTGGTAATAGGTTGGCGCACCGGTATAGGCGCGTTCTTTGGGCTCTTTGCCTTGCTCAATCAGGCGTTCGTTCAACTGCGCAACTTTTTCTTCGAACTGCGCCTTCATCGCGGCTTTCGCCTGCGCATCCTCGTGCAGGTTGACCGCTTCTTCCCAAACCTGTCCGGGACCGGGTACCGCACCCAGTGACGTTTGCACTTTCGGGGCCAATGTTGCCCAGAGCATCAGAAAGGCGACGATGGCCAGCACTGGCACGATCAGCAGACGCCAGATTTCCTTGACCTGCGCTTGCGGATTGTCGCCAGCGGCGGCTTTCAGAACCGGCGTGAGCCAGCTGAGACCCAACACCTGAAACCATTTATCGGCAGCGTTGATGCGGGTGAACAGACGGGCCTTGCGCGCCTCGCGGTCAGCAGAGTCTGAGAAATTCGGATCGACGGTTGTCATCGGTTCGGGTCCTTTTCGGATCGCATGAAGGCTCGCGCGCCGGGCGCACCTCGGGGGAGGGGAGGAGCGCCGTTACGGCGCTCCTTGTTTTCAACCTTGGATTTCGGTGCCAACGACGATCTGCTCGCCCTTCAGGCCAATCGGCAGGCTTTCGAGGTAGGCGTTTGGCGTGCGGCCGTCATAGCCAATACCGTCGATGATATCCTCGGCAGGCGTCGCGGCTTTGTAGCCATCGCTGTCCCATGGGAAATCCGCTTCGTCCGCCAGACCTTCGTCAACCAGTGCGCGTGCCGCTTCGAGGTAGATCTCGGGCTTGTAGACCGACTTGGCGACTTCGTCGTACCAACTGTCCGGCTTCTGCTCGGCAATCTGGCCCCAGCGGCGCATCTGCGTCAGATACCAGATCGCGTCGGAATAGTAGGGGTAGGTCGCGTTGTAGCGGAAGAACACGTTGAAATCCGGGATGTCGCGCTTGTCGCCTTTTTCGAATTCAAAGAACCCGGTCATGGAGTTCGCGATCACATCGTAGTCCGCGCCCACATATTCCGGGCGGCTCAGGATTTCCACCGCTTCGGGGCGGTTCGCGTTGTCATTCTCATCCAGCCAGATCGCAGCGCGGATCAGCGCTTTGACAACCGCTTTGGTGGTGTTCGGGTTTTCCTCGGCAAACTCGTTTGTGATGCCAAAAACCTTCTCAGGGTTGTTCTTCCACATCTGGTAGTCGGTGATCACAGGTACGCCGATGCCTTTGAACACGGCCTGCTGGTTCCACGGCTCACCCACGGCGTAGCCATAGATCGTGCCCGCTTCCATTGTGGCAGGCATCTGCGGCGGAGGTGTCACGGACAAAAGAACATCCGCACCGATCTGACCGGTGATGTTTTCAGGGCTGTAATAGCCCGGCTCGATCCCGCCAGCGGCCAGCCAGTAGCGAAGTTCGTAATTGTGTGTCGAAACGGGGAAGACCATGCCCATGTTAAACGGCTTACCTTCAGAGGCGTACTGCTCAACCACAGGCTTCAGCGCTTCAGCAGAAATCGGGTGCTGTGGGCGACCGTCATCCATCATCGGCACGTTTGGCTTCATCGCTTCCCAAATCTCGTTGGATACGGTGATGCCGTTGCCGTTCAGGTCCATGGAAAATGGTGTGATAATATGGGCTTCGGTGCCGTAACCGATGGTCGCCGCCAAAGGCTGACCTGCGAGCATGTGTGCGCCGTCAAGCTGCCCGCCGATCACGCCGTCCAGAAGAACTTTCCAGTTTGCCTGCGCTTCAAGCGTCACGAACAGGCCTTCGTCAAGGAAGTACCCGTTCTCATAGGCAACCGCCAAAGGCGCCATGTCGGTCAGTTTGATAAAGCCGAATGTCAGCTCGTCTTTTTCCAGATCCTGTGCAAACAGGGGTGATGACAGGGCCGTCGTTGCGGCGAATGCTGCAATCAGTCGTTTCATCGGCGAAGTCTCCTTAGATACATCCGGTCGGGGAGTAGACCGGACAAAAAACAAAAAAGCCGCTGACGCACTCCGACACGGTGTCGAAGGGTCGAGCGGCTTTGCTCAATCATCCCTGGCAGTGGGAAAACTCGGTTCGAAGACGCCATTGCCTCCGATGGCATTTTGTTACGAAAGCGGGTCGTGCGATGCCAAGAAAAAACCTGATTTCGGCGGGATTTTTGCTGCATCGCAGCGTAATCCCGCTGCGGCTGCACAATTTTTAGTCAGCCAACCGCGCTCGGGTCAAAAATGCGGCCATCGAAAAACATGTCCGGCTGAAGAATCAATCGCCCGGTTTCCGACGCTACAGCCGTCGCGTGCTGCAAAGACCCCTCCAGTTTTTCGGATGCGCCGGGCAGATCTCCGGTCTCGGATTTCAGTTCCTGCCGGTAAACATCAGATCGAAACACTGCGCTGGCCGCCGCGGTCGCTGTGGCCACATGAAGGTGACTGCGCTGCGCCAAACGGTGTGCAATCCACTTTGCCTGACTGCGCCATGGGAAATTGGCCGCGCCGAGGTTAAACTCGACAAATCCATCGGTCTGCCGCTGCTCTCCATGTAAAGATACGGTCAAATGCCCCGAAAGCGCCCGATCAATCACTTCGGGCGGCACATCAAGGTATTCCTTGCGCGACAATAGCGTGGATGTTGCGGTGCGGCTTTCGGGCTGCGCCAGCCAACGGCCCGCCTTATAGACCGCTCGCATAAGGCGGCCCAAAAGATGCGGCTCGGTTTCCGCCCAGTCTGAACGAACCGCCAGAACTTTCTCCGGCGCAAATGACCAAATGGCCTTTCCGGGAAGCAACAATGCTCCGGAGCCTTGCTCCACAGACACCGACCCCCAAGGTTCCCCCACGCAAAACGCGTCGATCTCACCCGCTGCAATCGCCTGCGCCATCAGGGGCGGCGGCACGACACGGATGTCGATGCTCAGGTTTTTCAGCGGTGTGTTTTCGAACCAGTAATGCAAAAGCTCTGCATGCATGGAAAACGGGAAGGGCACACCAAAGGTCAGACCGTCACCCGCGGCTGCGGCCAACGCGCAGCCCGCTTCCAGCGCATCATCAAATCCAAACTCGAAACCAGCATCGCGCAGCTTGTCCTCCAGCGCGCGTCCAACGCCGATTACGTTGCCATTCACCGACAGGACTGACACCGCCGACAAGGCAGTGGTCACACCGCCCAGCCCCAACGCCATCGCCACCGGAACCGGGGACAGCATATGCGCGGCATCCACACGGCCAAAGGCCAGCATGTCACGCACCGATGACCAGGACGGTGCTGCAATCAGGTCGAGCGTCAGGCCTTCGGCCTCTGCAAATCCCAAATCCTGCGCGACAATCAATGGGGCCGCGTCCACAAGGGGCATGTACGCGACGGGCAGGGTCACAGTCTTCATGACAGCAAATCCGATGCGGTCACCAGTGCCTCGGCCACGTCGGCCACTTTGCGCCCCTGATCCATCGCCGCCTTGCGCAACAGCGCATAAGCCTCGTCTTCACCAACCCCGCGCGCCTTCATCAGCACACCTTTGGCGCGGTCGATCACCTTGCGCTCTTCCAGCGCGCGCCGCGTTTCGGCCAGTTCGGTGCGCATCTGGCGCACCATCTGGAACCGCGCAATGGCGGCATCCATCACCGGTTTCAACCGGTCCGGCTTTAGCCCGTCGACCACATAAGCCGACACGCCAGCCTCCACCGCTGCCCGCGCGAGGCCACCCGCCGCGCCCGAGACGAACATCGCGACAGGGCGTTCCAACGGGCCAGAGGCCAGTGTCAGTTCCTCCAGCATATCGCGGGTCGGATTGTCGATGTCGATCAGCACCACATCGGGCTCATGCGCCGCGATCTGGCGCGCCAGACCCGACACATTGCCAATCACGTAAACCTCGCAGTCGTCCGACGCCTTTAATGCGTCGACAACCGCAATCGCGCGATCCCGGTCTTCTTCGACCACAACAATAGTAAGCGCCTCAGCCATGGCGTGCACAGATGGGACGCAACGCGCGGATCGGCAAGACCAAGCGGGGCCATGTCACCTGCCATTTGGCAAAAAAGTTATGCGAAACGCCGGAACTGCCTGAATTTGCAGCGGATCAGATCAACGAGACAAGGAAGGCAACAATCCCAAGGCCACTGAGCCCAGCCGCCACCCGCCACGGTGTCTTGACCGAGGTGACCTGTTCCGTCTCGCGCCCCGCCAAAGCCACCAGCCCACCAACGGTGGTTGTGCCAAGCACGACCGCGAGCTTGGCCCAGAACAGATCGTTCCACACGCCGTTGATGGTCAACAGCACAACCAGAATGCCCAAACCAGCAAACCCGGCCCCCATGCATTTGTACATCGCGCCAAAGATCTGGTTCGTAGTCTCGCTGATCCGTTCGGATTTCAGCATCTCCGCATGATAATCCATGGGCGGCGTTGTAGTGAGGTATTTCGCAGCCATGGCGAAAATGCCAAGTGCGGTCAAAAGGTTCAAAACCACGGCAATCGTCAACATACTGGGTAACCCTCGTATCAATCTTCTCGAATTGCCCTGCACGTTGTCGCCTGCGTTTCCAAACGCGCAACTTTTATTGCAGCGGTCACAAGTACAGGATGCGCGCCGTTGCAAATCCGACGAATTTGCGCGCTCTGGGTTGTAATGGCGCGGCGTGTCGTTACCTAGGCGCGTGTAGTCGCCCCACGCTTCACACGCCTCCTAACGTCCCGACACCGCCAAACTGCGATTCATAATGCGATCTGCCCCAGCGTGATCTAAAAGCCCGCCACGACCCGTTACGACACATTTAAACC
>CAZCOX010000182.1:0-2424 GCA_964500115.1 uncultured Rhodobacterales bacterium
TGCGAGACTTCGATCATTTCGGCGTCTTCGGAGAAGTAGGCAATGTTGGCATCGATTTCCTTTGTGTTGGAACGGTGTGTCAAATGCCGTCGCCTACACCGCCTTGGGCGAAGATGGCGGATGCCAAGACTTATTGGTTGAACTTCTCGCGCTCAAAACGGAACAAACCTGACAACGCAAGTCCGGGTGGCCGCAGGGTTGCACGTCGGCCGACAGCAATTCACTTTAGAACCGCGCCATGAGCTGATGGTCTGGCGCATATGTGATGTAGGCTTTTGTAATTGAGCTGGTGCCATCCCAAGTCAGGCGATCATAACACAGCAGTGCGCTGCCTTTAGGGCAATTGAGAGCTTGAGCCATGTCCTCAACGGCGGATGTTGCGAAAAAGGCGATGTCGCGGTTGGTGAAAGGAATGTTCTCTAGCAGCCATTCGTTGGCGCTGATTTCCTGAAAATCTTGATCCGCTGCAGACGGGACAGACGCTAGATTTACCCATCGGTCCTCAAATGCATAGGGTTGGTGATCCGCAAGATGTAGAGCGCTTATGTGAAGTAGCTCCTCGCCAATTGGAATACGCATTGCGCCGCTGATGGCAGTCGGTGGCGCCGCAACCTCGCGGCGCACCAATTGGTATCCATATGCTTGATTCCTGTCCTCGACTTCGTGGCGTATTGCGGCGATTTCGAGCGTTGCTTTGGTGACGGGTTGTTTCACCACCCGTGTTCCCGCCTTCCGACGGCGTTCCAGAATCCCGTCCTCTGCAAGGGATTGAAGGGCGCGGTTCACCGTTGCCCGGGAGCAGCCGAACTCGTTGGAGAGATCGGCCTCATTTGGAATAAATGCGCCCGGTTTCCAATCGCGCGCGTGGATGCGTCGTAGCACCTCTGTCTGCACGCTTTGCCAGGTTCGAAACTGTGGAACAGTCATAGAATGTCCCTCAACGCATCAAGGGTTCTGAGGTAGCGATGAGTGATTTGCTGTTTTGCGACGTGTTGCCCGCGGGTGACAAGGTGACGACCCGCAGACCATACCTCTGTAACAAGCGTGTCGTCTCCGGAGAAAACCCACGCGTCAAGCAGGGCGTCGCCGCCAAGGCCGTGCAGTGTCACATTCTCTACATCCAAAGCCAACATGTCGGCCCATGCGCCAACACGGAGTGCGCCGGTGTTCCGCGCGGTCGCTTGTGCGCCGCCTTGAAGCATCATTTCAAACAACTGGCGTCCGGTGGATTTGTGTGACGTCGCAAAGGGCGCGCGTGTGTGGTCGCGTAAGCGTTGGGAGTAATCTAGCGTTCGCAGCTCTTCGCTTAGCGATATTCGGATATTGCTGTCTGATCCAATCGCGAGTTTGCCACTGGCCTCGAGCCACCGCATACCGTCAAAAATTCCGTCTCCGAGACTGCTTTCGGTGATCGGGCATAAGCCGGCAACGGCCTGAGTTTGAGCCAAACGCTTGGTTTCTTCGGGCGTCATTTGTGTGCAGTGGATCAAGCACCACCTTTCATTAACGCCCATATTCTCAAGCACCCATTCAACGGGTCGAGCCCCCCAATGCGCCAACACTTCCTCAACTTCTGGGCCTTGTTCTGCGAGGTGCATGTGAATGGGGCCGTTTGGGAAGTCCTCGCCATATCGCCCAAGCTGCTCTGCGCTCACTGCGCGAAGGGAATGGGGGGCGACGCCCTGCATAGTGTCGGCGGGCAAGGATTTGAGCGCTTCACTAGCCTTGTCGACCAATTTCGCGAACCGGTCTGGCGAGTTTCCAAAACGGATTTGCCCTTCGGTCAATGCACGCTGGTCGCATCCGCCGTACTGGTAATGAACCGGCAAAAAACACAGACCGATGCCGCTGGTTTCCGTCGCTGCAGCGATCCGGTCGGACATCTCGGATAGGTTTGCATAAGGCGTGCCGCCCGGTTGGTGATGCAGGTAGTGAAATTCGGCGTTTGTGCTGTAGCCCGCCTCTAACATCTCCATCTGAACGAAGGCAGAGATGGCCTCGACATGGTCCGGTGTCAGATGGTTCAAAAACCGGAACATCAGGTCGCGCCATGTCCAGAAGCTGTCTGTCGATTGAGTGCTGCGGCGCTCTGTCAGCCCCGCCATCGCGCGTTGAAAAGAGTGGCTATGGACGTTGACGGGCGAGGGGAGAAGGACAGAGACGGTTTCGCCGATCCTTGGGGTCTCACATTCTATCGAGGCTATGCGTCCGCCGTTGCCAAGCTCGATGGTGACATCTTCTTTCCAACCGGTCGGCAGCAATGCGGTTTTTGCCCAGATCGTGGCCACGGCGGTCCTCGCTTGACTCCAATATGTCTGCACATAATAATTTTAAGTGTAGATTTAATCAAGCGAGTCGGCATTGATGCTTTTGACCAACGCGCATGTTGTGACGCTTCAAAACGACCGGGATTACGGCGTGATT
>CAZCOX010000182.1:2524-6806 GCA_964500115.1 uncultured Rhodobacterales bacterium
GCGGCGACGCGCGCGGCATCCGAGGAAGGGTTGCTTGCCGATGCCCTGCGGCGTGCGGATGCTTTGATTACCGAAGGTGTGACGCTGGTTGAGATCAAGTCGGGTTATGGGCTGGATCGCGATACAGAACTAAAAATGCTCCGTGTGGCGCGGAAGATCGGCGAAGCACGAGCAATTGCGGTGCGCACGAGCTTTCTGGGCGCCCATGCGGTTCCGCCTGAGTACAGTGGCAGGCCGGATGCGTATATCGACGAGGTGTGCATTCCGACACTGCACGCGGCGCATGCTGAAGGCTTGGTCGATGCTGTAGACGGGTTTTGCGAAGGGATCGCGTTTGATGCAAGCCAGATGCGTCGGGTGTTTGACGTCGCCAAGGAGCTAGGCCTCCCGGTGAAGCTCCACGCAGAGCAGCTTTCCAACATCGGTGGGACTCAGCTGGCCGCAGAGTTTGGGGCCATTAGTGCGGACCATTTGGAGTATGTGACAGAAGGCGACGCGCGAGCCTTGGCCGCATCCGGAACCGTTGCCGTTCTTCTGCCTGGAGCCTTCTACACGCTCCGGGAAACCAAGGTTCCGCCGATAGATGCATTCCGCAAACATAGTGTCCCGATGGCAGTAGCAACGGATTGCAACCCGGGGTCTTCACCCATGGCGTCGCTCCTACTGGCCATGAACATGGCCTGCACATTGTTCCGCATGACACCACTTGAGGCGTTGCAAGGGGTGACGATACACGCCGCGCGCGCTTTGGGCATATCCGATAGGGGGCGCATAACCACGGGCGCGCGCGCGGATTTATGTGTCTGGGATGTGGAGCATCCGGCGGAGCTTTCGTACCGAATTGGGTTCAACCCGCTGCACACGCGAATCTTTGGGGGCGTCGTATGACCGTTGTTTTGACACCCGGCGCCGCGAAACTCGACCAACTTCGGTCGATTTGGGCGCGAGAATTGCCGGTCAAACTCGATGCAGCGTCACATCCAGGCATCGAAACGGCGGCCAGACTGGTGGCAGAGGCCAGCATGGGCGATGCGCCGGTCTATGGCATCAACACCGGGTTTGGAAAACTCGCGAGTGTAAAGATTGCTGCCGAAGACACCAGCACTCTCCAACGCAATCTGGTTCTGTCCCATTGCTGCGGTGTGGGTGAGCCACTGGATCGTCCAACAACGCGATTGATGATGGTGCTGAAACTGCTCTCGCTAGGACGGGGTGCGTCCGGGGTGGCGATGGGCACTGTTCGCATGATCGAGGACATGCTTGCCCGTGACGTGACACCCGTTGTGCCCAGTCAAGGTTCAGTTGGCGCGTCGGGAGATTTGGCCCCACTTGCCCATATGGCGGCAGCAATGATCGGTGAAGGCGAGGCGGTGTTCAAAGGTAACCGGCTGCCTGCCAGTGACGCACTGCGTAAAGCTGGATTAGCGCCGATAACGCTGGGTGCAAAAGAAGGGCTCGCGCTGATCAACGGCACTCAGTTTTCGACAGCATGCACTTTGGTCGGGCTTTGGAAAGCATGGGACAACGCCGCCGCTGCCATCATCACTAGCGCGTTGTCGACAGATGCGATCATGGGATCAACTGCACCTTTACAGGACGCCATCCACACTTTGCGGGGACACCCCGGGCAAATCGCGGTCGCCCGCGCCCAAAGAGCGCTGATGCAGGGGTCTGAGATCCGTGAAAGCCATCGTGACGGCGACACCCGCGTGCAAGATCCGTACTGCATTCGCTGCCAACCGCAGGTCACAGGTGCAGCGATGGATGTGTTGCACCACGCAGCGCGCACGCTCGAGATCGAGGCCAACGCCGTCACCGACAATCCGCTGGTTCTGGTGGATCAGGGATTGATCGTCTCAGGCGGCAATTTCCATGCCGAACCGGTTGGGTTCGCGGCGGATCAGATCGCCGTTGCCTTGTCCGAGATCGGTGCGATTGCTCAGCGACGGGTGGCCCTCATGGTTGATCCCGCGCTGTCGTTTGACTTGCCACCGTTCTTGACGCCCGAGCCGGGATTGAATTCGGGCCTCATGATTGCCGAAGTCACAACTGCTGCGTTGATGAGCGAGAACAAGCATCTTGCCAATCCATGCACAACAGACAGCACGCCGACCTCGGCCAATCAAGAAGACCACGTTTCGATGGCCGCTCACGCCGCGCGGCGTTTGTTGCGCATGAACGAAAACTTGAATGTTATACTTGGCGTCGAGGCGATGTGCGCAGCACAAGGCATTGAGTTTCGCGCGCCTCTCAAGACCAGCAAACCGTTGCAAGAGGTGATGACGGTCTTGCGGGCGCAAGTTCCGACGTTGACCGACGACCGGTATATGGCCCCTAATCTGGAAGCATCTGCGCAAATGGTTCGCGAAAGACGTTTGGTGGATGTGGTAGACCTGCCTGCATTTGTGACGGGAGCGGCTCCGTGACCCCGGTTGTTGTCGAACAGGGGGCGAGCCCAATTGTTCTCGGCATGCCACATACGGGCACGTATGTGCCGGACGATGTGAAGGCCAAACTCAACGAAAACGGTCGAGCTCTGGCGGACACCGATTGGCATATCGATCAGCTATATGATGGGCTTCTGCCGGATGTCACGACTGTCAAAGCCACGTTCCACCGCTATGTGATCGATGCCAATCGCGACCCGGCTGGCGTTAGCCTTTATCCCGGTCAGAACACGACAACTCTGGTGCCTGTAACCGATTTTGACGGTGTAAATATCTGGGAAATTCCGCCCACAGAGACCGATATCGAAGTTCGAAAGACGGAGTTTCACGCTCCCTATCACACCGCTCTACAGGCGGAGCTGGACCGCATTCGTGCGATCCATGGCGCTGTGATCTTGTACGATTGCCATTCGATCCGCTCGGAGATCCCGTATCTTTTCGACGGACGATTGCCGGATTTCAACGTCGGCACCAACCTTGGTGAGACATGTGCAAACAGCATTGAAGCCGCAACAGTGGCCATTTGCGAAGCCGCTGAGGGCTACAGCACAGCCGTGAATGCCCGCTTCAAAGGCGGCTGGACCACGCGCAATTATGGCCGACCGGGACTTGGGCAACATGCCATCCAGATGGAGCTGGCACAAAGCGCCTATCTGACAAATGAGGCCGCGCCCTGGGCATTCGATACCGAGAAAGCAGCGCTCATGCGCCCGTATTTGAAAGACATACTGCATCGCCTGGCCGATCTGGCCAGTTCGCTAGGAGGCCCCCATGACTGATCCTCGCCATAATATCCGCGACGTTTTTCCAGCGACTGGAACCGAGATCACGGCCAAAAGCTGGCTGACCGAAGCGCCGATGCGCATGTTGATGAACAACTTGCACCCGGACGTGGCGGAAAACCCGCATGAACTGGTGGTTTACGGCGGAATTGGTCGGGCCGCGCGAACTTGGGATGACTTTGACAGCATTGTTTCGTCCTTACGTGACCTCGATGAGACGCAGACTTTGCTGGTGCAATCGGGCAAACCCGTGGGGGTCTTCAATACGCACAAAGACGCCCCGCGCGTGCTCATTGCCAACTCAAACCTCGTTCCGAATTGGGCCAATTGGGATCACTTCAATGAGCTCGATAAGAAAGGTCTGGCCATGTATGGCCAGATGACCGCCGGGTCGTGGATCTACATCGGCACGCAGGGCATTGTTCAAGGCACCTACGAAACCTTTATGGAGGCGGGGCGCCAGCATTATGAGGGCAACCTCAAAGGGCGCTGGATCTTGACTGGTGGTCTGGGTGGCATGGGGGGCGCACAGCCTTTGGCGGCGGTGATGGCAGGGGCGTGTTGTCTCGCGGTCGAGTGTGACGAAACCCGCGCCGATTTCCGACTGCGCACACGCTATGTCGATGAAAAGACGCGTGATTTGGACGAAGCTTTGGCCATGATCGAAACCTGGACGGAGGCCGGGGAAGCCAAGTCTGTTGCCCTGATTGGCAATGCAGCGGATGTTTTTCCGGAGCTTTACAAACGCGGGGTGCGGCCCGACATCGTGACTGACCAGACCTCGGCCCACGACCCGATCCACGGGTACCTGCCGCAGGGGTGGAGCGTGGGAGAATGGCGCGCCAAACAAGAGACGGACCCGAAGGGTGTGGAAGCAGGGGCGCGGGCGTCCATGAAAGTGCATGTCGCGGCTATGGTGGATTTCTGGAACGCCGGTGTGCCGACGCTCGATTACGGCAACAACATCCGGCAGGTGGCGCTGGAGGAGTGGTTAGAAAACGCCGTGGCGTTCCCAGGGTTCTTGCCTGCCTACATCCGCCCTTTGTTCTTTCG
>CAZCOX010000183.1:0-1380 GCA_964500115.1 uncultured Rhodobacterales bacterium
CGGGAAAACCTTGGTCACGCAAGCCGTGCGCAACCCCTGTTCCGCCATCCCCAATGTTGCGCGCAGCCCAGCGCCGCCCGCGCCAACGACCACGACGTCATAATCATGCGTCTCGTATTCGTATGCAGCCATGTCTTCTGATGCTCCGCTGTCTCAAAGGGCCATTTTGGCGATGGCGAACACGCCAACGGCCGCTGCGCCGTAGCTGATGCAGGTCATGCCAAGGATCAGGACCTTCTCCATCGTGCCGTGCACGTAGTCCTCAACCATGATCTGGAAACCGTCGTTAAAATGCTTGAACCCAACAATCAGGGTCAGCGCCGCGATGATCGCCGGGAACGGGCGCGCATAATAGGCCTGCACTTCTTCGAACGACGACCCAAGAACGCCGCCAAAGGTGAATATGAACAACGGGATCAAGATCAAAAGCGCGATGGAGGATTTCTTCATCGCCCAAAAATGCTCGGTTCCCGATTTGGCAGCGCCCATGCCAACGGCGCGTTTACGGTCTGTTAGAAAAGCCATGTCGCGCCCCTTACCAAAGTGCCACTACGGAAAAGAGCGTCATCACGCCCGAGCCGATCACGACGATCCAGCTCAGCGTTTCTGCCTTATCCATCTCAAGCATCTGGGCATTGTCCCAGATCAGGTGACGCACACCGGCAAAGGTGTGGTACCAGACCGCCCACAGCGACAGGAACATTACCAGATCGCCAAACCAGCTGCGCACAAACCCGTCCGCCACAGCAAAATACTCCGGCCCGGTCGAGGCGGCGAGAAGCCACCAGACAATCATCAGGGCAGCAACGATCAAGGCGTTGCCGGTGATGCGTGTCAGGATCGATGTGATGGAGTTGAGCTGCGGGCGATACACCTGCAAATGCGGGGAGAGGGGCCGGTTGCCCCGGTTGACGTCAGCCATGGTCTGAGTCCCTTTTCGGTTCCTGATCGTCTTTTTATTCGATTTTACAAAGGTGTCACGCATACCAACGCAATTTAGGCGCGGTATTTTGGCGCAAATTGGTGAATAATCCACCTATGTGATCACACCGCAGAATGCTGTGATCACATACTACACCCCTATTCGAGCATTGCCGTTTGCTTGGTCGTTTCACGGCGAAGCTTGAGGCGAATCCGCTCAGGATAGTCGTCAAAGCTGTTTGCTGTGACCACAAACGCGCCTTCACCCCAGATCACGTTCTCCCAGAAATAGGCGGTCAGATCATCCTCCGCCCCCTCGATCACCAAGGCATTCACGGTCACGTTTTCCGCCTTCAACCGTGTCCGCATGGCTGTAGGTACCAGACCTTCGTTTGACTGCCCGTCACCCGACACGTCGATCACCCGGCGCGTGCAATTGGGCACGTCGGCAAACTGGGC
>CAZCOX010000183.1:1480-6765 GCA_964500115.1 uncultured Rhodobacterales bacterium
TCGCGCTGAATGCGGTATTCGCGACTGTCAACCGATCCCGACACATCCACCGCCAGCACAAGCGCCAGATCGCAGGCCATCGCAGGTGCCGCGGCAAGGCTCAGCAAAATCGAAGTGGCAGCAGCGCGTATCATCCCGCCAGACTGCACAAACGCTCAGCCGTGACACATCACGTTCGCGTCACTGATCCAAAAGGCGATACAGCTCCCGCAGATGGGTTTCGAACTCTTCGCACACGATGATCTGACGTTCGCCGGGGTCGTAAAACGCGTTCGCCTCGTCACAGTAACCGGTGATAACCTCAACGCTGACGGGCAATGCGAACTCCTCGTTGAGCGCCGCCACTTCCCCGCCAATCAGTTCCGCTGTCAACGACCCCGCTTCGTCAGCCGTAAAGGCCAGCGGCTCGCCACCTTCCATCATCTCGTCAAAAATGCCGCCCCAACTGTCAGCAGCGACGATATACTCATCTTCGCAGTACTCCGCCCGCTCCTCGGGCAGATCCATGTCCTCGGCAAAGACATCGCGCGTTTCCGGATCGCCGCCGTAAAAGATGCAAACGGTGTTATAAAAACGCTGTTCATCCGGCCCGTGCACGTCCCAATAGGGCAGCGGGTCTTCCTCGTTGGCCAAGGCCTCGGCCCAGAAGCCGTTCGACACGTGATACGCCATGTCCAGCGCCGAATCCGGCTCGTAAAGCTGATCAATCAACAGGATCGACGCGACATCCGCCGCATCTTCTTCCTGCCCGAACAAGGGCATCTGCATCACGTCGATCAAGGCATGCCCCAGCTCGTGATAAAAGATGCTCAAAAGGTTCGCCTCAACAAAGGCGTCCTCGGTTTCGTCTGCCCAGGCAGACGTGCCTGCGATCAGAGCAGACGCAAAAATGAGTTTCTTCATACGGGCATCAAAGCCCAGTAATCGAGATCGAGCAAGACATGCGGCAGGTACTTGCCGTCTTCGCCTTTCAACTCCATGGGCCCGGCCTCTTTCGTCGCGACCAATCGCAGACGCACTGCACCCACGCCCGGCGCACCTGTTTCGGCCTTGTCCAGTACCTCTGACCAGGCGCGCACCGTATCCCCACTGAAACACGGGTTGGCATGCGCACCCGCGTTCAGGCCCACGATCATTGGCGCATTCGCCAAACCGTTAAACGACAGCGCCCGCGCCATCGAAATCACGTGGCCACCGTAGATCAGGCGCTGCCCATCCGGGCGGAACGTGGCATCGAAATGCACCTTGGCCGTGTTCTGCCACAGCCGCGTCGCCATCATGTGCTCGGCTTCCTCAATCGTCACGCCATCCACGTGATCGATCTTCTCACCGACCTCGTAGTCACCCCAGCGATGCGGCTCCCCCGCAAGCGCAAAATCGTACCCAGTGAAATCCAAACCAGCCGGGATCATCAAGTCTGAGGCGTCCAGCGATCCTTTCAGTTCCGGAACAACCGTCTCAGGTGCCGCTGCGTCCACGTCCCGTTTGCGCACCATCACCCAGCGCACGTACTCCATCACCACGGCATCGTTCTGGTTCAATCCGCGCGTGCGCACCCAGACGACACCCGTTTTGCCGTTAGAGTTCTGCTTGACCCCGATCACTTCGGATTCAGACCGCAGCGTGTCACCCGGATAGACCGGCAACAGCCACCGCCCCTCGGCATAGCCAAGGTTCGCAACTGCGTTCAATGACACGTCCGGCACCGTCTTGCCAAAGACCACGTGAAACGCTGCCAGATCATCAATCGGCGACGCAGGCAAACCACAACCTTGCGCAAACGCGTCCGACGAATAAAGCGCATGACGCGCCGGATAGAGCGCGTGGTAAAGCGCGCGTTCCCCACCCGAAACAGTCCGGGGCACCGCATGCACAATCACCTGCCCAACGGCGTAATCCTCAAAGAAACGCCCCGCGTTTGTCTTACTCATAGCTGTCCTTCACCGGGCCGATCTGCGACCCGCCACTCTTATTGCTGACTTAACTTCATGTCCGGGCTGTAAGGCGTATCGATCTCTTTCGTGACCGCCTGCCCGCACCGCATCACTCCGTTTGCCTGATCGAAGGCGTAAGTCGGGTCGCCATAAAGCTCCCATCCTTTGCTCAGCGCATCAGACACCTTGTGGCAAAACTCCGACGTGTCGTCTTCTGTCAAAAACCGATAGATTTTCATGGCTTACCCCGGAAACGGCCAAACACCCAACCACGCGTGAATGCCTGTCACGACGACAAACACCACCAGCGTGATGATCACCAACACGATGTCTTTCTTGGCCTCACCTGGCTCCGGTCGCACCCAGTCCTCGGACCGGTTGATCAGGATCACCTCAAGCACCGCCCACGCCAGCATTCCGCCAAACAGGATGATCGCCGCCAGATCGCCATTCACCAGCAAATGCGCCACCGCCCAGACTTTAACGGCTGTCAGTTGCGGATGCCGCATCTTGCCGCGCAGACGCCCCGTGGTCGCGCTCATGCCGAAAAGGAAGACGGAAACCAGCATCAACAGGTTGTTGATGTGCACCATGAAGCTCGGCGGTGACCACACAGGGATGAACTCCGTTCCGCGGTAGCCCCAGATCATCAAACCCAAGCTAACCACCAACAGGGCAGTCACCAGGCCTTTGCCAGCATCCCCCATAGAAGCACGCTTTTCAGGTGCGACGCGTTTGAAGATATGAGCGCCCACCCAGATGAGCAGACCAAGAATAAGAACGGCGAACATGGCTTACCCCGCAGAGATCGCTTCGATTGCCTGTGACTTTGCCAATATTTCGCGGGCGGTGGCAACGTGCAGGTTTTCCACGATCTTCCCGTCCACGACGGCAACCCCCTGCCCGGCCGCCTCGGCCTCTTCAAAAGCCGCGATCTGTCGGCGTGCAAGGTCGATCTCTTCAGGCGCAGGTGCAAAGGCAGTATTGGCAATCTCAACCTGTGCAGGGTGGATCAGGGTCTTGCCGTCAAACCCCATATCGCGCCCCTGCGCACACTCGGCTTTCAGCCCCTCATCATCCTTGAATGCATTGTACACGCCATCGACAATCACCAGCCCTTCGGCCTTGGCCGCCAACAGACACAGCGACAATGAGGTCAGCATGGGCAGGCGATCCGCGCGGAACCGCGATTGCAACTCCTTGGCCAAATCATTGGTTCCCATCACCATACCCGCCAGTTTCGGATGCGCGGCAATCTCTGCCGCGTTCAGCATACCGCGCGGCGTCTCCATCATCGCCCAGATCGGCAAATTCCCGGTGATCGCGGCCAAAGCATCCAGTTGCGCGGCGCTTTCCACCTTTGGCAACAGCACCGCATCGCAATCCATCCCGGTTACCGCTTCGGCGTCGGCCTGGCCCCACTCCGTATCCAAGCCATTGATCCGCACGATCCGCACCCGCGCGCCATAACCACCCGTCTCAAGCGCCTCGGCCAGTGTCGCGCGCGCCGCGGGTTTCTCGTCAACCGCCACCGCATCTTCGAGATCAAAGATCACCGCATCGACCGGCAAAGACCGCGCTTTATCAAGCGCCCGCGGCTTGGACCCCGGAATATACAGAACAGAACGGTAAGGGCGGCTGCGCATATCCATCGGGCTCTCCTTGGCGGTCGCGAAATATTGTTGCGCCAGACAGCTACATTCTTTTGCAAAAACTGCAAGCGCGGAATTGCCGCAACGCAGAAAAAAGCATCAATATGGCGGGAGCGCACGCCGCGTTAACCTTTCGCTAGGCTCCCCGCCCCACCCTGCCTCCCGGACAAATCGCCCTGGTCAGACGACCCGGGCCGGCGAAAGGGGAAAGCCATGACAAACGACTTCTTGAAACTCACATTTCTGGCTATCGGCACACTGCTGGCATCCGCCACGCTGTCGAGCGCGCAGCAAAACTGTGCACCGCGCGAGGTTGTGATTGAACGCCTCGCAAGCGTCTATGGCGAAACCCGTCGCTCGATCGGGCTGGGCAGCAACAATACGATTGTCGAGGTGTTTGCCGCCGACAACGGCACATGGACGATCACCTTCACCAATCCTGCTGGCACAACCTGCCTTGTGGCCAGCGGTCAGGCATTCGAAGCGGTAGCCGAAGCGCTCGCCCTTCCAAGCGATGACGCCTGATCACAGACCTTCAAAATGCCTCAGAATCGTCAGCCTGATGTAGCGAACGCTGACGCGATAAGCCCCCAACACCTCACGCTGCTGGCTGGCATCGATCAAAAATCTGCCTTCACCGCCACAACGCACCATCGCGCGTAAACCCTTGTAAGTTCTCACGACATTACCGTCATTGGCATCTAGGTCCTGTCGCCGCGCGTCTGCGCCGCACTTGCGAAATCGCATTTCTCGGACTAGCACCACGCCAAATTCAAAACGGACCGGAGAGAATTTCCATGGCCAGACCCAAGATTGCCCTCATCGGCGCGGGACAGATCGGTGGCACGCTTGCCCACCTCGTCGCGCTCAAAGAACTCGGCGACGTTGTTCTGTTCGACATCGCCGAAGGCGTTCCAGAGGGCAAAGCGCTCGACATCGCGGAATCCGGCCCTTCCGAAGGGTTCGATGCGCGTCTCAAGGGCACGCAGGACTATGCCGATATCGCAGGCGCAGACGTCTGCATCGTCACCGCCGGTGTGCCCCGCAAGCCGGGCATGAGCCGCGATGACCTATTGGGCATCAACCTTAAGGTCATGAAATCCGTCGGCGAGGGAATCGCGGCCAACGCGCCCGACGCCTTTGTGATCTGCATCACCAACCCGCTCGACGCGATGGTCTGGGCGCTGCAGCAATTCTCCGGCCTGCCGACCAACAAGGTCTGCGGCATGGCGGGTGTGCTCGACAGCGCGCGTTTCCGTCACTTCCTGAGCCTTGAATTCGACGTCTCGATGAAAGACGTCACGGCTTTTGTTCTCGGCGGTCACGGCGACACAATGGTGCCGCTCGCGCGTTATTCCACCGTTGCGGGCATCCCGCTGCCTGACCTCGTGAAAATGGGCTGGACCACGCAAGAGAAACTCGACGCGATTATCCAGCGCACCCGCGATGGCGGTGCAGAAATTGTTGGCCTGCTGAAAACCGGCTCCGCCTTCTACGCGCCCGCGACGTCCGCCATTGAGATGGCCGAAGCCTACCTCAAAGACCAGAAACGCCTCCTGCCGTGCGCGGCCTATTGCGACGGCGAATTTGGTCTCGACGGCTTCTACGTCGGCGTGCCAACTGTCATCGGCGCAGGCGGCATCGAAAAAGTCGTCAACATCGAACTGGCGAAAGACGAACAAACCATGTTCGACAACTC
>CAZCOX010000184.1:0-6731 GCA_964500115.1 uncultured Rhodobacterales bacterium
CATGGTGGGTCTTAACTCGATTGGTGTTCCCACGCATTTCATGAAGCGGCTGAATATGCGCGAACAGCTCGTGCGCGCCTGCGAGATTATCCCGCTCGAAGTGATTGTGCGCAACTATGCTGCGGGCACGATGGCCAAACGTCTTGGGATCGAGGAAGGCACCGCTTTGCCGCGCCCCATCGTTGAGTATTGCTACAAAGACGACAGTCTGGGCGATCCGCTAGTGGCGGAAGAGCACATCGCTGCCTTTGGCTGGGCCAGCCAGCAGGATATGGATGATATCCTGAGTTTGGCCCTGCGCGTGAACGATTTCATGTCCGGCCTCATGTACGGCGTCGGCATCAAGTTGGTGGATTTCAAAATCGAAATCGGGCGCATCTATGATGGTGACTACCAACGTCTGATCGTGGCGGATGAGATCAGCCCGGACAGTTGTCGGCTGTGGGACATAGAAACCGGTCGCAAGCTCGACAAGGATGTGTTCCGCCGCGACCTTGGTAGCTTGTCCGATGCCTATACCGAAGTAGCGCGCCGTCTGGGTGTGCTGCCGCAAAACGCAACACCAATGGAAAAGCCAAAGCTGATCAACTGACGTCGCTCAGGTGGCGGCTGTAGCATTCGCATATTTGGAAAAAGAAGAAGAGCAGGGGCGGCGCCCCGATCCGAGACGGAGAGCATGATGAAAGCACGGGTGCATGTGATGCTGAAAGACGGGGTTCTGGACCCGCAGGGCGAGGCGGTGCGCCACGCACTCGGTGGCCTGGGTTTCGAGGGCGTCGATAAGGTGCGGCAGGGCAAGGTGATCGAGCTTGATCTGGCCGACGACACCACGGAGGATACCGTGCGCGATATGTGTGAAAAACTGCTCGCCAACACGGTCATCGAAAGCTACCAGATCGAGATGCCCTGATGCGCGCTGCGGTTGTCGTCTTCCCCGGTTCCAACTGTGATCGTGATCTGGCCGTGGCGTTTCGCGAGGCCGGATGCCAGGTCGAGATGGTTTGGCACAAAGATACGTCCTTGCCGGGCAATGTGGATATCGTTGGCATCCCGGGCGGGTTTTCGTTCGGGGATTACCTCCGCTGCGGGGCGATTGCCGCAAACTCCCCCATATGCCGCGATGTAAAAGCCCATGCAGATCGCGGCGGCTTTGTGCTCGGGGTCTGCAACGGGTTTCAGGTGTTGACTGAAACCGGCCTGCTCCCCGGTGCGCTTTTGCGCAATGCCGGTTTGAAATACATCTGCCGCACGGTGCCGTTGATCGTCGGCACCTCAGACAGCGCCTACACCAGCACCTATTCCGTCGGGCAAGAGATCGGTATTCCCATCGCGCATCACGATGGCAATTACACGGCCTCGGATGAGGTCGTTGCCGAACTCACTAATGAGGACCGCATCGCGTTTCGCTATGGCGACAATCCGAACGGGTCCACGGCAGACATTGCCGGCATCCTGTCGGCCAATCGTCGGGTGCTGGGCATGATGCCCCATCCGGAGCGTGCCGCAGACGAGGGCCATGGCGGCACGGACGGCAAAGCGCTCTTTGCCAGTATTGCGGGCAGTTTGGCGGCGGTCTGACGCCGGTTAACGGGTTACTGTACAGCCCAATCTTGAGACCAACTCCCGTTGCGCATATCTTGCTGCGATGGCAACCGGTACGTCTCTGTCTAACGCGTCCAAACGCACAGGCTCTTTGTCCTGGCGCGTGCGCGCGGCGTTGGTGCTTTTGATTGCCGTTGCGGCGGCTACCGTTCTGGTCACCAACAGCTATCTGACAGACCGGTTTACCGCGAGCACCAAGAACCGGGCTGAACTGCGCCTCGCGCTCTATTCGGGCAACCTTGTGTCGGAGTTGCGGCGCAACGCCATCGTTCCCCAGCTTCTGGCGCGCGACCCCGCGTTGATCGGCGCGTTAAACTCTGCCGATTATTCGCAAAGCTCGCAGCGTTTGATCTCGTTCGTCGACGAGATTGGCGCGGCATCGCTGATGCTGCTCGATGTGGACGGGCGCACGGTGGCGGCCACCAATCGCGAGCGATTGGGGGAAATGCACCGCAACGCGCCGTATTTTGTCGACGCACTGCGATCCAACGCCACCGTTTTCAGCTCTCAGCGCGAAGAGGTCGGCAGCTACAGCTTCATCTACTCGCGGCGGATGGAAAGCCAGGGGCAATCTGTTGGTGTGATTGTGGTCGAGGTGGACCTCGCCAAGTTCGAACGGGCCTGGGCCGGGATTTCTGACGCCGTTCTGGTCACCAACAGCGAAGGTGCCATCATCCTGGCGACCGAACCGCGGTGGCGTGGCATCAATGTTGACGAAGCCTTGCAGCGGCAACCTCCGGACAGTGCGATCGAACGGGCGATCCGCGCGACGGCAGATTGGACAGCACTGCCGGTGGACGCGTATCTCAGCGGCGAGGCGGTGATGCGCATCGAAGGCCGGATTCCGTTTCGTGGGTGGAACATGACCACCTTCACCACCTATTCGAGCGTGCGTGAGCGGGTTAACGCCGTGTTGGCGCTCGAAATCATGGGGTTTGCGATTCTGCTGGCCATGGCGTTCTATTTCCTGAGCCGTAAAACCGCGCTGCGCATGGCGCTCTTTCAACGGGAGTCGGCAGAGCTTCGCGCATTGAACCAGAGGCTACAGCGGGAAATCGCCGAGCGCGAACGGGTGCAGGAAACCCTTGCCGTAGCGGAACAGACGCTTGCGCAAAGCTCGAAACTCGCGGCATTAGGAGAAATGTCAGCGGCGGTCAGCCACGAGTTGAATCAGCCTTTGGCGGCGATGAAGACCTACCTCGCTGGCGCCAAGCTTTTGCTGCGCCGCAATCGCCCCGAAGAAGCCGCTTCGGCTTTTTCGCGGATTGATGATCTGATCGAACGGATGGGGGGCATCACGCGCCAGCTCAAAAGCTATGCGCGCAAAGGCCAGGAGGCGTTTTCGCCAGTAAATATGGGTGAAGCGCTGGCCTCGTCCCTGTCGATGATGGAGCCACAACTGAAGGCCCGGAAGATTAAAATCACCAAGATCCTGCCCGAAGAAAAGGTGCTGGTCTTGGGCGATCGCATGCGGATCGAACAGGTGATGGTAAACCTGCTGCGCAACGCGCTGGATGCAACCAAATCCGTGCCTGACCCGCAGATCGAAATCATCCTCGCCAGTGGCGAAACTGCGACGCTGACACTACGTGACAACGGGCACGGCATTGATGACCTCGATGCACTTTTCGAGCCGTTTTACACAACCAAACAGCCCGGTGACGGGGTGGGACTGGGCCTTGCCATTTCGTCGGGGATCGTGAACGACCTTGGAGGACGGTTGTTGGCGCGGAACGCTGAAAAGGGCGGTGCGGTGTTCGAGATGCAATTGCCGATACTGAACGACCAAACGCAGGCAGCGGAGTGAACCCATGGGCAAAGCGATGAAAATTGCGATCGTGGATGACGAAAAGGACATGCGGCAATCGATCAGCCAATGGCTGGCACTGTCGGGGTATGACACAGAGACCTATGCAAGCGCCGAAGAAGCGCTGGGGTCTGTCGGCCCGGACTACCCGGGGATTGTGATTTCCGACATCAAGATGCCCGGCATGGACGGCATTCAGCTATTGCGCAAACTCATGGGCACCGATAGCGCGCTGCCAGTGATCATGATCACCGGGCACGGCGATGTGCCGATTGCGGTTGAGGCGATGCGCATTGGGGCGTTTGATTTCCTGGAAAAGCCCTTCAACCCTGACCGGATGTCTGACTTGGCGAAGAAGGCAACCAATGCGCGCCGCCTGACGCTCGACAACCGCGCGCTTCGGCGTGAATTGGGGGACGGCAACCAGATGATGCGCAAGCTCATTGGGGCCAGCCCGGCGATGGAACGTCTGCGCGAGGATATCCTCGATCTGGGGCAGGCGGATGGGCATGTTCTGATCGACGGTGAAACGGGGACGGGCAAGACCCTGATCGCGCACGCGCTTCATGCGGTCGGCAGCCGCGCGGGTAAGAAGTTTGTTCTGATTTCCTGTGCTGCGATGGATGAGGATAGCCTGATCCGCCGCCTGTTTGGCCCGATGCAGCCGGACGACGTGCGCCTGCCAGCGGTTGAGGAAGCGCGCGGCGGTACGCTTGTCCTGGAAGACATCGAAGCTCTCTCAGATGCCGCACAAGCGCGTTTGCTGACGATGATCAATGATCAGGGCACGCCACCCGAGACGCGGATCGTCGCCATTTGTAACCTGCAGGATGAGGGGCGGACCTGCGAAGACGCGCTGCGACCCGACCTTTACTATCGGCTCGCAGCACTCAAAATCACGGCGCCACCATTGCGCAACCGGGGTGAGGATATTCTGACCCTGTTCACGGTGTTGGCGGACCAGTTTTCCGAGGAATATGGGTGCGACGCGCCAAAGGTGAGCGCGCAGGAAGCGGCGCAATTGCTGCAGGCGCCATGGCCCGGAAACGTGCGCCAACTGATTAACCTCGCCGAACGCGCGGTGCTGCAATCGCGGCGCGGGACGGGCACGATTGCCTCGCTTTTGATGTCGGATCACGAAGAAATGCAGCCGGTCATGACAACCGAAGGCAAACCGCTCAAGGAATATGTCGAGGCGTTTGAACGCATGCTGATCGACAACACGATGCGTCGGCATCGTGGGTCAATTGCCTCGGTCATGGAAGAGCTTTGCCTGCCACGCCGGACGCTGAATGAAAAAATGGCGAAATACGGCCTGCAGCGCGCGGACTACCTCTAGGCCACCAAGCCGCTTGGAAGCGGCTTTGCCACGCGATTTCGAAATCGCATGGCGCCTGGAAGATAGCTGATGCCCGAGAAGAAGAGTTGCGTTCAAACGCAAACCATATTTGATTGGAGCGCGCCGCAACCATATATTCACCGATATCACGCAGACATTGGTGTCAGTGCGGAGGCAAAAATGACTGAGCGCGAACAAGCACTCGCCGATGACAAGATGCGCGCGGAAATTTCTCGGTTGGTCGCAGAGACCGGGAAAATGGTCGCTGAAACGGGTAAGCTCAACAAAGAAACCCGGTGGTACGAGCTTTTCATTTTCGCCGGTGGCGCTTCGGCCATGACGCTTGCCATCGTGGCAGTCACCAAGCTGTTTTTCTGACGTTAACTTGCCCGCATCAACATACCGAACAGGTCTCGCGGATCATCCGGGTCGGCCAGCAAATCCAGCGGCAGATTGAACCCCGTTTCGCGGGTCAGGTCGTTGACCACACGCAGGGCCGAAAAGTCTTCGATTGCAAATCCCACGCTGTCGAACAGCGTGATGTCGCGCGCATCCCGACGCCCTTGTGCTGTACCTGTGATCACCTGCCAGAGCTCGGTCACAGGGTGATCTTCCGCAAGCTGCTGAATTTCCCCCTCGATCCGGGTTTGCGGCGGGTATTCCACAAAGATGTTGGACCGGTGCAGAATGGCCTCCGTCAGTTCGGTTTTGCCGGGGCAATCGCCGCCAATTGCGTTGATGTGCACGCCCGCGCCGACCATGTTGTCGGTCAGGATCGTCGCGTATTGCTTGTCCGCCGTGCAGGTGGTGAGGATATCGGCCCCTTCAATCGCCTCTTCGGCCGAGGCGCAGGCGACAAAGTTCAGACCGGTCGCCGCAAGGTTCGCGGCGCATTTGCGCGTTGCTGCGGGGTCTTTGTCGTAAAGCCGCACAGTGTCGATCCCGCAGATCGCCTTCATCGCCACCGACTGGAATTCCGCCTGGGCACCATTGCCGATCATCGCCATCACGCGCGCGCCCTTGGGCGCCAGATACTTGGCCGCCACCGCCGACATCGCAGCGGTCCGGAGCGCAGTGAGTAGCGTCATTTCGGACAAAAGCACCGGATAGCCCGTGTCCACATCCGCCAAGAGACCGAAGGCCGTCACGGTTTGCAGTCCCTCGGCCGTGTTCTTGGGGTGCCCGTTGACGTATTTGAACGCGTATTGCGTGTCATTGGCCGTGGGCATCAATTCGATCACCCCAACCGGGCTGTGCGCCGCCACGCGGGGTGTTTTGTCAAAGGACTCCCAGCGTTTGAAGTCTTCTTCGATGGCCGCTGCGATGCGGGTGATCATTTGCTCCAGCCCCACACGGTGTACCAGCTGCATCATGTGATCGACCGAAACAAACGGGACAAGTGCTTTGTCAGAAGGCATCATGGCGAAACTCCTTACATCAAACGGGGGGTGGGGCGGTCAAACACGCGACGCCCGAGGGCAGAGGCCGCCAGATCGACCATCAGATGTGCCGTGCGCCCGCGTTCATCGAGCATCGGGTTTAATTCAACCAAATCGAGAGAGGTCATCAGACCACTGTCGCAGAGCATCTCCATGACCAGATGTGCTTCGCGCACTGTCGCGCCGCCGGGCACAGTTGTGCCCACAGCGGGCGCGTTGGCGGGATCGAGGAAATCGACGTCCAGCGAGACATGCAGCGCGCCGCCAGCCTTGGCGACATCCTCAAGGAACGGGCGCAGGAGGGCGGCTACGCCTCGCTCATCAATGTCGCGCATGTCATGGCAGCGCACATCGGTGGCTTCCAGCTTGGCCCGTTCCGGCGCATCGACGGAGCGCAGACCGATGATGCAGGTGTTGGCTTCCGGTACGGTCACGTCAAGCTTCGGGAAGAGGTCAAAGCCGGGCTGGCCCGTCGCATAAGCCAGCGGCGTGCCGTGCAGGTTGCCAGAGCCGGTGCTTTCCAGCGTGTGAAAGTCGCTATGCG
>CAZCOX010000185.1:0-6716 GCA_964500115.1 uncultured Rhodobacterales bacterium
GCGTGGGCGTGGCCTTTGTTGGCGAAGGGGCCGTGAACCAGGGCGGCTGGCACGAGGCGATGAACCTTGCGGCCACTTGGAAGCTACCCTTCGTCTGCGTGATCGAGGACAACGATTGGGGCATCTCCGTCTCAAAGGAAGACTCCACCGCCATCGCCAACAACGCCGACCGGGCCGCTGCCTATGGCATTCCGGGCGTCCGCGTGGCCGACAACGACCCTTATGCGATCTACGCCGCTGCGGGTGAGGCCATTGCCCGTGCGCGGGCCGGTGAAGGGCCATCGCTGATCGAGGTCGAAACCTACCGCTTGGCCGGCCACTTCATGGGCGACGCGGAAGGCTACCGCCCCGAAGGTGAGAAAGACGCGCTTTTCGAAAAGGACCCGATCCCAAAGATGCGAGCCAAGATGCTGGCAGATGGCATGGCCACGGAGGCTGAGCTCGACGCCATCGAGGCCGAGAGCGCGGCGCGTGTCGAAGCCGCCATCAAATTTGCCCGCGAAAGTGCCGATCCAGCGCCCGAAGACGCGCTGACGGCCGTTTTCGCGTGAACGGGAGGGATAGGAAATGAACGTACCCAACGAAAGAAAACTCACTATCGCACGGTCCATGGCCGAAGCCGTGGCGCAGGAAATGCGCATTGATCCTTCGGTTTTTGTGATGGGTGAAGACATCGGCGCACTTGGCGGTGTTTACGGCAACACGCGCGGCTTGCTGGACGAATTCGGGAAGGAACGTATCCGCGACACGCCAATCTCGGAAACCGCCTTTATTGGGGCTGCCGTTGGGGCCGCCCAGGACGGCATGCGCCCGGTGGTCGAGCTGATGTTCGTCGACTTCTTCGGGGTCTGCTTTGATGCGATCTACAACCTGATGGCCAAAAACACCTACTTCTCCGGCGGCAACTTCAAGGTGCCGATGGTGCTGATGACCTCCACCGGGGGTGGCTATTCAGACGCAGGCCAACATTCGCAGTGTCTCTATGGCACTTTTGCGCACCTGCCTGGCATGAAGGTCGTCTGCCCGTCGAACGCCTATGACGCCAAGGGGCTGATGACGGCTGCCATGCGCGACGACAGCCCGGTGGTCTACATGTACCACAAAAGCCTGCAGGGCATGGGGTGGCTTGCGACGGAACCGGGTGCCACGGTGCATACGCCAGAGGAAAGCTACACCGTTGAAATCGGCAAGGCCAAGGTCGCCCGCGAAGGCAAGGACGTGACCATCGTCAGCGTTGGCATGGGTGTTCACAACGCGCTGAAGGCGGCAGAACAGCTAGAGGGTCAAGGCGTGAGCGCAGAGGTGATCGATCTGGTCAGCCTTGTCCCGCTGGATCGCGATACCATTCGCGCCTCCGTGGCCAAGACCGGTCGCCTGATCGTCGTGGACGAAGACTATATGTCTTACGGTGTCTCGGGCGAGATCATCGCCAGTGTGACGGAACACGATATCTCGGTTCTCAAGGCCGCGCCCAAGCGTGTGGCTTACCCCGATGTCCCGATCCCCTACGCGCGGGTGATGGAGCAGTTCTGCCTGCCCAACCCCGACAAGATTGTCGCTGCCTTTGACAGCATGAAAGCGGCCTGAGGCCAGTTCACGCGGGGCCGCTGACTGGCGGTCCCGCTCCTTCAGGGCATTCCCAATCAGGATACAAGAAATGACAGATATCATCATCCCAACAAACCTCTGGGAAGAAGACGAAGACGCTGTGATCACCACCTGGCTTGTTAGCGATGGCGCCACAGTTGCAGAGGGCGCACTGATTGCCGAGATCATGACCGCCAAAGTTCAGTACGAGATCAACGCCACGGCCTCTGGCACCATCACCATCAAGGAAGAAGCGGACGCCGTGGTACCCAAGGGTGGTGTCATCGGAACTATCTCATGAGCGACGGCCTTCGGACCGTGCCGTTAAAAGGCGTGCGCGGCATGATCGCGGACGCGATGGTCAAAAGCCTCGCTAATGCGGCGCAGCTGACCCATCACGGCAGTGCGGATGCGACTACTCTGATGGCGGAAAAGGTACGGCTGGCCGAGGGTGGTACTAAGGTATCCGTCGAAGACTTGCTGATGCTCGCAGTCGTGCGCGCTTTGAAGAAAGTGCCAGACGCGAACGGCAAGGTCGTCGACCGCGACGTGCATCTGCACGACGGCATCGACCTGTCGGTGGCGATTGCCCTACCCGGCAACCTGCTGGTGGCGCCGGCCATCTTTGGGGCCGACAAGATGGATGTCACCGCATTGCGTGCCGCGCGTCAGGATCTTGCCGCACGGGCCAAGACCAACAAGCTGACCGTGACCGAGATGACGGGGGGCACCTTCACTGTGTCCAACCTTGGCCTCACACGGGCCGAACACTTCACCCCTATCCTCAATCAGGGCCAGATCTGCATTCTGGGCATCGGGCGGATGACCGACCGGTCCGTGCGTGCAGAAGACGGCGGCATCGAATTACGCCCGCATGTGGGGCTGTCGCTGACCTTCGATCACCGTGCGCTGGATGGCGCACCTGCAGGCGATCTGCTGACGGCGATCTGCGAGGATATCGAAGGGCTTGCCGTGTGACGCCCCAAGTGCGGCTGGCCGCGGATGCAGCGGAGGGGCTGAGATTTGAACACGATCTTTTTAGCGCAGACGGCCCGCAAGTTGGGCTCTGGGCATCCGTTGCTCCGGGGATCGTCTGTCCGCGCAGATTTGAGCGGACCAACGGGTTTGCGGCGGCTTGCAAAGCCTTGTCCGCGCAAGGCTGGCCTGTCCTCCTGCGCACCACCGGGGGCGGCGCGGTGCCACAGGGGGCGGGTGTCGTGAACCTCGCCCTCAGCTACAACGCCCCTGCCCGCTTCACGATTGAAGACGGATACCGCTTGCTGATCGGTGCCCTTCAAGAGGGCCTGCGCAGCACGCAGATCACGGTTAGCCCCGGCGCGACGCCCGGCAGCTTTTGCGACGGCGGCTGGAACCTGTCGATTAAGGGCAAAAAATTTATCGGAACCGCGCAGCGCTGGCGCCCTGATGCATCCAAAGGACCGCGCGTGCTCGCCCATGCGCTGATCCTTACGGAAGAGACGTTTCAACCCGGCACGGACGCTGTGTCTGAGTTTCATCGCCACTTTGGGCTAAGCGAGATCAACCGCGCCGCCCACACCAGCCTTGCTGCTGCCACAGACATCACAGAGTTGCCCGCAGACGCGCTTTATGACGCCGCGATGCGGGCCTGCCAGTTTCAAACGGACAAAACCAAATAGGGAGGAAACCATGTCCAACGATACCATCCACATTCACCTCGAAGTCGACGTGCCAGAGGCCAACCGCGCAGGTTTTATGGAGCTCATGGGAGAATTGGTCGACCGCACCAGCAAGGAAGACGGCACGCTGGTTTACGAATGGTACGAGGTCGGCGACACCGGCAAATGGCATATCCTCGAACGCTACGCCCTATATTAAGGGCGTACTGGAGGGCATCTCACCGCTCTACATCGCACAAAAGGGCGGGTTCAACAGGTTCTGAACCGCGTCTGCTCCCGCCCGTTCATGTCGGGCGGGAGATCCCAAATGCCTTGATCTTTCGGTTGATGGTGGCCCGACCAATCCCCAGGGTGCGCGCGGCGCGCGAGACATTCCAGTTCGCGCTTCTCAAAGCATCCATCAAAACTTCTTCTTCGTCGCTGAAGTACAGTTTGGCCACTTTCCGGTTGCGGCCTATGCGCGGCTCCACCAGGGCAATGTCCAAAGCCGCAATGCATTTACCATCGCCCTGCAAAAGAGCCTGCCGCAGCGCGTTGCGCAACTCGCGCACATTGCCCGGCCAATCATAGGTGTTGATCGCGGTTTGCGCCTCTTCGCTGATTTCAACGGTCCGGTTTGCTAACTGCGCGGCAATGTCGAGTGCCAGAATGGGAGGGCGTTCCCTGTCGCGGACCGGTGACAGGACAAACTTCACGCCTGACAACAGGTAATAGAGGTCCTCGCGAAACGCCCCCTGCCGCACAGCATCCAGCAGCGGCTTGCGGCTCGTGCTCAGGATCTTGACCGTATCCGTACCCGCGTTCTCGGCCTTCTCCAGTAGACAGCGGAACATATTTTGGGCAAAGAACGGCATTTCATCCACATTGTCGAAAATCAGGCTCGTGCCGTGATGCAGACCGCCCGCGATGCGGGCCTGCTCAATCAGCGAATGCACATAGCCGCGTTCATCGACTGTATCAGACAGCCCTGCGCAATCGATGGTTACATTTGGCGAGTTGCCGATCAGCATCCTGACGAGTGTTGACTTGCCCGTGCCCGTCTCCCCTTCCAACAGCATCGGAACACCATGGTCAAAACTGTTGCTTGCGCGCTCACAAATGGCGGCCATGAGGTGTGATCCCGCTGCAAAGTCTTTGGCGGACGACGGCAGGTTTCGACGTTTGACCGTCACCGTTCTGGGGCGAAAGCCGGGGAAGGCTTTGGTGCGTTCCACGGGTGCGCGGGTCCACAGATCCAGCAGCGGGCCCTTGTCACGGCGTACGGACATGACCCGCCCCGGCACCTGATCGAGACTTCGCAGGTCGGTCCCGAAAACCTCATCAAAGGCGCGGCCCGTCAATTCAGCATGATCACGCACGCCCGACACCGTATGGGCCGCCGAAGTCGCACCAAGTATCACGCCGCCCTCGTCAACGGCGACAAGCTCCGCCCCCTTGATCAATTCGCGCCGCCCCGGCACCGCTACAGAGACAATTGCAGCCTCCTTGAAATCCCGCAGAAACAGCGTTTGCTGAACTCGGCTTGCCGCAGCTCCCAACAGTTGCTGCGCGAACAGCCCGTCGCCGGGACTGCCACGGTCAAAGGACGAGAGGCTGGCCACGCCAATGATCTCGTTTGTCGCATTGCGGAGTGGCACACCTGAGCAGGAATAGACCTGGAGGCTGGAATAATAGTGCTCGCCGCCCCTGACCGTCACCTCCCGCCCCTCAGACAGGGCCATGGATACGCCATTGGTGCCTGCCAACCGCTCATCCCAGACCGACCCGATGAGAATACCGTTCCAGTCGCCGCCCGGATCTTCCGTTTCCAACCGGACAAGAATGCCGTCCGTATCCGTCACAACCAGACAATGGCCAGCGGCAGAGGCGATCTGCGCCAGCTTTCGGAATATCCCGTGCCGACCCCCGATTTGTTCGGTCAGCGCCTCAAGGCGTGGGGCGACTTCCGAAGACTGCAGCCGCAGGATCGGATTGCCCACATCGCGATTGAGCCCGTGAACGCGTTCACATCGTTCCCACGACGAGCGTATGGCCTGCGCAACAGGCGTTCTGAAATTCGAACGCGTCATGAAAGCCTCCTCCCAAAGAGCCTTCCCGGGCCAGTCTGACCTGAATCGGGATGCCTGTCTACTTTTCGGGCCCATCACTTGTGCTGCGTGGCCTCGGATCATGACGCAGATTTTTGCCGTGAATCACGAAAACTGAATTCCAGATATTTCCGTTTATTCGCAAAACGCATTCAATAAATGACCTGCAAGCGGCAGCTCACTGTTGATTGGACCGCGAAACCCCAAATGACCGCAGCAGGCGGATTTGAACCACGAGACCACGGTGAAGTACGAGAATTTCAAAACTTTCAGTGTCGACGTAAAAAACGCAATTGCGACCGTCACCTTCGATTTCGGCTCGGTGAACGTTCAGGGCCAAAAGATGCTCGCCGACCTCAACAGCCTCGCCATGCGGCTGGAACGCGACCGCGACGTGAAAGTGGTGGTCTTCCAATCTGCCAACCCGGAGGTCTGGGTCTGCGACTACGACACCGAACTTCTGAAAGACATGTCAGGGGAAGCCGTGTCGCGCGAAGAAGCGCAGCTTTTGGATCTGCAAGCCGTCTGCGAACGCATCAGCGAGGTGCCGCAAGCCACCATCGCCAAGCTGGAAGGATTTGCGCGTGGCGGTGGGCACGAACTGGCGCTCGCGCTTGACATGCGCTTTGCCGCGCGGGGCAAGTTCAAGTTCATGCAGATGGAAGTCGGCATGGGCATCCTGCCCTGCGGCGGCGGAGCCTCTCGCATGGCGCGCCAGATCGGGATGGGCAAGGCGCTGGAAATCATCCTCAGTGCGCAGGACTATGACGCCGACGACGCAGAGCGTCTGGGCACCATCAACAAGGCGCTGGAACCTGACGAGATCGGGCCCTACGTGAACGCGTTGGCCCAGCGTATTGCGCAGTTCCCGGCGGAATCGATCAACGCCTGCAAGCAAATGGTTTATGAATCCATTGACAAACCCATCGACGAGGCGCTGAAGGCCGAAGCCTATTGGCTCTATCAGGCCACCAGCAAAACACCGGCGATCAAGCGGTTCACCATTGCGGACGAACAAGGGCTTGAACACGACATGGAGAACCAGCGCAACTGGGGCGATCTGGTCATGAAGGTGCAAGAGATCAACTGATCCTAAGCGACAGGCCGGGCTGATCGTTTCGGCGCGGCCACACTGCCCAAGTGCGCTGATTATCTCGAAATCGCGAAAACCCTAATCTGAATGAGCCGGTTTATAGCCACTAGAAAAGGCAATATCTGACACACTAACAAGGGAACAATTAAGACATGGAAACGACGAAGAAACAGAACGCCCTCACCCTTGCGCGTGAAATCGCGCGGCCGACGCGCGACGCGATCTTGCAGCGCGCGCCATCGGTGCATCACTTTTGGAACAACAACACCTCGCTCTTTGAAGATGCGTGGA
>CAZCOX010000186.1:0-6683 GCA_964500115.1 uncultured Rhodobacterales bacterium
CAGAGGCCTTGAATTCGGTGGCCGCGGGGCGCGGTGTTTCGGCCATCGCCGGCTTTGACGCGCCAGTGTCGTCCGCTTTTGGCGCGGGATCGTTAATTTTGCTTTTAGAAAACATCGTTTGCAGCCTTGATGTAGATCATGGGGTTCACAGGTTTGCCGCCGACACGGACCTCATAGTGGACGTGGGAGCCGGTCGAGCGTCCGGAGCTCCCCATAGCAGCAATTTTGTCCCCGCGCGAGACCCTTTGACCCTTTTTCACATAGAGTTTTGAATTATGCGCATATCGCGTCTCGATACCAAATTCGTGCTGTATCTTGACCAAGTAACCATATCCAGACTGCCAGCCTGCCCAGGTCACAACACCATCCGCCGTTGCATAGATCGGTGTGCCAGTTGGTCCGGCGAAATCTGCCCCCGCATGCAGGCGGCCCCAGCGTTGGCCGAACCCGCTTGTGAAGCGGAAGGAATCTTTCACCGGCATCGCAAACGGCGCTTTCTCGGCGGCGATGCGATAAAGGTTCAGCCGGTCCATCTGGTTCAGAATGCGGTTCGCGCGCATCACGTCTTCCGAGGGTTCCTCACCCCGTGTCGAAAAGCTGAGCGGCATAAGAGGGCCACCCTGGCCGGAATAGCCGCGGCGCACTTGGTTGAGGATGCGATCCGGGTCCATCCCCGCGGCCGAGAACATCTTGTCGAGCGGTTTGACCGACACGGTCATGGCTTCTTCCAACTGGCGGAAGATCGTATCGTTCTTTTCCTCCATCAGCTTGATCTCGGTCGCCATTTCGTCGGCGCGGATCAAAGCCTCCTGCGCGTCGGCGACCACCTGGTCACGCTCTTCGGCGGTGCGGGACAGGGCGGCGGAGAGGAAATCAAGGGTAGTCGTGTCAACGGCACCGGCCCCCACAAGGGCCGTTTCGCCTTCTTCGATCTCGGTCTGCAAAGTGGCGAGCTCTGTGCGCGTATCTTCGCGTTCGCGGATCGCCGTGCGCAGCTTCAGGTGAACGGCTTCGAGACCTGTCTCAAGCTCTGCGCGCTGTGTTTCGGCGTCCAGCAGTTGCGACTGCATGACCGACACCTGCTCAAGTGCGCTGTTGAACCGTTCTTGTGCGGCGCGCGCCTCCTTGGCGCGCATGTCGCGCTCTTCGGACAGAATGTTGAGACGCAGCTGATAGGTCTCCAAGTCGCGCTTGGCTTGTTCGCGGAAGTTGCCAGACCCAATCGAGTCCATCAGCAGAATGGCGGTGGCAACGATTGTCCAGGCCAGAACCAAGGACGCGCCGCCAAAGGCGATGGCTTGTGTGCCTGATTTCAGTCGGATGAAGCGTGTTTCGGTGTCGGATCGCAGGAAGAGGCGGCGCTCCGGAAAATAGTGTTCGAGAATGCCATGCAATTTGATCGCAAGTCGCGTGCGCACCTGTATGTCCCCTATCCCAACCCTTTTGTCGCGCCTCTTGGTCCCCAAACCCGGGCGCGTATGTGTTACGGCTCTAAAGACACATTCACGAATTGGCAACGTTTTTGGACCAGTCAGTCGTCATGTCGCGCGGTGCCTTGCCGAATGGGCAAGATTTCGCCGATCTTACGCAGGGTTAGACCACGCGATGCACGCTGGTCGGGTCAATTTGCAATCGCGTGCAACCTAGGCGGATTCGGTCAACGGCCAGTAGAAATCCGGCGGCAGTCCGGCTTCGGCCCGCTTTTCTTCGTTGAAGGGCGGCTTTAGCGCGCCTTTGAAGTATTTTCTGACGAGCGCATGAAAGGTTTCCTTGGGGTCTTCTTCGTGGCGGCCACAGAGGAAGTGAAACCATTTGGAGCCATAGGCGACGTGGCCAACCTCTTCGCTGTAAATGACTTCCAACGCCTCGACCGCGCTGGTTGCCTGGGCCTTGCGGAAGATATCGATCATGCCGGGTGTGACGTCCAGCCCGCGCGCCTCAAGCACCATGGGGACGACGGCCAGACGCCCCATGAAATCGCCGACAGTGTCCTCTGCCGCGCGCCACATGCCTGCGTGGGCTGGCAGCGCCCCGTAATGGCTATCCAGTTCCTCAAGGCAGTCGCACATCATATTGAAATGTTTGGATTCCTCGTCGGCAGCTTTGACCCAGTCGTCATAGAATCCAAGCGGCATTTTGATATGTGCAAAACGCGGGATGATGTCCCAATGCAAATCGACCGCATTCAACTCGATATGCGCCACGGCGTGCAAGAGCGCGATGCGACCTTGCGGACTGCCCGGTTTGCGCTTGGGCACGTCGCGCGGGTTCAGCAATTCGGGTTGGTCGGGCCGGGCCGGGCGCAGAGGCGGCGTTGCGTGACCGATCTCAATCGGTGTGCCGGTCTCGCGCGCGGCAAACCACTCCTTTGCGTGGCGACGTGACTTAGCGGTTTTCTCGCGCCCGTCAGCCGTCGTCAGAACGTCGACCGCCATCTCACACAGGCTTTTCATCGCCGTTTTCCTTTCGACTTTGCTCAGGGACGCGCCGCGTTGCGTTCGGCAAGGCTCATCACGCGCGGCGCGGTTATTGGCGCACCGTCTTTTCCAAAGAACGGGGATTTGCGGCCAGCCCCGGTCACGAGGCCGCGCAGCATACGCCCGATCACGGACATCTGAGCGTTCAGAACGCCCGTTTCCTTGATATGCGGCGCGGTGCCAATTGTGCTCAACCGGGCCGTGATGGGGCCATAGCGTTTGATGCCGGGTGGCAAGACAGCGCCAACAAAGGGAATGCCCGGTTTTGGCAGCGTGTTGGCAATCGGCGTGCCGCAACAGGTCGCGTGCCAGCGCAGGATGCCCTTGGGGCTAAGCCGGAGAGGCGCGACGTGATCGATGCCCTTTTCGAACCGGATGTTGTCGGGCAGCGTTTGAAAAATCTCAGTCGCACCGTCGCTGTCGAGGCGGCTTGCCCCATTGTCCAGCGCCCGCGCATAGGTCTGACAATCCTCGCAGTAACACAAAAGGTGGGTTCCCCGAGCCTGCGCTGCGATAGACCACTGAACCTCACCGCATGTGCATTCGAGCTTTCGTGTATCGGCCATTGTGGTCCCCCGTCAAAACCCACCACGCAACCTATGCGGCGCTAGTTGCTGAGCGTGGTTTAGGAGGATCGCCCGATTGCGTCAAATACGCGCCGTTCGGCACAGCGCAAAGGCAGGCGCAAAAAAAAGGCCGAGCATAGCTCGGCCGAAGTCCAACAGGGAGGTATGAAGATGATGCACAAATCAGCGCTTCATCTCACATGTGCCAAATATGTCATCGAACTGATGCATAGCAAGGGGTATTGCCCCCTATATGTAGCAATGCCGCTATGCATGAGGCGCATGGGTCACACTTTAGGCAGTTAGCCCATACCGAGCGCCTTGCGTGTCTGACGGTGGGTAAAGATCTCTTCCTGCACGAAATCGCGGAACGCGGCGATACGTTTCGACTGCCTAAGTTCCTCTGGGTAAGCCAGGAAAACAGGCACTTCCACCGATTCAACTTCAGGTAGAACGCGTTCAACGCTGGGGAAGTCTTCGACCACGTAATCTGGCAAAACGCCAATGCCCAATCCCGATAGAACGCTTTGTAGAACACCGAAGTAGTTGTTCACGGTCAGCGTTGATTTAATGTCGTGTGTCAGCAGTTGCTGAACCAGCATCATGCCCGCGCTGACCTGCGCGGCGCGCGGATTCTGGCAGATCAGTCGGTGTTTCACCATGTCTTCCATGGTTTCCGGCGCGCCATGTTGGGCCAGGTATTCGGGCGACGCGTAAAGGCGCATCCGAATGGCCATCAGCTTTTTACGAATAAGGTCCGCCTGGCTGGGTTCTTTCATGCGCACGGCGACGTCTGCCTCGCGCATGGGCAGATCAAGCACCCGTTCCTCAAGCATCAGGTCGATGTTCAGGTCGGGATATTTCTCATAAAGCTTGGGCAGGCGCGGCGCGAGCCAGAGAGAGCCAAACCCAATCGTCGTGGTGACGCGCAATTCGCCGAACACTTCTTCTTCGCTGTCGCGGATGCGCGCTGTTGCGGCCTCAATCCGTTTGTTCATTGAGCGGGTGGCGTCGAACAACAACTCCCCCTGTTCTGTCAGGATCAGACCGCGCGCGTGGCGATGAAAAAGGACGGTGTTGAGTGATTCTTCGAGCGCCCTGATTTGGCGCGACACGGCGGATTGCGACAGATGCAGCGTGTCACCGGCGTGAGTCAGGCTGCCAGCGTCGGCAACCGCGTGAAATATTCTAAGCTTGTCCCAGTCCATGGCTTTCGCTTTCCGTCGTTGACGCCCGTCTACATGACATAAAGAAATATATGAACGACAAGTTGCGCATACATTGAGAAATCACGAGATTTTTCTGGTAAGGTCAGCAATTGTGACCTAATTTTGGTGTAATCTTAGGGCACATTTCACGTTGGGAGGCGTCAAATGACCAAAGCCGCGATTTCTTTGAACGACCGGTTTGATCTGACGAAGTCACCGGTTCTGCTGAACGGCACGCAAGCCTTGGTGCGGCTGATGCTGATGCAAAAGGCGCGGGATACGGCGGCGGGCCTGAATACAGCCGGGTATGTGACAGGGTACCGTGGATCACCGCTGGGCGCGGTGGACATGCAAATGACGCGGGCCGAGAAGTTATTGCGCGCGGCAGACGTCACTTTTGAAGAAGGTCTGAACGAGGATCTGGCCGTCACGGCCATCTGGGGCACCCAGCAGGCCGAACTTCGTGGCGAAGGCACCCACGATGGCGTCTTTGGCCTCTGGTACGGCAAGGGCCCCGGCGTTGACCGATCCGGTGACGCGATGCGCCACGCGAATATGGCGGGGTCTTCCAAGCACGGTGGGGTCCTGATGGCGATGGGGGACGACCACACCGGCGAATCCTCGACCGTTTTGCACCAGTCCGAATTTGCGATGGTCGATGCTTATATGCCCGTGGTTTCACCCGCAGGTGTGCAGGAAATTCTGGATTACGGCCTTTATGGCTATGCGCTATCACGGTTTTCCGGCCTGTGGGTGGGCCTAAAGACGATGAAGGACACGGTGGAGGCGACAGCGGTTGTCGATGGCAGGGCCGATCGCATGTCCTTCGTCACGCCAGAGTTTGACATGCCCGAGGATGGTTTGAACATCCGTCTGGCCGACGACCGCTTCCTTCAGGAGACGCGCCTTATTCAGTACAAACGCTTTGCGGCCGAGGCGTTTTCCCATGCCAACAAGATGGACAAGCGCGTCTGGGGCAAGCCGGGGGCCAAGATCGGTTTTGTCGCGGCGGGCAAGAACTGGCTCGATCTTGTGCATGCGCTGTCTCTGTTGGGGCTGGATGAGGCCGAAGCGGAGCGTTTGGGGATCACCACCTACAAGGTGGGCCAAACCTGGCCGCTGGATATGCGCGGCTTTAGCGATTGGGCCGAAGGGCTCGATCTGATTGTCGTGGTCGAGGAAAAGCGCAAGCTGATCGAGGTTCAGATCAAAGAAGCGCTGTTCGACAATCGGCGGGGGCGGCGCGTTTGGGGCTGGCACAAAGGCAGCGCAGCGGACGGGGCCGAAGAGTTGTTCCCGACCCATTGGGCGCTCGACCCGATCATGATTGCCGACAAGCTCGGACACATCCTGATCGACGAGGGGCGCGATACCGACCGGCTCCGCGCCGGTCTGCAAGAGATTGACGAAGCCCGCAAAGCTGACAACGCAGAGGACATCGCGGCGCGTCTGCCGTATTTCTGCTCCGGCTGTCCGCACAACTCCTCGACCAAGGTGCCCGACGGCAGCCGCGCCTATGCCGGGATTGGTTGTCACTTCATGGCGCTCTGGATGGATCGCGACACCTCTGGCTTTACCCATATGGGGGCCGAAGGGGCCAACTGGATTGGCGAGTCGCATTATTCAAAGCGCAAGCATGTGTTCCAGAACCTTGGCGACGGCACCTACAATCATTCCGGCATTCAGGCGATCCGCGCCGCTGTCGCGGCGGGCACAACGATCACCTACAAGATCCTCTATAACGATGCGGTGGCAATGACTGGTGGCCAGCCCAACGATGGCGGTTTGAGCGTCTATCGGATCGTCGACGAAGTGCGCGCGATGGGTGTTCAGCACGTCGCCGTGGTCTACGATGACAAAGAGGACGTCGACCTGAGCCGCTTTGGACAAGGCATTGAAAGCTTTGAACGTTCTGAGCTGCCCGCTGTGCAGGACCGGTTCACCAAGATCGATGGCGTCAGCGTGATTGTCTATGTCCAGACCTGTGCTGCCGAAAAGCGCCGCCGGCGCAAGCGCGGGCTGTTTCCCGACCCGGACAAGCGGGTGTTCATCAATACGGATGTCTGCGAGGGCTGCGGGGATTGCGGTGTGCAATCGAACTGCGTGTCAATTGTGCCGGTTGAAACCGAATTGGGGCGCAAGCGCGCGATTGACCAATCGACCTGCAACAAGGATTTTTCCTGCGTCAAAGGGTTCTGTCCCTCTTTCGTCACGCTCGAAGGCGCGCAGGTGAAAAAGGCCGCGACCCAGGCTTTGGATTTGCCGGACCTGCCGCAGCCGGACTTGCCGACAATCGATGGCACGTGGAACGTGGTTGTCACCGGCGTTGGCGGCACGGGCGTTGTGACCATCGGCGCGGTGCTGGCGCAGGCGGCGCATCTCGACGGCAAGGGTGCCGGCATGATGGAGATGGCGGGGCTTGCCCAAAAGGG
>CAZCOX010000187.1:0-6542 GCA_964500115.1 uncultured Rhodobacterales bacterium
TGCAATCTGCGTCGACGCAGCTTGCCTCACCGCGTGGCTTGAATACTCTCGATATATTCCAATAGCGCCACAAGCTTGCGCGGCGTTGGCGTCATTACCCCGTCGCCCGTGTCCAATGGCACCAGATCACCCTGCAAAAGCGCACCGAACTCCGGCATATTGGGCCCGTCCATCTCGGACCGCGCGTAACCGTCAATCGTCGACAATACCTTGGCACGGGGGAATACATCCCCGTTTCGCACCGAAATCAGCGTCAGGTTCGCCGGTGCCCGCGTCATCGCTCGCGCCATGGCGCCGTCACCTCTGCCATCCACGCCGTGGCACACAGCACAGTTTTGCATGAACAGGGACCGCCCGTCACTGACGCCCGGCATTTCATCCGGTGTGCAGGCCGCCAGCAAAACCGTTCCGGCACCCGCGAAAACAAGCGATTTCCAAAGAGCTGACATGCGCGCCTCCATCATCAAGGGGATGGTCTCAGGTTGCCTGTCTTTGCCGCAGCGCGCAACCACGCGCGCAGAAGCCAGCCACGATTTGCCGGGTGACAAAGCTGCGCGCGCGACGCATGGTCGGCGCACGTCACAAAACGGAGTCCGGCCCATGCCCATCTACGCCCTGACCATGCTGGCCGCCGGGATCGGCATTCCGGTTCTGGCCGCGCTTAATGCAGCTTTGGGCACCCGCATCGGCTCGCCGGCTGCGGCAGCGATGGTGCTGTTTTGCGTGGCACTGATTGCCACCAGCATTGTCACCTTTGCGACGGGCCCAAAGCCATTGGCAGCAATCCCGACCGCGCCGAAACATCTGCTTCTGGCAGGGCTGCTCGTGGCTTTTTACGTGCTATCTATCACCTATATCGCGCCGCATTTCGGTGTCGGGAATGCAGTGTTTTTTGTGCTCGTCGGGCAACTGATCTCAGCCGCGCTCATCGATCATTACGGCCTCTTCGGCGCGCGCATCAGCCCGTTGAACCTGACCCGTGCCACAGGGATCGCCGTAATGGCACTGGGCGTCTGGATCACCCAGCGCGCGTGAAGCGGTTTCGAAACCGCTTGCCCTCGCTCAGTTCACCCGCAACCCACTGATCGAGGCGCGAATGCGGCTGTTGGTGTCGTCACTGTCACCGGACAGGGCCACACCAACAAGGGCCGCGTTGCCACCAAAGGCATTGCCATAATCCCGCGCCAGATTGACGTTTTCACTCGCACTCCCCGTGCCCGAGCCGCGCAAGACGATGGTCTTGCCGCGATTGCCCAGATAGGGGCTGCTCAGAACCGCGCCGCGGTTATGCGCGCCACCCCAGACGTAAACCAGCACCCGGGCGGCTTTGTTGGTCAAAAGCTTGCGCACACTGGCACCTTTTAGCGCCTCCGCCTGATCTTCGGGCAGGAACACAAAATACAGCGCCAGATTGCGGTCATCGCCCCCTTTCTTGCGCAGGTCCGTCGCGGGCACCCCTTCGTCAACGCGCCACGACCATTGTGCTGAGGACGCATCCCAATACGATGCATCCAGTCTGCGGTAGGCCAACGACACCGACCCCTCAGAACTCACCGACACTGAATTGCCGTTGAACCCGTATTTGTTTGACGAAAAGAGCGAAAGCTTCTGCGTCTTCCACGACCCGTCAAACGAGACGGGTGCCGCCAGGGCGGGCATGGCGAGAACGGTCAAGGCGATGGCTAAGAAACGGCGAAACATGGTCGAACCCCTCAAATGATTGGCCCTTCCTATCAACGCCTTCGATCACGACGCATCAAACGTTCACGTGAGCGAGATGTCAGCCCTCACCAAGAGCGAGCGTGGCGTTCCACAGCGTGTCTGGCACGTCGACAGCGTTTCGCAGCGATTTGCCGCGTCCCGGCAGGCGCGCGCCATCGTCTTGCGAGACCGCCTCTGCGAGTCCCGCGACCATTGCGTCGAAATCAGTGCGGATGCCCGGGTCGATCAGCAGAAAACAATGCCCCAGATCATGCGGCGCGCCGTCCGGTGCCTTCAGCGGCTTGACTGACCGGCTTGGTGTGCCGCCTGCCAACCCCGCCGCCATGATCTCGACCATCAACCCAAGACCCCAGCCTTTGTAGCCGCCGGTGCTGCAAAGCGACCCCTGCAAGGCCGCTTCCGGATCGGTTGTCGGCTTGCCATCTGCGTCTACGGCCCATCCTTCGGGGATCGGCTCACCCGCCGCTTTGGCCATGGTGATGCGCCCGAGTGCGACTGAGGTGGTTGACTGGTCAAACAGCATGCCCACCCCACCAGCGCCATCCGGCACGGCAAAGGACATCGGGTTGGTGCCGATCACCCGCGTCTTACCACCCGGCGGGGCGACGATGGGTGAGGCGTTGGTATAGCCCATCCCGATCAGTCCCGCCTTCGCGATCTGCTCTGTGAACCACCCAAGCGCTGTGCAGGTGTGGGCGTGTCGGACAAGCAAGCTGGCCAACCCGGTTTCGCGCGCTGCGCCCTGAGCAGTTTCAAACGCGGCACGAAAAGCGGGCTGGGCAAAACCGTAGCCTGCATCCACCTCAACCACGCCGGGTTTTGGACGCGTGACCTCTGGCGTCACAGCACCTTTGACACGCCCGGTGAACAGTTGCTGGCAATAGCTTTCAAGGTAGTAGAGCCCGCAAATCCGGTTGTCCCGCGCCTCGGCCCAGGCGACGGCGTCGGCCATCGTGCTGGCAACCGTTTCAGACGCGCCATGGGCCAGCAGTGCCCGTTTGGTGACGGCCTCGATTTCTGAAATCTCGATCTGTGGCACAGCGTTGCCTCCCGCTTTTGGTCAGGTCAAACTGCCCTGTTCGAGCCGCACCTGACGGTCCATCCGCGCCGCAAGATCAAGGTTATGCGTCGCGATGAGGGCCGATAGCCCGGTTTTGCGCACCAGGTCCATCAGAGCGGCAAAGACAGTGTCGGATGTTTCGGGGTCCAGATTTCCCGTTGGTTCATCCGCGAGCAAAACGGCGGGATTGTTGGCGAGCGCGCGGCAGAAGGCGACCCGCTGCTGTTCGCCGCCTGACAGCGCCGCAGGGCGATGGTCGGCGCGTGCTGCGATGCCAACAGTGGTCAGCAAATCGCGCCCCCGATCCTCTGCGTTGCGCCGCGAAACACCGGCGGCAAGCTGTGGCAGCATGATGTTTTCGAGCGCCGTGAATTCGGGCAGCAAATGGTGGAATTGATACACAAACCCCACCTGATCGCGGCGCATTGCGGTGCGTTTGCGGTCGGACTGGCCCGTGGCGTCTTCGCCGGTGATCTCGACTGTTCCAGCATCCGGCGTGTCCAGCAATCCAGCGATGTGCAGGAGCGTGGATTTGCCCGCGCCCGAGGGGGCCACGAGCGCCACAACCTCGCCCTTTTCAAGTCTCAAGTCGATGCCGCGTAACACCTCGACCGCCGCCGGGGAACCGGGGTTGTAGGTCTTGGTGATCCCCGTCAGGCGAAGTGCCGCATCACTCATATCGCAATGCCTCAACCGGGTTCATGCGAGCGGCGCGCCGGGCCGGGAAGATCGTGACAATGAAGCTGAGCCCGAGCGACAGGGCAACGGCGCTGAGCACATCGCCGAGGTGCAGTTCGGCGGGCAAATAATAGATGCCGCGCACCGCCGGATCCCAGACGCCGCCGCCCGCCACGTAATTCACAAAGGAAAAGATCGGGTCGATATAGATGGCAAAGAGGCTGCCCAGAATGACTCCGCAGACCGTGCCGATCAGTCCGGTGAACGCGCCGCAGATGAAGAATACGCGCAGGACAGCGCCTTCGGTCAGGCCCATGGTGCGCAGGATGCCAATGTCGCGGCCCTTGTTTTTCACAAGCATGATCAGGCCCGACACTATGTTCATCGCGGCGATCAGAACGAGGATCGACAGGATGATGAACATCACGTTGTCCTCAATCTCTAACGCGCGCAGGAAGCCGCCGCTGGCATCCTGCCATGTCCACAAAAGCGCGCGGTTTCCGGCGGCGCGTACAATGGGCAGGGACAGGGTATCGACCGCTTCGGGGTCTGTGACCATGACCTCGATCTCGTCGGCAACCCCTTCGCGATTGAAGTAGAGCTGTGCCTCGGCAAACGGCATGTAGACGCGGGTGCGGTCAATGTCGTAGCGGCCTGCGGTGAAGATATAGACCACCTCGTAGGCCTTGACGCGGGGGCTGGTGCCGAAGGCGGTTTTGACGCCGTCGGGCGAGATGAGCCGCACTTTGTCACCCAATGCCACCCCCAATTCGCGCGCCACGCCGGAGCCAATGCCGACGCCCTCTGCGAAACGGGCAAGCTCGCCTTGTGCGGTTTCCGCGTTGGCAACACGGGGGATGGTGGAAAGGTCCGAGGCTGAAATGCCGAACACCTCAACGCCCGCGTTGCGGCTGTTGGCGGTGGCCATGACCTGGCCTTTGATCAGTGGTGCCGCGCGGGTGACATTCGGAACCGCAGCCACCGCCGCAGCAACGGCGTCGTAGTCGGCGATAGCACGGGAGGCGCGGCCAAACTCGTCAACCTCTTGCGTGTAGTAGACGGTCACGTGGGCGTTCGAGCCGAGGATGGTGTCAACGAATTCGGCGCGAAACCCGGAGCGGACTGCCAAAGTGGCAATGAGGGCAAAAACCGCAAGCGTGATGCCGATCAGGCTGATCCAGGTCATGACGCTCACGCCACCTTCGGCACGCCTCGCGCGCAGGTAGCGCCAGGCGATCATCCACTCGAAGGGGGCAAAGGGCGGCGGGGTCTGGGCCATATCCGGTCTCTTGCTGCTCGGACGGATAAGTGGCGACTTAGAACACGCGGGTCAAGCGTTTGGAGATAGGTCCATATCGGACCCATTGTTTCGCGTGCGAAACAATGGGTCAGGCTTGCTGTCTGACGTTAACCGATAGTTAATCTTTTTCGCGCACCGGGTCGTCTGGGTTGCTGGAGTATAGCGCGATTTTGTTGCCTTGCGGATCGCGGAGGTAGCTGACGTAGAAATTGGCGCCGTACGCGTCGCGGAACCCGGGTTGGCCTTCGTCCGTTCCGCCCGCCGCGAGGGCGGCTGCGTGTAGGTCGCGCACCTGCTTCTGGTTTTGCGCCTCGAACGCCACCATCGTCCCGTTCCCGGTTGAGGCGGGTTGTCCGTTGAATGGTTTCTTCACGTAAAACTCGGGCAAAGCAACGGACTGCCCATGCTGTTTCGGCAGCGCGTAACTGAGGTCGCCGTGATACCGCTCAAGCCCGTAGCCGAGCGCGGGCAGAAAGGCGGAGTAGAACCTTTCTGCGCGGGCAATGTCGTCGACACCCACGGTGACATAAGCGATCATGCGGCGCATCCTTTGCGGCGGATTGGGTTGGCTCAATCAACCGTCGCATGGGGATGGCGAGACTTAAAGAGCTGGGCCAGGCTTTCGGAATGGTCGCGCGCCCGGCCGTGATAAGGCTATTGCCGATTTTGATGGCCCCGGTCATAGATCACACATGACCGGACCCCGTTACCCAAAGCTGATCGCGCAATTGCCCTCGACCGTGCCGTTTGTCGGCCCCGAAGTGCAGGAACGCGACCGCGGTGCCGCATTTCGGGCGCGGCTTGGCGCCAATGAAAGCGTGTTCGGCCCCTCGCCCAAGGCCTTGGCGGCGATGCAACAGGCGGCTGGGGACGCTTGGCAGTACGCGGACCCAACGAATTTCGACCTGATCACCGCGCTGGCGGGGCGGATCGGGTGTGCGCCTGAAAACCTGATCGTCGGAGAGGGTATTGACGGGCTCTTGGGGTATCTTGTGCGACTGCTCGTGGAACCGGGTGATGCGGTGGTGACCTCTGACGGAGCGTATCCTACGTTCAACTACCACGTGGCGGGCTATGGTGGCGTGCTGCACAAGGTGCATTATTCCGGTGATCACGAAGACCTGCCTGCGCTGATGGCGAAAGCGCGGGAAGTGGATGCCAAGCTGATCTATTTCGCTAACCCCGACAATCCGATGGGCAGTTGGCACAGCGCGGACGTGATCGAAGCAGCGCTTGAGAGTCTGCCAGACGGCACTTTGTTGGTGCTGGACGAGGCCTATGTCGAATTTGCGCCGGATGGCACCGCGCCGCGTATTGATGCGAATGATCCTCGCGTGATCCGGATGCGCACGTTTTCAAAGGCTTACGGCATGGCAGGTGCGCGGGTTGGCTATGGCATCGGCGCGCCCGAGTTGATCAAGAGCTTTGACAAGGTGCGCAACCATTTTGGCATGTCCCGGATTGGCCAGACGGGGGCTTTAGCGGCGCTGGAAGACGATGCTTGGTTGGCCGAAATCGTTGCGAAGGTGGCGGCGGCGCGGGACCGGATCGGTGTGATTGTCGCAGAGAACGGGCTGAGCGCCCTGCCCTCGGCCACAAACTTTGTTGCTGTGGATTGTGGGGCCGACGGGGTGTTCGCCAAGAGTGTGCTGGAGGCAATGGTTGCCGATGGTGTGTTCATCCGAATGCCATTTGTCACACCGCAAGACCGGTGCATTCGTATCAGCGTAGGAACCGACCGCGACCTTGATATTTTGGCAGAGGCATTGCCGAAAGCGCTGG
>CAZCOX010000188.1:0-6525 GCA_964500115.1 uncultured Rhodobacterales bacterium
TCATGTCTGAATAGATCATCGTATCATCCGGCAGGACATCGCGCAGCGCATCACAGACCGGCAGGATGTGCGGGTATTCCGCGGCCACCTCGGCCCGCCAAGCCTGGCGTTGCCGGGCCACTTTGGTTGCATCCCATTTCGGCGGGCTATCATCCGTGCGGGCAGGGACGGCAATCGCCATCGCATTGAGCAGCGCGGCGGCATCCGCGAGGATGGCGCTGTCGCCCGGCCCGAGACCTGCGAAGTTTTCAGCATCTATGTCGACCCGGATCATGTGGGCCTGATGGCCGAGTTTGGAACGCCAGAGGTCGACTTCTGACAGGCTGGTGCCGATGGCCACGACAAGATCAGCCTCTGCCGCGATGCGGGCGCTGTCTGGGCGGGCGAGGAAGCTGCCGAAATAGAGCTGCTGGTCGAACGGGACCAGGCCGCGACCGGCATAGGTGACAAAACTTGCCGCGCCCGTTTGGCGCAGCACGTCGGGAATTGCAGCAGCCCCGCCTTTGGCGCCGCCACCAAAGATAAAGAGCGGCTTTTGTGCGTTCAGAACCGCATCGATCACCGCGTAGACATCATCGTGATGCGCGGCGGGTGGTCCGGCGCGTTTTGCGAGCGCCGCAGGGGCCGGTGGGGCCACGGCCCCCAGCGTGTTGATCGCCACTTGCACATGGCATGGTCGCGGGCGCTGACTGGCGAACCCGTCAAGCGCGCGGTCAATGAGCGCGTAAGCGGACTGCGCATCGCGCGCCTCTTCCGACCAGGCGCAGACGGTTTCCGCTGCCATCCGCTGATCGCGCATTTGGTGCAATTGGCCGCGCGTGGCAGAGGTCTCGTCAAGGCAGGACGAGATGGTCAGCACCGGCACGCTGTCGGAATAGGCCTGCCCCAGCGGAGTCAGGATGTTGGTCAGCCCCGGCCCAGTGATCACATAGGCCACACCCGGCTTACCGGTGGCACGGGCATAGCCGTCAGCCATAAACCCCGCACCCTGTTCGTGGCGGGCCAGCACATGGGTGATCCCGGCCTGTTCGATACCGCGATAAAGCTCCACATTGTGCACGCCCGGAATGCCAAAGATCGTGTCGACACCGCGATCCTTGAGCATCTGCGAGATTTGTGCGCCAAGCGGCTGGTCGGTCATTACGCTCTCCAAAAGCTGATGGTGAAGATGGCGTAGACCGCCAGAAGTTCGAGCCGCCCCAACAACATGCCAATCGCCAGCATCCACTTCGCGGTCTCGTTGAGGCCGGCAAAATTGCCAGCGGGGCCGATCTGATCGCCCAGACCGGGGCCGATATTGGCCAGGGCTGCGGCGGCACCAGAGACCGATGTGGTCAGGTCAAGGCCGGTCATGCCAAGCGCCACGGACAAGGTGCCGAGGCTGACGATGAAAAACACGAAAAAAGAGATAACGGAGTTCAGAACCTCGTCACTTACCGGGCGGCCATCGTAACGCGGTACAAACACGCCGTGGGGTGAGCGGATTTTGCGCAACTGAACCGAGATGGACGCGAACAACAGCTGGTAGCGGAAAACCTTGATCGAGCAAGCAGTCGAGCCCGCACAGCCGCCAATCAGGCCGATGAAAAAGAACGTGGCAACAGCCATCGGCCCCCAAAGCCCATAATCGTCAGAGGCATAGCCGGTGCCGGTGAGGATCGAGACCACGTTGAACAGCGTCTTGCGCACGACCTCTTCGCTTTGCGCGCCGGTGACCCAGATGCGCCAGAAGAGCAGGAGCCCGACGCAGACGACAACAATGATCAGGAAGGCGCGGATTTGCCGGTCATAGAGCAAAGGGCGCACGCTGCGCCCGGTGGTCAGTTGCACATAGCGCACAAATGGCAGCGCCGCGAGGATCATGAAGATCACGGCGACATATTCCGTAGCGCCCGAAAACGCTCCGAAAGAGGCATCGGAATTGGCGAACCCGCCAGTGGCAACGGTTGTCATGGCGTGAACGGTGGCGTCAAAGAACGACATGCCGGTGGCTGCATAGGCCGTCGCGCAAGCCAGCGTCAGACCCACATAGATCGACGAGATGGAAGCTGAAATCTCAGTCGCGCGCGGCAGGATTTTACCCATGGTGTCGAAGCCTTCGGACCGGAAGATCTGCATCCCGCCGACCCGCAGTTCGGGCAGGAACACCATGGCGACAACGATGATGCCGATCCCGCCGAGCCATTGCAGCAAGCCGCGCCAAAGCAGCAGACCCTTTGGCAATTCCTCCAGCCCTGTGAAAACGGTCGATCCTGTGGTGGTCAGCCCCGACATCGCCTCAAAAAACGCATCGACAAAGTCTGCCTGCGTGGCCCCCAGCATAAATGGAATTGCGCCGAAAAACGGCAGCGCCAGCCAGACGCCGGTGGTCAGCAAAAAGGTCTGTTGGATCGACAGACCCGCGCGCACACCATTGGCACAGGCAAGCGCAATCAGCCCACCGGAAAACATTGTCAAAACAGAGCTTTGCAGGAAGACGTGCCATTCGCCGCGGCCTTCGGCCAGATCAACCAGCATCGGCAACAGCATGGTCGCCCCGAGCACGGTCACCAAGAGGCCGATCACATAAGCTACGGGGCGCAGGTCGAACATGGGGCTAGCGTTGGACGGAGCCTGTCAGACTGTCAAGGCCGGTCATCTGCTGGTACCCAGCCGTGACTTGGCCAGATGGGCAAGCCCGCCCAGCACAAGGCCCCAAACGGGCGCTGTGATGCCCACGACCGACAGGCCTGATATGGTGACCAAAAAGGTGATCGCAGCCGCCTCGCGCGTTTCGGCATCGGCAAGCGCTGCCTGCGCTGAATTGGTCAAAACCGGCAGTAGTGCGACACCGGCAAGCGTACCCAGCGTCAGCGCCGGCGCTGCCGCAGCGGCCAGCACTACCAGGCCCGCACCCAACCCAAACAGACAGTAAATCACCCCAGCCACCACCGCCGACCAATAGCGCCGCGCCGGGTCTGGGTGGCTGTCTTCGCCAGCACACATGGCCGCTGTGATGGCCGCAATACAGGTGGCCGGAGAGCCGAACGGTGCAGTTATCGCACTCGCAAAACCGACTGTGCCCAAGACCCGACCTGCGGGAGGCGCGTAGCCGTTTGCACGCAAAACGGCGATGCCGGGGATGTTCTGGGTCGCCATCGTTACAACAAAAAGCGGCAGTCCAACATTGAGCGCGGCTGCCAGTGTGACCGTCGGCCAGATCGGGGTGATTGCCTCCAGACCGGGGGCCAGTGCGCCCGCTGCCATACTCCAGTCGCCTTGGGTGATCAGTACGGCAGACGCAGCCAGCACAGCCGCAGGGGCGGCAAACAATCGATTGAAGAGACCGGTGACGAACCATGTCAGAACAATCGGGATTGCCACCCACGGTGCCGCCCCCAACGCCTGAAACGGCACGACGCAAATAGGCACAAGCACACCCGCCAACATCGCAAGCGCCAGAGCGTTTGGAATGCGCGCCGCAAGATCGCGCAGAGGTTGCCACAGCCCCGCAAAGACGGTCAGCAATCCGGCAACAACAAATCCCCAGATCGCCTCGGAAAACCCGCCGGGCAGCGCAGGTGTGACCGCAAGCAAAGCCGCGCCCGGTGTGGACCATGCCACGCTGATGGGCTGCCGCGTCGCCAAGGCCAGAACAATCGCGGTCATTCCCATCGCGATGGCTGCCCACATCAAGGCATTCGCAGCCTGATCGGGGCTTGCGCCCATGGCCTTGACGCCGGTCAAAAGGATCGGGAAGGAGCTGAAAAACCCAACGATTGCAACAACGCAACCGGTCGAAATCGTTTGGAGCGGAGGAAGTCCGGGCATCGCTGGAGCCTAACTGGTCAGGCCCAACGCTTATGCGGGCGGCTCGCGATCCGCAAGCCGCCGCTGTGGCGTTTTAACCGACGTGGAACAGCGTCGAAAAGAGTTTCGGATCAAGGCTTTCCGATGTGAACAACTCGCCTTCGGTCAGCACTGACACCGCATCATGGCTGTGCAGGCTTTCCTGATGGCTCGCCAAAACACGGTAATCCCCGATCCGGGCATCGGCCTGCAACTCTTGCGCAAAGAGACGTGCTGCATCTTCGACAAAGATCGGGTTGGCGGCATTGAGTTCCGCAAATGCCTGCTCGTCTTCACGCTTGACCATCACCTGGGTCTCCGTCGGCACAGCGCGACGGCACATGTCGATCAGGTCTTCGAACCAGAGGCACTTGCCGTCTTTCACCTCGACCGAAATGCGCGCAACGGATCGTTGCGAATGCGGCGTCGCCAGTTGGCCCCGTTCACGTCGCGCGTGTTCGCTCAACTCCAGGGAGCATGGGCAAGTGGAGCTATAGACATAGTCCAGATGCATGATCTGCCGCCGCACGCCGTCAATCTCAACCAGTTCCATCGCGATGTCGTAATACTGGTAGCCCGACAGGCCCGACCGCAGGCTGTTGACCTTCATCGGAAAGCTGAGACGCATGTTGATGCGCGCATCAAAGGACTCCAGATCGCTTTTGTAGTCGTCAAGCGCGGCTTCGATCACGTTGAAACTGAACGTCTTTTCGGCATGTTCGTAGAATGACCGCATGATGCGGCTCATGTTGATGCCCTTCTTGTCAGCCTCAAGGCTCACGGTGCCAGTGACACTGGTTTCCAGCGTCAGATCGCCATTGTCGCGGGTGTGATAGCTGATCGGCAGGCGGAAATTGGAAATCCCCACATGCTGGATACCGCGATTGGCCCCGCGGATTAGCGCGGAGGGGCCATTCTGCAAATCCGGCAAAGTGGCCTTGTAGCCCGCGTCGACCTGAAAATCCTGCGGGTATTCGCGCGACAGAACCGGGTATTCGGACTGTGCTTCAGCCTCAACAAGCCTGCGCAGAGCCGGGTCCACCAGATCAATCTCGGCATCATGGGCCTTGCCGGCCCATTGACGCAGCAGCGCCAGCGCCTCTTCCGCCTCCGCAAGGCTCGGTTTGCGGTCAATATCGGGTGTATGCACGTTCATGAGCAGGCCCCCTCGCCTGGTGGTCGTGCCTCTAAGATAGGCACGATGCACGATTTTTCCAATCATGACCTATACGGCCAGGCGCGGTGAACAGATCAATCGAATCAGACCCTTGTCACCTTTAAGCGGCATCCAGTGCCGATAAGAGGTCCGCAATCAGGTCGTCCGGGTCTTCGATCCCAACCGAGAGGCGCACCACGCCATCGGTGATTCCCAGTTCCAGCCGCTGCTCTGCTGTGAGGCGCTGATGCGTTGTGGTGGCGGGATGGGTTGCGATGCTTTTGGCATCGCCCAGGTTGTTCGAGATGATGACGATCTCCAGCGCGTTCAGAAACCGGAACGACGCGTCCTTGCCGCCCGCAAGTTCCAGCGCAATCATCGTGCCGCCAGACCCAAGCTGACGTTTTGCAAGCGCTGCCTGTGGGTGGGATGCCAGCCCCGGGTAGATCACCTGCTTGAGCTTGGCATGCCCTTCCAACGCCTCGGCAATTGCCTGCGCCGAGCTGGCCTGCGCCCGCACCCGCAGATCAAGCGTTTCGAGCCCCTTGACCTGCACCCAGGCGGTGAAGGGCGACATCGCCCCGCCAGTGTGCTTCAGATACGGCTCAACGGTCTTGCGGATAAACTCGGTCGAGCCAAGGATCACGCCACCGAGCGTGCGCCCCTGCCCGTCAATATGCTTGGTCGAGGAATAGACGACCACGTCAGCGCCTTCATCAAACGCATTGGAAAAGACCGGCGTGGAAAACACGTTGTCCACAATTACCAACGCGCCCTGTTCATGAGCAATCTCGGAAACCGCCTGAATATCAACCAATTCCAGCGTCGGGTTCGACATGGACTCAAAGAACACCGCCTTGGTATCCGGCCGCACTGCAGCGCGCCATTGGTCGAGGTCGGCCCCATCCACCAGCGTCACCTCAACCCCGAACCGGGGCAGAATATCTTCGACGATATAAAGACATGACCCAAACAATGCGCGGGCCGATACCAGATGATCGCCTGCTTTCAGCATCGACATCAGCGCGCCGTTCACCGCCGCCATGCCGCTTGCTGTCGCAAAGGCGTCTTCGGCCCCTTCCAGAAGCGCGATGCGTTCTTCGAACATCGCCACCGTCGGGTTGCCGTAACGGGCATAGATGTACTCATCCGGCCCCGATTTGACAAATCGCTGTTCCGCCTGTTCGGCGCTGTCATAGACAAAGCCCTGCGTGAGGAAAATCGCCTCGCTGACTTCGTTCCACTGAGACCGCTTGGTCCCCCCATGCACCAGCCGGGTGCGCGGTTTCTTGTCTTTCATATTTCACCTCGGGCGCGTGTGCCCAACAAAAAAGCCCCGATCGGCCAAGGCGAAAGGGGCTTCCGTCTGACCTTTTAGCGGCATGTTTAACGTGGCCCGCAATCCGGTAACAAATCGCCACACCGATCTGATAACGAGCCAAAGAAGACCGGTCAAGCGCACCCTGCCTCTTCCTCTTGCCCAAAATACCGCGGGGGAGGCCCAACGGGCCGGGGGCAGAGCCCCCACACCGCCGCCTGAT
>CAZCOX010000189.1:0-4343 GCA_964500115.1 uncultured Rhodobacterales bacterium
CCCAGCGCGGTGGCGACAAACCAACGGGTGGCGCGGAAGACGTGATTGTTTTGCGCGCGGAGTTTGATCCGGAGCCGTTTGTACTGGGTACTGGCGCGGCTGACGTGATCGCAGCCCTGCAAAGCGGTACCGCCTTTGGCGCGGCCGTCGCGGCCGGCGAGGAAGATTTTGACCTTGCTGCCCTTCTCAACCTTCTTTTGCCCAATAACGCGATCACTGATGTGATCCCCTCCTCCTCTGACCGAAAGACCTGACCCATGGACCGCCTTATTTCCCTTCACAATTCAATCTTTGCCGCAATTGACCGGTCGATGGGTGGCCTCGTTCCGCTTTTTGCCCGTTTCGTGTTTGCGGCAACGCTGCTGGGGTATTTCTGGTCATCCGCAATGACCAAACTCGGGGACGGTGTGATGGGCTTCTTTGTGCCATCAACCGGCGCTTATGCGCAGATCTTCCCAAAACAAATGGAAGCGGTGGTCTATGACGTCTCGCAACTCAGCATCTTTCACACCTTAGTGGTGCTCGCAGGCACATGGGCGGAATTCATCCTGCCCCTGCTCATCGTGATTGGCCTGTTCACGCGCCTGGCAGCGCTTGGCATGATCGGATTTGTCGTCGTGCAAAGCCTGACGGATCTTTACGGTCATGGCGGAATTGCCCATGCCGAAACACTGGGTGCGTGGTTTGACAAGGTGCCGGACAGTGCCATCCTCGACCAACGCGCGTTCTGGATGCTGATCTTTATCACGCTCGTGATCAAAGGGGCCGGTGCCTTGTCGCTTGACCGCATCCTGTCGCGTCAGGTTTTGGGTGAGCCGGTCAACACCTGACCCCTTGCGCCAGCGTCGCAGCCCTATATCTCAGGGGAAGAAAGCGACGATTGGGGGCCGCGATGACAGACCGAACTCTTCTGAGATTGAGCGGACCAGACACCAAGGACTTCTTACAGGGCCTCGTGACGAATGATGTCGCGAGGCTTTCTGATGGCATCGTCTATGCGGCGATGTTGACCCCACAGGGCAAGTACCGTGCTGACTTCTTCCTCGTCCCCGATGGCGACGATGTGCTGATTGACGTTGCAACGCCTCTGGCCGCCGGTCTCAAGCAAGCGCTGAGCATGTACAAGCTGCGCTCATCGGTTGAGATCACAGAAGACGACCGCATAGTCACGCGCGGATTGGGCACTCCGCCCGAGGGTGCATACGCCGACCCACGCCACCCGTCTCTGGGTTGGCGCGGTTATGACGGCCAGCCCGGGGATGCGGATGTCGACTGGGACGCGCTGCGCGTGGCGGCTCTGGTTCCGGAAAGCGGAACAGAACTGACCGGTGATAGTTTCATCCTTGAAATGGGGTTCGAGCGCTTGAACGGTGTGGATTTCCGCAAGGGTTGCTACGTTGGCCAGGAAGTCACCGCGCGCATGAAGCACAAAACTGAACTTCGCAAAGGTCTCGCGCAGGTCTTGGTCGACGGGGCAGCGCCTGTCGGTACAGAGATTTCGGCGAGCGGCAAAGCCGCAGGCACGTTGCTGACGCAAGCGGGTGGAAAAGCGCTAGCCTATCTCCGCTTTGACCGGGCCAAAGGTGAAATGACGGCTGAGGTCGCTGTTGTGACCTGGGACGCAAACGACTGAGTGCCGACAAGAACGCGGTTTCGAAACCGCGTGGCGCAGAGCCTTCGAAGGCTCTGCCTCTCTGTTTACGCCGGAAGCGCGCGTAGGTCCCGAGGTTAGGCGCGTTCGGAATATTCCATGGTTTCGGTGTTCACGACGATCATTTCTTCCTGGCCCACAAACGGTGGCACCATAACCTTCACGCCATTGTCGAGGATTGCAGGCTTAAAGCTGTTCGCAGCCGTCTGGCCTTTGACCACGGGTTCGGTCTCCGTCACCTGGCAGGTCACCTTTTGCGGCAGCGTCGCATTGAGCGCTTCGCTTTCGTAGAATTCCACAACGATAGTCATGCCGTCTTGCAAAAACGGGCGGCGCTCGCCCAGGATGTCGGCGGGCAACTCAACCTGATCATAGGTCTCGGTGTCCATAAACGTCAGCATCCCATCACTTTCGAACAGGAACTGCATGTCCTTTTGTTCCAAGCGCACGCGCTCGACTTTGTCAGCTGACCGGAAGCGTTCATTCAGTTTGGACCCGTTGCGCAGATTTTTCAGCTCGACTTGCGCAAATGCGCCGCCTTTACCGGGTTTGACATGGTCCACTTTGACCGCGGCCCAAAGGCCGTCATTGTGTTCCAAAACGTTGCCGGGGCGGATTTCGTTACCGTTGATTTTGGGCATGGCTAAACTTTGACAAAAGGTTGATTGAACTTTGGCGCTCCCTATATCTGGGTGGTGCTTGGCTGTCTAGACGACCAGATATCGTGCTGCACCTGCAGAAAGCTATGCACAAAGTGCATAAAAGGTATGCAAATCTAGGGTATCCGAATCGGAAGGAATACGCCATAAGGAGCCTCACGCCTAAAACACAAGACCAATAATCAAACAGGACGGATCATGAAAGATTTCGTTGACGGTACCGCCTTCAACGCGGAGCAAGGTAATCGCGCGCGCAAGCTGTTCGCCGCCGTGGTACTTGCTGCATTGGACGATGCAATTGCGGATGACAAGAAATATGGAAACGGGCCAGAGCAAATCGCCCGTTGGGCGCGCTCGCGCGATGGTCGCGAAGTGCTAAGCTGCGCCGGTATTGACCCAAATGAGCGGGTTGTTTCCGGCCTGATGGAATTTGTCGGCAAAGGTGTTCGCACATCTGTCGCGCTGTCGCGCGAAGAGAGCGAGCGTCGCAACGCGGCTGCGCAGCAAGCCGAAGCTGCATAAGCAAACCGCTTTCCAGAGTTTAACGCGCCTCACTCGGTGGGGCGCGTTTTTTCATGGCGGTTTGCTGGGTGGCCAACTTAGCCGAGGCTCTACTCAAGTTCCTGGGATATCAGCATCCGGTGGATTTCGCGGCGCACCAGTTTGCGTACGTTCCGTGTGATGCGTTCACCCATCGCGCCCTGCAATTCCGACCGAACAATATCAACCACCATCTGCCGCAACGCGTCTTGATCGATTTGCGCTGCAACGGGTGTTTCAGCCGTGGTGTCTTCCAGACCCTTCTGAAGATGTCCGATTTCCGCGACGGGTTCGGTCAAGGATTGATCAGTCTCTGGATGCGTTTCGTCGAACACGACAGTCGCGGGCTCTGTGATAGACTCCACAGTTTCTGCGCGGGGCGTGACGTCGGACGGAATGGATTCTTCCGTTGCCGTTTCGTCTAAAACCGGCGCGTCGATCTCAACGTTTACCGCGTCGCTCGACAACTGCGCGTCTTCCTCAGGCGCGGACCAGCGCATGGGTTCGGATCGAACATCTATCGCCTGCGTATTTGCGGCTTCGCGATCTTCCTCAAATTCGCCGTTATCCCGCGCCACGAGACGGCCCAAAGCGGCAACCTTGGCCTCCAGCGTCATGGGCGGTTCAGGCTGCGCCTCTTCGGTCAGTGTTTCAGGCGTACCGGTTGAAAGTTCGGCTGTTTTAGTCGGAGCCTCGAAAACGCGGGAGTCCGGGGTCGCGTTATCTTCAACCTCGGAGATGTCATCAATAACCGGTTCTTCAATATCGCGAAAATCAGCATCGTCTGGTTCGGACACCAGCGAATTCCAATCGACGGCGTCTTCATCATCTTCAATTAAGCCCGCGCGTTCCGAGACGGTTTGACCATCGGGCAGCGGATCAGAAATACCCAGGACGGCGGATACTTCTTCTTCAACGATCTCGGCCAAAGTTGACTTGGGTTCGGCCTCTTCCGCCGGGGCGGGCGTTTTGAGGACAAGCGCCGGTTCAGGTTTTGTGCTGGCTTCGACGTCTTCAATGTCGGGAAAATCGCCTTCAACTTCTCCAAAATCGGCGAGGCGCGCGTTGCCCGGGATATCGTCGATTGCGCGCTCTTCAACAGCGAGCGGATGACGCGGTGGCGCAGGCGGCTTGTCCGGCTTGGGCGCCGCATCGTCCGTCTCAGTGTGCACTTCGTCCACCCGTTGCGCGGGTGTCAGAACCAAGCGGCTGACTTCTGCCCTGGGCTTGTGCACAGGTGGTGACGTGCGCGATTCCTCCGCCACGAGCTTGCGGATTGACGATAGAACGTCTTCAATTTCCACGTTTGAGACGGGGTCAGGCATTATTCACCACTGCTTCCTCACGCTCAAGGTAGCCCGAGGTAGCGGTTGGCACAACAGATATGAAAAAACTTAGTTTTTTCCTAGGGACTTGAGAACACGGTCAAGTTGCTGACCCTGCTTGCTCTTCTTGGCGGGCGAGTCTTTGACCAGATTGTAGTAATTCACCGG
>CAZCOX010000189.1:4443-6520 GCA_964500115.1 uncultured Rhodobacterales bacterium
TCAAGGCTTGCCCGCGCGATACGCAACTGTGCATAGGCGTTGCCGACGTTCTGCGAAACCTGATCGATGGTTTGATGCAACTGGCCGCGAGATGAATCGCGGTTGGCCATCGCCTGACGGACCAAAGAGCTGAGCCGCCCACCCTGATAAATCGGGCCTTGTGCCTCGACCCCGACAGAGCCACCCCGCGTAAAGCTGTTGGACGACGTGCTTTCCGTCACGGTCAGACGACCATTAAGGCTGATCGTTGGCTTCATTGCGGCTTCTGCGCGCAGAATGTTCAACTCCGCAGCCGCCACCTGATGCTGCACCGACAGAACACTTGGATGCTCACGAACTGCAATCGCTTTCGCAGATTCAACGGATCCCGGCAGCGACGGCAGAGCACTTGGTGGTTGAAGGCGACCGGGCTTTCGACCAACGACGGCCAAATACTGCTCTTGGGCGATAACAAGCGACCCTTCGGCGGCGGCCAATTCGCTCCGCGCTGCGGCAAGGCGCGCTTCAGCAAGCGAAGTGTCGGTGCGTGTCACTTCGCCAACTTCAAACCGGTCCTGCGCTGCACGCAATTCCTGAGTGATCAGCCGCACGTTGTTTTGGCGCAGAGCGACGATTTCCAGTGCCCGGCGCACCTCAAGAAACGCTTCGACGGCTGACAGCAGCACCTGCTGTTCGACCACAACCAATTGCTGGCGTGTCCCCAGAACTGCTTCCTTCGCCGTTCCGACGGCCAACCGATTTTGGCCTGCATCATATACTGTGAGCTGCGCCGTTAGCGATGCGGAAATCGTGTTTGAGACGGTATCGGTGATGATATTACTGGTCGATCCGCTGCGCGTTGTGCCGAACTGGCGCGTTGCGTCTGCTGACCAGACGATGACAGGCCGAAGCGCCGCAACCGCTTGCGCCACATCTTCATCCGCGGCGCGCAAAACCGCGCGGTTTTGTTCAAGCAGTCCGCTGGTGTTGTAAGCACCGATCATCGCATCGGCGAGCGTTTCTGCTTTGGCCACAGTGGCCGACAGGGCACCAGCCACAACCAGCGTCAACGCTGCGAGTTTCATTCGTTGTGCCATGGCTGCTCACCCCCCGGTGTGTTTATTCTTATACTTGCCGCGCCGTGTTTGGATCAAAGCGCAAATGCTGTTTCCTTGGCAAAGCCCGGCAATACCGGAGCTGACCCGTTAAACGAGAACCGCCAGTTCATCTTGCCATCGATCTTGTAACCGACGCGCGCCACGCCAAGCGCACCTTCCATGAACACGCAGCCCATACGACCGCCGTCTTTCAATTGCTCGATCAGAGCGTCTGGAACTTCGCCAACACCGCCTTGGATCATGATCACATCGTATGGACCATGCTCAGGCGCCCCTTCGTTCAATGGCGCGACATGTAAAACCACATTGTCGGCGCCCTGATCTGACAAGATTGTCTGAGCCTCGGAGGAAAGCGACTCATCCTCTTCCACAGCGATCACGGCTTCAGCCATCTGCGCGATGACGGCTGAGGAATAGCCGTACCCAGCGCCAATATCTAGGACGAGCTCATCGCTGGTGATGTTCAGTGCGTCGAGAAGCTTCGCAAATGTGCGCGGCTCCAGAACCACCCGATTGCGCGCAATCGCAATGTTTTCACTGACATATGCAGCTTCGACCGCTTCTGACGGAACGTATAGCTCCCGCGGCACGGACAACATCGCATCAATGATCGGAAATTTTGTGACATCTGAAGGGCGTACTTGCGTATCAACCATCATGGTCCGGCGGGCGGCAAAGTCTGACATGTCCTAAACTCATTCGTTCAGTTCTCTTAACGACTTCTGCCATAGCTCTGCCCAAGCGGCAATCCGCAGAACGCGCGAAATACTGCCACATAAGTCACGTTTTTTGGATGCCTCCGCACGGCGACATGCAGGCGCGCTGGGATCCAGTGCAAATCCGTGATTGCGGCGGTGCCAGACATCTGCACGACCTCTTGCGCCCTGAAATCGCATAAGCTAAATGGCGCTGACCACCACAGCGAGGCGAGTTGGCGGAGTGGTGACGCAGCGGATTGCAAATCCGTGTACACCGGTTCG
>CAZCOX010000190.1:0-3222 GCA_964500115.1 uncultured Rhodobacterales bacterium
AGTGGATTGAAAATCCTCGTGTCGGTGGTTCGATTCCGCCCCCGGGCACCACTTCCCAGCTAGTTGTGAAGCTTTCTGACGTCAGCGCAGCATCTCCGTATTTAAGGTTATATGCCAAGATCTTTGACGGACCAGAGCCGCTGTCGAAACGTCGAGTGAAATGCCGCGCTGCAATCCGTGATTCCGGACGTTTGCTGCAGATGAAAATTTGAGCCGACGTCCAATTCTTCTAAGGCGAGCAAATCTACTGTGCAGCTTAAACGTCCAAATGACTGGTTCAAGCGCCGAGTACATTCAAATGGTGACTATGCTGGCTGAAGACTTGGATGCAGCCCAGCTAGTTTTTTCCGAAGTGTGAGAGATGATAGAACTTCTCTATCGGATCAGCGATCAATCACGAAGCTGCCGGCTTATATGCCAAATAATTTTCCTGAATTGCGATTTGGTCGACGATGAACTTTGCATCATGCCAAACGCCCCAGATGAAGGACGACCCTCGTCGCGATTGCCAGGGCAAGCCAACGAAATAGAGCCCTTGGACCGGCGAGACGCCGCGTTGATGGATCGGACGGCCCTGATCATCCAGTGTATCAGCTTCGAGCCACCTGTAGTCGAACTGAAAACCGGTGGCCCAAATGATTGTTCCGATGTTGTGATCCGTGAGGTTAAGTGTACGGATCGGATTGGTGACGCAATCCGGGTCGCTGGGAATGGTCCAAGCGTCCGGCTCCTCGGGCAAATCGATCCCAGTGCGTGCGACATAGGCATCGGCCGCTTTGAGCAAGCCCAACATATTCTCATCACCCGCATCCAGATTGGTTTTGAGATCGTCAGCAATGTGGAGGGTGCCGTTTTCATAGCCGGAGGACATGCCCAGAAGGGTAATCCCGCGTTCAGCCAAGCGCCTGAAATCCACCGTTTTGCCGCCATGCGCACCACTGACGGCGATGGTTACGTGTTCGGTGCCGGGTGCCGGTGTGTCGAGATTCCAGATGCCGAGTACGCCCAGCCACCACACGTTGTCGCGTCCACGGTACCGGCGCGGCGGGCGATCGTGTGGGCCGATGGAGAAGAAGACCTTGCGACCAGCCTCATGCAGTTCTGCCGCGATCTGGGACCCGGACGACCCGCCGCCGATCACCAGAACCGCACCATCGGGCAAGGCGCCGGGGTTTCGATAGGCGGTCGAGTGCATTTGCGTCAAGCCCGAGGTCTGCGGAACGATGGGTGGGATCGCTGGCTTTTGAAACGGGCCGGTGGCGCTGACAAGGTGGCGCGCTTCGATGGGGCCTTGCGACGTCTCAATCACAAATCCCGGCCGATCAGCAATGGGGCGGGCGTATTCCACCGTGACGCCGGTGCGCACAGGCGCGTCTATCATCTGAGCATAGTCTTCGAAGTAGCGCGCGACGCTTTCCTTGTCGGGGAAGCTGTCTTTGTCGCAGGCGAAGCTCATGCCGGGAAAGCGGTCGTGCCAGGCCGGTCCATTGGCAACCAGCGAGTCCCATCTTTCGGACCGCCAGCGCTCGGCAATACGGCCACGCTCTAGAACAACATGGTCAATGCCTTGAGCGCGCATGTGTTCACTGGTTGCTATGCCCGCCTGGCCAGCGCCAATCACCACCGCGTCAAACTTTTCCATGCATAGACCCTTTGCACATCGAACCCTGTTTCGGGCGCTGACTTGTCCGGCCTAGTGCCCTGAACAGACATTGATTTTCTCTTGCCTTATGTCGAATAGTTTTTGCCTAATCGACGGTAAGCTGGACTTGCTCTTTGTTTGCCGTCACAGCCGCTTGAGTATGCGCGCAGCGTTGGCCAGCGACTCAGATCAGGAGTGTGTTCATGCCGAAAGATCATTTGGATCCAATCGATGCCCTGAGGAAAAACACCTCGGTCCCATTTGAGCGCGCCCGCGCCATGCCGACCGAGGTGTATACCGAGCAGAGCTTTGTCGATGCAGAGCTTGAGCATATCTTTCGCAAGGATTGGTATTGCGTCGGGCGCGCTGACGCGTTGGCGGCAGCGGGAGATTACATTGCGTGCGAGCTAGCGGATCAACCGATTGTCGTGCTGCGGGATCGCGACGCGCAATTACGCGCCATGAGCAATGTTTGCCTGCACCGCATGTCCACGCTTTTGCACGGGCGTGGAAATGCCAAGACAATCGTCTGCCCGTATCATGCCTGGACCTATAACCTTGACGGCAAGCTGCGCGGCGCGCCTGCGATGTCCCAAAACGAGGGGTTTTGCAAAGACCACTACGCGCTGCCGCAGGTGCGCTGCGAAGAATGGCTGGGTTGGGTGTTCGTCTGTCTTGATCCCGAGGCTGCCCCAGTGGCCAAGCAACTCTCCGAAGTGGCCCACATGATCGAAGGCTATGACATGGCCAACTACTCGGAGTCTTTCTACGAGGAGCATGTCTGGGACACCAATTGGAAGGTGTTGGCCGAAAACTTCATGGAAAGCTATCATCTGCCCGTGTGCCATGCTGGTACAATAGGCGGTCTGTCCCGGTTGGAAGACATGATCTGTCCGCCGGGCCATGCGGCGTTCAACTACCACACGATCCTGAAGGATGAATCGCTGCGCATCGCGATGGCACATCCCGACAATGACCGGCTTCAGGGTGATGAGCGGCGCACAACCTACCTGCTTGCGCTCTATCCCAGCCTGATGATCACGCTTACACCGGGGTATTTCTGGTACTTGTCCTTGCACCCCAAAGGCCCTGGTCAGGTACACATCCGTTTTGGTGGCGGCATGTCGAATGATTTTGCGGGCGACCCGGACGCGCAAGACAACTTCATCGCGCTAAAGGCACTGCTGGATGATGTTAATGTCGAGGATCGGGGCTGCACTGAAAAGGTCTATAATGGCCTGTGTTCGGATGCCGCCACGCCCGGACACCTCAGCCATCTGGAGCGCCCCAACTACGATTTCGCCCAATATCTGATGGCAAAGATTGATGCAGGGAGCACCGCGCAACATGGCTCATGAGCGCATCCGGCGTTTTAACACCGCCGATACTTATCCTGAACAGTCGCTCGACAACGATCTCTGTCAGGCTGTTGTCACGCGCGGCGGGCGCACCGTCTGGATGCGGGGACAATGCCCGCAGAACCTCGATGACGCCAAGAACATTGAAAGCCATGATCCGGCGGAGCAAACCCATAAGGTCATGCAGAATATCCGCCAATTGATAGAAGAGGCCGGTGGCGA
>CAZCOX010000190.1:3322-6519 GCA_964500115.1 uncultured Rhodobacterales bacterium
ATGGGAATGCCGGGTGGCTTCTATACCGCGCAAGACCAGTTCGAGCATGAAGCGCGCACTGTCTTGCGCAGTGGCTGGCATTGCCTGGGCCGGGTTGATGAAGTCCCTGAACCGGGTGATTTCTTTACCGCACAGCTTTTGAATGAACCGTTGCTTGTGGTGCGTGGGGACGACGGCACCGTTCGGGTTTTGGCCAATGTGTGCCGCCACCGGGGGATGCCACTGGCAGAGGGGCGAGGCAGCACCAAGCGGTTTGTCTGCTCGTATCACGCATGGGCGTATGGGCGCGATGGCGGTCTGCTGCGCGCGCCCCGGATGGAAAACGCCGGGTTCGATGCAAAATCCTGCAAGCTGCCGGAGCACAAGGTGCAGCTTTGGAACGGCTTTATCTACGTGAACCTTGACCCAAGCGCGGAACCCTTTGAACACGCCGAACTCGACGACATGCTGGCAACCTATGAGACCGAGGACTTCCGCCTTGTTCATGTGGCCGAGGAAGACTGGCAAACCAACTGGAAATGCCTCGTTGAGAACTTCATGGAAGGCTACCATCTAAGCGTGGTTCATCCGCAGACCCTTCATGGCTATACGCCGTCGGGGCTGTCCCGAAAGCTGGTCAATGGGGATGGCTATACATCTTATGCCGCGAACTACCCCGACAACATCACACCGCGCGGGGATGGGGCCCCGGGACTGAGTGAGGCGGAACGCAAACGGTCTTCGCTTTTTGCCAAGTTCCCGACCCAGGTCGCCAGTCAGGCCGCAAGTCTGCTGGTGTCACTGTCGATTTTCCCGATCCATGCCAACTTGATCCGCGTTAAATGGACCATGTCGGTTTATCGCGATAACCTCGATCACGACACGATCCAGCAGCGCATCGCGCTTTGGGAAGAGGTCAACCGGGAGGACCGGGAAAAGCTTGAGCGCATGCAGGTCGCGCTGCATTCTAGCCATGCTGTCGAAGGTCCATTGGCCGGGGATGACTATGAAGGGACGATCCGCGATTTTCAGGTATGGCTGGCCCAGCAGGATGCAGCCCTCGGTGCCGCTTGACGAGGTGCGGCATCTCGGCTCCCGCGGATGGCGTGGCCCTTCACGAGCGCTAACGTGTCCCGGCTGACCCTTAGACAGCTGGAATATCTGGTCGTCGTTGGCGAAACCGGGAGCATCACGCGCGCAGCAGACCGGTTGAATGTGTCGCCACCATCGATTTCTTCGGCCATCACCCAGCTTGAGGACGAACTGGGCATATCGCTTTTCGTGCGTCAGCACGCTCAGGGCCTGTCGCTCACCCAAGGCGGGCAACGGGTGTCGGAACAAGCACGACGCGTTCTCATCGGTGCCCGCGAAATCGCGAATATCGCAGCCGACATATCTGGCACCGCGCGCGGCCCTCTGGCGGTGGGGTGCTTGCTTACCTTTGCACAACTCGTCCTGCCGCGTCTGAGACGCGGGTTTGAACGCGGGCATCCCAATGTCAGGATTGTCCAAAAGGAGTTGAATCAGGCAGAGATACTGAACGCCTTGCAGCGCTCCGAGATCGATGTCGCGCTGACCTATGATATGGATATTCCGACGGACTTAAACTTCATAGGGCTGGTGCGCCTCACCCCGTTTGCCTTGTTGCATGCTGGGCATGAGCTGGCCGAACGCGCGTCCGTGTCAATTGCCGATCTGGCGGAGTTGCCGATGATCCTGCTCGATCTGCCGATCAGCGCGGATTACTTCCTGTCACTGTTCTCGGCGGCCGCGCAACAGCCGCGCATCGTAGAGCGGACGCGTGACATGGCGGTGATGCGATCGATGGTAGGCAACGCCTTCGGTTATTCCATCGCGAATGTCCGGCCGCAAAGCGATGTGTCGCCGGATGGCAGCCCGCTGGTCTGCGTGCCAATCTCGGGTCCTGTCCGTTCACTGCGCATGGGCCTTTTGACCACGCATGGCGCAGAGAAATCCCGAACGGTGCAGGCTTTTATCGACTATGCGCAGGATCAGGTTCGCTCCGGCGCGTTGGACGCCATTGGCGGTGAGGCTTTGACATGACCCTGTCGCTGGAGGTTCTGGAGCGATTGGTCGCTTTTGACACGGTCAGCGATCGCTCCAACCTTGCTATGATCGGCTATGTTGAGGATTTTCTGCGCTCTCGCGGATTTCGGGTGCAGCGCATCATCGATGCGGAGCAGGAAAAAGCGGGCCTTTTTGCCGAGATCGGGCCGTCGGTTGACGGTGGCCTGTTGCTCTCTGCGCATTCTGATGTGGTGCCCGTCGCCGGCCAAGACTGGAGTGTCCCGGCCTTCAAGTTGACCCGTCAGGGCGAGAGGCTTTTCGGGCGCGGCACGACCGATATGAAGGGGTTTCTGGCAGAGATGCTGGCTATCGCAGATACGGTGCACGCCCGGGACTTGGTAGCGCCGTTGAAGCTTTTGGTGTCCTACGACGAAGAGATTGGCTGCGTCGGGATTTCGCGGATGAAGGACCGTCTGCCGCCGCTGCTGGGACATCCGCGACTGGCCATCGTGGGCGAGCCGACCGAGATGCAGGTTGCCATCGGTCACAAAGGCAAGCGCGCTTACCGTGCGGACATTCGGGGAGAGGCCGGTCATTCCGCGTTGGCCCCCACTTTCGTCAATGCGCTACATGTGGCTGTCGATTTTGTCAGCAAATTACGGGACATGCAGAAGGTCACGCGCGACACAGGGGCGCGCAACCCGGCGTATGACGTGCCTTACACGACCTTCCATGTCGGTCAGCTTTGCGGCGGGGCAGCGCTGAACCTAGTTCCCGACAAAGCGACGCTTCTCTATGAGTTAAGACATCTGGCCGAGGATGACCCGGACAAGATCGAAGCGCGGATTCAGCAGGTGTCAGAGGACGTCACGGCTGAGTTTCCAGACCCGGCGGAAATCTCAATTCAAGCTTTGGCGCGATATCCCGGCCTGTCTGTCGCAGCGTCAGACCCGGTGGTCTCACTCGTGCAGTCCTGGTGCGGGGGCGACGCGACCCATGTTGCCTTTGGCACAGAAGCAGGCGTTCTTTCCGGATTGGGCATTCCAACCGTCGTATGCGGGCCGGGCTCGATGGCTGGACAGGGGCACAAACCGGATGAGTTCATTTCCATGCAGCAGTTGAATGCCTGTTCCGTCATGCTCCAAAACGCTGCGAAGCAAGTGTTATTCAGGAGTTAGAGAAGCTGCATG
>CAZCOX010000191.1:0-6427 GCA_964500115.1 uncultured Rhodobacterales bacterium
GACAGCCCATGCGCCTCAAGCGATTCCGATTGCGCAAGCGTTTCCGCCGCCGGGCCAATCGCGCGAAGCGCCTCAGGTGACATCTTTGCCAATGTCGTGCGCTTGAGGAAATCCAGCACCGACAAACCAGAAGAGAACCGCGCCGACCGCGCGGTCGGCAGAACGTGGTTCGGGCCGCCCACATAATCGCCAATCGCCTCCGGCGTCCACTGACCAAGGAAAATCGCGCCCGCATGCTGGATGTTGGCAGCCAACCCATCCGGGTCCGATACACACAACTCCAAATGCTCTGGCGCGATCCGGTCGCAGAGTGCTGCCGCTTCATCCAAATCGCGCACGGTGATCACAGCCCCGAAATCGCGCCAGCTGGCCCCCGCAATCGCACGCCGCTCCAGCGTTTCGAGGCGCGTCTCAACCGCATCCGCCACAGCCCGTCCAAAAGCCGCATCGGTCGTGATCAACAGCGACTGCGCGCTTTCGTCATGCTCTGCCTGACTCATCAGATCGAGCGCGATCCAATCCGGGTCATTGTCCCCGTCCGCAATGACGAGGATCTCCGATGGCCCCGCGATCATGTCGATGCCCACCTTGCCAAACACCCGCCGCTTGGCCGCTGCCACAAAAGCGTTGCCCGGCCCGGTGATCTTGTCCACGGGCGCGATGGTGTCCGTACCATAGGCCAAAGCAGCAATCGCCTGCGCGCCGCCGATCCGGTAAATCTCGTCCACACCGGCAATCTGCGCGGCCAGGATCACCAGCGGATTGATCGCCCCGTCCGGCGTCGGAACGGTGACCGCAAGGCGTTGAACTCCAGCCACTTTTGCCGGGATCGCATTCATCAGAACCGAGGACGGGTAGCTCGCCAAGCCACCCGGCACATAAAGCCCCGCTGCTGACACGGGCGTCCAACGCCAGCCCAGCGTGGCCCCATCCGGGTCGGTCCACATCTCGTCAGCCGGCATTTGGCGGACGTGATAGGCGCGGATGCGCTCGGCCGCCAGTTCAAGGGCCGTCCGTTCGGCCTCAGGCACCTTTGCGACTTCTGCCGCGATCTCGTCCTCCGAAATGCGCATCTGCGCCGCCGTCAATTCGAGCCGATCAAACTTCGCCGTCAGATCAAGCACCGCCTGATCACCGCGCGCACGAACATCCGCGATGATCTCAGCCACTACCGCATCCACGTCCGGACTGTCTTCGCGCTTGGCCGACAGAAGCGCCTGAAAGCGGCTTTCGAAATCGGTTTCGGTTGTGGAAAGGAACTGCGGCATGCCTATCTCCGGTCTGGTCAGGGGCTTACCTAGACCGTTGCACCAAAAGCCTCAAGCAGCGCGCCAAGCGGCTTCCACCGCCCCGATCTCAGGTCAGGTCACTACCATCCAAGGCCTTGATCATCAAAAGATCATGCCGCGCCACCCCGTCGATCATGACAGAGCGTGGTCGCCGCCCGAACTGATGAAATCCCGCCGCCAGATACATCGCCTGCGCGCGGGTGTTCTCCTCATCCACGACCAGTTCGGCCTGAAGCACACCATCCGCCTGCAAAGCCTTCAACACCGCTTCAAGCAAGGCCCGCCCAATCCCCTGCCCTTGCGCCTCTGGCTTCACAAACAGCGGACCAACATCGGCCATATGCCGCAACCGTCGCGGCCCGCCGCGCCGGGCGCTGATGAACCCGAGAATACGCGTGTCATCGCCAAACGCGCCAAAATGCATATTCGCATCAAGGCCCCGCGCCACGTCTTCGTTGGGAATGGCCCGTACCTCTTCGGCCCCGAACAGGAACGACTCTGGGAATGTCATCAACCCTTCCGCCCAGATTGCCCGAAACGCCGACAGGTCCTTCGACGTCAACTGCCGAATGGTCATTCCGGATGATCCGGCACCTTGCCCGAAACCGCAGCATAAGGCCGCGTTACATCGCGCAAGGCGATCTCGACATCCGTGACCTGCAACCGGATCGCCCCATCACCCGCCAAAGTCAGGATCAGCGCGTCTTCGTACAATGCGATCGACAGCAACGACAGGATCGTATCCGCATCCGCGCGGTCCACACCCTGGCTCGCCACGCGACTCACGTTCTCAACTGCCAAAACCGATTGCACTCGCTCGGGCTTACGTGTGCCGCGCTGAGCGGCTGGAATATCCTCCCACCGAAACCGGTTCAGCAACAGGCCAAACCGGTTCTGCCTGGGCAGCCACTGCATCTCGGTCGCAGGAAACACCGCGTCCTGACAAAGCGCCGACAGCACCTGCACGTCTTCATCATCCATCGCCACAATGCGCAGCGGTGCTTCGGCCCCGTCTTCAAATGTTGCGTCCGTGCTCATCGATCCGATACCCGTTCAATCTTGGCCCCAACGCCAGACAGCTTGCGCACCACCTGCTCGTACCCACGGTCGAGGTGGTACACACGGCTGACAATCGTTTCACCTTCCGCCGCCAAACCCGCAAGAATAAGCGAGACCGACGCGCGCAGGTCCGTTGCCATCACCGGCGCGCCACGCAGCTTCTCAACACCGGTCACCGTCGCCGTGCCACCATGTACATCGATCTGCGCCCCCATGCGCATCAGCTCCGGCGCATGCATGAAGCGGTTTTCAAAGATCTTCTCTTCCAACACGCTTGTCCCATCCGCCGTACATAGCAGCGCCATCATCTGCGCTTGCAAATCTGTCGGGAACCCCGGGAACGGCTCTGTCTTTACGTCAACGGCAGACACCCGCCCGTTCTTGCGCGCCACCTTCAAGCCTTTCTCGGTTTCTTCAACAGAGATCCCTGCCGCATCCAGCTTCTCACAGAAAGCCGCCACCAGATCGAGTTTGCCCCCAAGGCATTCCACCTCTCCACCGCAGATCGCGGGGGCCAGCATATAGGTGCCTAACTCGATGCGGTCCGTGACAACCCGGTGCGTGGCACCGCCCAAACGGTCCACCCCTTGCACCGTGATCTCAGAGGTTCCGTCGCCCTCGATCTGCGCCCCCATCTTGCGCAGGCATTCGGCGAGGTCGACTATCTCCGGCTCACGCGCCGCATTTTTCAGAACCGTTGTGCCCTTGGCCAGAGTTGCGGCCATCAGCGCATTCTCTGTTGCCCCCACTGACGCAAAGGGAAAGTCGACTATGCCCCCCTGCAATCCGCCAGCAGGCGCTTTCGCGTGCACGTAGCCGTCGCGCAGGTCAAGCTCCGCCCCCATCGCCTCAAACGCCTTGAGGTGCAAATCCACCGGACGCGCTCCAATCGCGCAGCCCCCGGGCAAAGACACTTCGGCATGTCCAAACCGTGCCAACAGCGGCCCGAGCACCAGAATCGACGCCCGCATCTTGCGCACAATGTCGTAGTCCGCCCGCGTCGAGGTCAGATCATGGCTCGACATCGCCAGAACCTGCCCATCCTGCAACGCCTGAACCTCGGCACCCAACGATTGCAACAACGTTGTCATGGTGCGGATGTCACTCAACCTCGGCGCATTGGTCAGCGTCAGCGGCTCTTCACTCAGCAAGGTCGCCGGCATTAGCGTCAGGCACGCATTCTTGGCACCGGCAATCGGAATCTGACCGCTCAGCGGCCCATTCCCTGTCACAATAATCTGGTCCATAACTCTTAACTGCCCTCGCTCGACTGGTCATTTTTCTTGTCATTGTCCGCGTCCGAGCGCGCCCGTGCCTGTGCTTTACGGCGAGCCAGATTTGCCTTCAGCGCGGCTTTCAGCCTGTCTTCCCGCGCCACGCTCTGGCTTTTCCCGGATGAGGATTTCTGCGTCATGACGCCTTCCTATCCCAGCGCTCAAAAAGGGTCCAGATTGCGCTTGCACCATATGCCGTTTGCGTCTAATCACCCGCCACGCTGACCCAAGCGCCCGGCGCTGCTGTAGCTCAGAGGTAGAGCACTCCCTTGGTAAGGGAGAGGTCGAGAGTTCAATTCTCTCCAGCAGCACCACTTTCATGATTTACCCCATCGAAGCCGCGCGACTTTGACCGGTTTCGCAAAACAATCTGCTGAAGCTCCAGAAAAGTTCGACCTCTTCAGTTATCTGTGGCAGCGTGGCGCGAGCGACAGGGCGCCTCGGGCCTGTCGATACACGAAGCTTTTGCAGGAAACGGTGCTCATGCGGAACACATCAGACAAAGCGACAAGCTTCAACCCGGACAAGCCCGAGGTTTTGACCGATGATGATGCGCATGATCTGATTGTGCATGCAGGCAATCTTTTTCTGGAAGGCAAGCAAGCGGAATCGCTCAAGATTTGTGTGTCCTTGTTAAAGGTCCCCAATCTTCGCATCGACAATGCGGCCGCTGCCGCAAGCCTTCTGCGCGACTTGAAGCAAGACCAGATGGCGGATCAGGTGCGCGCGATGGTTCTTGACGGCATCCAGTCAAGACAGCACGCCGCGTCTGACTCCGTGCCAGAGCTCTTGGTTGCGGCCCGGGCCTTGGCGGCGCTGGAGGAAAATGACCTTGCGCGCGAACGCACCACCCGCATTCGATCCCTGCAGCCGGATGATCTCAATGACATCATCAAGACCTGCATGGTGTTGGAAAGGATCGGAAAACCAGAGGATGCGCTTGGCTTGGCGGAGGATTTTCTGGATCGCGGAAACGAGACGTTCCAAAACGTGATGAGCATTGTCTTTGTGTTTGGCCAGTTCGAAAACCAGACTGACGTAAAGCCGCTTCTTGCGCGCGCGGAAAAACGCTGTGCTTCGGAAAAGGATCGGGCCGTTCTGCACTACCAGATGGCCGCGCACGGCATGGACGTGCCGGGCGATCTGGATCAGCACAACATGGCGCTTGCGACGTTTGACAGCTTTGCAAAGTCTTATGACGAAAGGCTCGAAAATCTGGAAAACAACGGGCCCAGCCTGATTTACAGCGCGTTGGAAGAGCTGGAACTGCCCAAAACCAAAACCCGGCGCATTCTGGACGCAGGATGCGGCACCGGCCTCTGCGCACGCTTCCTGCGGCGTTACAGCAAGGAAATCACCGGCGTCGACATTTCGGTGCCCATGCTGGAACTGGCCAGGGACAAACGCGTCTACGACTTTATCGCGCGCACCGATCTGTCGAACCTGACAACCTTTCCCGAGGGCAGATTTGACATGATCGTCTGCGCCGACGTGCTGGTGTATTTCGGCGCGCTGGATACGGTGCTCACGAATTTTCAAGTGTCGCTCAACCCGGGCGGCTGGCTCATCCTCACGGTGGAAACCCTGCCGGAAGACGACGACGTGGTCGGATTTCGCCTGCAAACCTCGGGTCGCCACAAACACACCGATGCCTATATGCTCAGAACCCTGGCCGCTGCCGGTTTTCCGAAACCCAAGATTCTCAAACACGCGCGGCTGCGCAACGAAATGGGAAAACCCATTCTCGGCACCGCGATTGCCGTTCAGAAACCGGCCTTTGCCGCGTTTTGAACGGCGACGTCCCGGGCGGGACACGCAATCGCGTCCCAACGTGACATGACCCCAGCCTTGCTGGCACCGGCTTGCACTGCTACCTACATCTCTGTTGTTTTCTTGGACCCAACGTCATGCGAGCAGCCATCGCGACAGGTGAATACCACCTCGGCGGCGAGACCTTTATCAACCGCCACATCGAACACCTGTTCGGTGGCAATACGGTTGTGGTCTGCGGTCGCTTTCATGGCGACAACCCCTACGGCAAATCCTATTTCGTGCGCCGCGATGGTATCTCCGGACGCGATATCGTCGTCGCCCCGTGGTGGCTCTTGCGCAACCGGGTTCAACACGGCACCTCCCGCCTGCCGTTTGGCGGGGCCAAAGACGCACTGACCAAGTTCTTTCGCGACGAACAGATCGAGGTCATCCTGGCTGAGTTTGGCACGCAGGCGTTGGCGCTTGCTCCACTCGCCAACGAACTTGACTTGCCGATCTTTACCTACTTCCGCGGCACCGACGCCTCCAAGGCCATTCGCACCGAACGCATGCGCGCCGCGTATCGCAAGATGATGCCGCGTCTGGCGGGTGTGTTTTCCGTTTCGCAATTCCTGCTCGACAATCTGGGCCGCCACGGCATCCGCCACCCCAACAGCCACGTGATCCCGTCGGGCGTCGACATCCGCCGCTTCGCCCCGCAAGACAAGGTGCCGCTCAGCTTCCTCGCCGTCGGGCGTTTTGTGGAGAAAAAAGCCCCCCGCGTCACCCTGCGCGCCTTTGCCGAAGCGACGAAAAACCACCCCGACGCGCGGCTTGATTTCATCGGTGACGGCCCCCTGCTCGAACCCACCCGCGCTGTCGCCGAAGAACTGAACGTGACCAACAAGATCCGCTTTCACGGCGCGCAGCCACACACAGCCGTCCGTGACAAACTGATGAGCACGCAGTTCTTTCTCCAGCACTCCATCACCGCCCGCGACGGCAATACCGAAGGCCTGCCCACCGCCATACAAGAGGCGATGGCCTGCGGTT
>CAZCOX010000192.1:0-4448 GCA_964500115.1 uncultured Rhodobacterales bacterium
CCTGCTCTGGCGTTGGCCCATGCGCATGCCCGCAGGAACTGCAGGTGCCATCGTCATGGTGGTGATGGTGATCATGTTCGGAGACTTGCCACACACCATATGTCTGCCACAGCTTCAGCCCACCCCGAATGGCCAGCCATACACCGATGGCCGCAATCGCAGCATAGCTGACCGGCGCAAACCAATCCTCTGCCGCGCCCACCATGGCCTCGCGCCCAAGGCCCAGCAACCAGACCCCAAGATAGACAAATACAATCGCCGTGAGCGACTGCGCCAGGCTCGACAGCACGGCCAATGCCGACAGCCGCGTCAGCGCCACCCGCTTGGCCACGCCATAACCCCCGATGAGGATTTTCCCGTGTCCAGGCCCGACCGCGTGAAAGAACCCATAACCGAAACACACCGCCATCAGCGCGCCAATGGCCCCCGGCTCTTCGGCCCGAAGCGCCCGCAACCCGCGTGCCATACCGTTCTGTGCCGCGCGCTGTCCTTCGACCGCCCACCGTTCGACCCAGAACGCACCGTCAAACACCCACAACCAGGTGGCGAGGGCAACAAGACACAGCGCGGCGAGTTGGAGGCCTAGTCGCATGTCATTTCGATCTGGTCAGAGAAATAAATGCCAACGCGCATCTCGTTAAAGATGTCCTCCATATTGCCGTTGACCTCTTCGTCGATCTTGGCCTGCGCGGCGTTCAGATCGGGATCAATCACCGTGGCGCTGCAGGCCGGATTGGTGAAAGTCACACCCTGCGACACATCATATGCCACATAGTAGGTCGGATCGTATTGCTGCACCAACAGGCCCTCGACAGGCACTGGCGGTATTTCGCGGTAATGGGTGGCAATAATCAGCCCATCTTCCACGCCAATCCTAATGGGGCGCGGCCGCGGCATCTCGATCTTTTTGTCGTTGGAATAGAGGTAGAGATCGCCCTCGAAGCCTTCCGGCCATTCGACCAGATCAAAGCCAAACAGCTGATCCAGTTCAGCTTGCGTCAGAACCGCATCGCCGTCCGGATCAAGCCCCATATCCTCAAAGATCAGCAGCGTGAAAAAGTCGTCATACGTCCAGGTGACGGTCACACCCGTGATCTCATTCGCCGCATTGGTTTCGAACCGCAGGGCCGTTTCCACAAAAATATGCGGATGCGCCCCAAGCGGCGCGGCCGTCAATCCCAAACTCAAGGCGCAGGCAAACTGTCTCATAGGTTTGGACGTAAGCGGTGCCGCGCGACAAGGCAAGCCGATCCGCGTACTGCCCCGCACACTTCATGCCAGACCGGTGAAAAACCGCCTGTTCCCAACCCAAAGCACTGTTGCGCCAACGGTGGGCCGTTCAGACGCTATCGCTGGATGACGCGCTGTAGCTGCCGCTCCCAAAATCCGATGAATCCGCGGAAAGGGTCTGCGTGCTGCCACTGAAGAACCCGCTATCCTCGTCGCTGTCATCGCGCGCCGCTTCGTGACGTCTGGACGAGCGGAATGCGCGTTTCACCTTGTCGCTTGGTTCGGTGAAAGACAGCGTCGAGGGCGGTGTTTCCGAAACCGCATAGTTTCGGTCTTCGCCAGTTTCGCGTGTGTCGTTCCGCGTGACCCAGCCCGTGCGTCCGTTGGCCTGACGCGCATGGAACACCTGTTCGTTGATCCAGTACCCATCCGGCAAACCGGGACGTTCCGTATTTGTCCGTTGGTTGGGCACATAGCTCGGGTCTTCCGAAAACGGGTTCGTGATGTAATTCGTGCGATTGCGTACCGGATCGTCCGTATCCGTCACGGCCATCGCCAAAGCACGGGACGTCGGGCCGGCTTGTACGTTGGCCACCGTGCTGACCCGCATTTCACCAGAATGCCCGTCCCCGCCTTTCAGAATCAGGTTGCATCTGCGGATCGCAAGAAACTGCTGTTCGGCCATGATCTCGGTCTTGATCGGGCTAAGAACCTCCATGAGACCGGTCACACCTGTGCTGGTTCCGGTGCCAATGTCGCGGAGCGCACCGGCGCTGCCACCGGTCTTTTTCATCAGGTCGCCGACAACGCTCATGGCGCTGCCGGGTGGGCCGCCGTCGCCTGCGATCAGCATGTCATTTGTGCCACCCGTTACCGCACCGACAACTTCGCCAATTGCGTTGTTGAACACATCGCCCAGCCCCATGCCGGGCGACCAGAACTTCATCCCCCGTTCGCCGATCTGATTGACCGCCTTGGACATTCTCAGGAGCGGCACAATATCCTCGTCCACCTCGTAGATGCAGGACAGATACATCGTGTTGATCAACAGGTAAGCTTGGGACGCCCCATGGGTTCTCTTGATTGACCGGATCGATCGACCCGCGAAAGTATTATACTTGCCGACCGGACCATCAAAATGATGCGCCGTTCCAACGACGTTGATCACCGTGTTGCGGTGTACCGTCCGCCAGTTCGTCTTGGCCCGGCGCCTGCGCGTGGCAAAACTACCATTGGCCAGCTGCAGATAGAGCATCTGTTCAGCAAGGTGAAAGGCTTTGGATTTGTTTTCCCGTAACAGACGAAATGGCATAGATATCCCCCTGTAGCAGCACCACAAACCTCGCATGCGCAGACATTGGGCGAGATCAGGCAGTCACAGAGTGACGCTGCGTAAATCCACGACACCGTAGTCGCATGGGGCGTACAGGTCGATGCTTTTCTGGCAAGGTCTGGGCGGGCCACACCTAGAAAACAGCACATAATCGACGGTCAAGCCGCTGAGATCTGACCTACGACTTGCGCGTATCCGGGTGCAGTGATGTGCCCAGAATATGCTCAGACCGGTGGATCACATGGCCTGCCCCGCCGACGATCAGCGGATCAGGGGCTTGTGCGATCTCGTAATCTTTGCCGGGATAATCCAGCGTCGACAGGAAATGCCGCATGCAATTCAGGCGGGCGCGTTTCTTGTCGTTGGATTTGACGATGGTCCACGGCGCATCGGCGGTGTCGGTGTAAAAGAACATCGCTTCCTTGGCCTCGGTATAGTCGTTCCATTTCGACAGGCTTGCCTTGTCAATCGGCGACAGCTTCCACTGTTTCAAAGGGTCGGTTTCGCGGCTGGCAAAGCGGCGTTTCTGTTCTTCTTGCGTGACCGAAAACCAATACTTGTAAAGCCGGATGCCCGACCGGGTCAGCATGCGCTCGAAATCCGGGGTCTGGCGCATGAATTCAAGGTATTCGCCCGGTTCGCAAAAACCCATGACCCGTTCAACACCGGCCCGGTTGTACCACGACCGGTCGTAAAGAACGATCTCGCCCGCTGTGGGCAAGTGGTTGATATAGCGCTGGTAATACCACTGACCGCGCTCTTCATCCGTGGGTTTGTTCAAGGCGACCACCCGCGCGGATCGCGGGTTCAGGTGTTCGGTGAACCGCTTGATCGTGCCGCCCTTGCCCGCCGCATCGCGGCCTTCAAACAGCATGACGAACTTCTGCCCCGTGTCCTGCGCCCAGAGCTGCACCTTGAGAAGCTCTGACTGCAACGCCGCCTTTTGCGCCTCATAGGCGCGGCGTCCGAGCCTTTGCGAATAGGGGTATTTCCCCGACTCAAACGCGCGGCGTACATCCTCCGCCGTTGTGGCCTTCGCTGGCTGTGGCGGCATGTCTTTCAAGGCCCCGTTCGGTTTTGCTGCGGCAGGTGCCTTTTCGATTGTTGTTGTCATGTGTCATGGTCCCATTCGGCGTTGGTTTTGCCGGAGTTTACAGAACTGTCACAAAGGTCTCTTTGACACGCATCAAATTCGAACCGCTCTGCCCCATTGATTTTCCCCGACACATCCGGCAATCGGTGCCGACGGAACGAGGGAGAGCACCATGACCCGGATTGATGCGAAATTCGCAGAGCTGCGCGACAAGGGCCAAAAGGCGTTTGTGTCTTACGTTATGGCGGGTGATCCCGATTTCGACACCTCGCTGGAACTGGTCAAAGGGTTGCCCGGTGCCGGCGTTGACGTGATCGAACTTGGCCTGCCGTTCACCGATCCGATGGCCGATGGCAGCACCATTCAGTTGGCCGGCCAGCGCGCGCTTGATGGCGGCATGACGCTCGACCGGACGCTGGAGCTAGCCACGGAGTTCCGGAAAGAGGATGACACAACCCCCATCGTATTGATGGGCTACTACAACCCGATCTATTCACGTGGTGTGGACCTGTTTCTGGAACAGGCCAAAGCGGCAGGCATCGACGGGCTGATCATTGTTGATCTGCCACCCGAGGAAGACGACGAGCTTTGCATCCCGGCACAGGCTGCGGGTCTCAACTTCATCCGTCTGGCGACGCCAACCACCGATGACAAACGCCTGCCCAAAGTGCTGCAAAACACCTCTGGCTTTGTCTACTACGTCTCCATCACCGGCATCACAGGTGCGGCAGAGGCGCAAGCCGGTGACGTGGCACCAGAGGTCGCGCGGATCAAGGCGGCGACCGATCTGCC
>CAZCOX010000192.1:4548-6414 GCA_964500115.1 uncultured Rhodobacterales bacterium
ACCTCCAGCTTGCCAATCAGCATCTCCACCTCTGCCGGATCCAGCACGTCGGCGATCTCCTGCACGTCCGGCGCAAGCCCCGCAATCGCCTCGTCGCGAAAAATCCGCCCTGCATCTGTCAGCCAGACCTGTTTGCTCCGGGCATCTTCTGGGTTCGCGCGCATCTCGACCATTCCGCGCTTTTCCAAACCGGCCAGCGTGTGGGTCATTGATGTTTTGGGTACCTGAAACGCGCGGGCCAAGGCCAGAGGCGTCTGGCCATCCTTTACGCGGATCAGGTGATTGATGACCGAGAAATGCGGCAGCACCAGCCCATCGGGAAGCCGCGCCTCAAACATGGCGCGGCTCAACTGGCTGAGAATGCCGATCTCGTTGAACAGTCTGAAATACAGACCGGTGATCGGCGGGGGGTCTTGGGTGTCAGGCATTCCCTGCGGCGGGCCTCATCCGTGTTTCCAGTGACCAGCGCGGTGTGCGCGGCGTTTGGGCAGCGTAGCCCAGAAGCCCCAGCATTTGAACCGTGCCGCCCTCCGGCGCGTAGGCGTCATGGATCGCCGCATAGACATCGGCCATTTCGGGGTATTCCTGTAGCGCCTGCGAGACGGGCCGGATCGCCACACCTGCCCCGGTCGCCGCAAGGTTCAACCGCAGCCAGCGCGCGCCGGCCTCAATCTGGTCAGCCCGGGTGTTGGAGGCCGAGGTCGTCAGCATCATGGCAGGGGCCGAGGCGATGGCATCCATCGTGCCTTGAATGGCACCTTGCGCGGCCATGGTCGACGGATCCAGCGAGGCTTCGCGGGTCAGCAGCCCCGCCTTGGCCAGACCTTCGAACATCGCGCCACCGAGGTCGATACCATCCGGATTTGCGTTGATCTCGGCCTTCCCGATCCGCAGAAGGTCAATGCTTTCCTTCCACGCGTCATGGGTGTTGGCTTCGATCAGCCAGGCTTCGGTCGCGATATCACGCAGGGCCTGCGCCTCTTCGTCCTCAGCCAGCACGTCGACATACGGCGCAATCGCGGCACGGGCTGCCGCGTCGAGCGGGCGCGGGTCGAACACCTCCTTATGCGACCGGCGGTCCATGACATGGGCAAACAGCGGGTCAGGCGAGGCTGCCCCCGGCACAAAGCGGCAGATCGCGACGGGGCCATCTTCGCCTTGCGGAAACAACTCCTGTTCGACGCTGATGCCGTCTTGTGCGGCCGCCAGGCGCATGAGTTCCAGAAAACAGCCCATGCCAATTGTCAGCTGACGGGCAAAGGGATCGGTGACAGGCAAATCCCGCGCCGGATCGCGCCAGATGGCAACAGTGTCATCCCCGATCAGTTCCGCTTCCCAGGGTTGGCGATTGTGCGGATTGGGCGCGAGCAGCGCGTAAGACAGCGCCCGCATCCGAGGCTCTGAATAGCTGCCTGCCATGTCCCACGGGGCGAGCGCCTTGGTGGGGGTGCGGGTGTTGGCAAAGACGGTGGCACCGGATGCTGCTGCTACAATTGTGCCACCTCCGATAAAGGCGAGTGATTTGCGACGGGACAAAGCCATAAGAATCTCCATTTGGTACGATATCGCACTATATAGTCCGAAGTCGTACTATTCAAGCTCTAATAGCCAAAATGACGCGTTGCGGCCAATTCGCGATATTGGTAAAGAAAACTAACCAATCTGACCGGAAGGCCAAACCATGCCCGTTATCACCGAAATCGAAGACCTGCGCCGCATCTACAAACGGCGCGTGCCCAAGATGTTCTTTGACTACACGGAATCGGGTAGCTGGACGGAACAGACGTTCCGCGAGAACTCGTCGGATTTCGACAAGCTCTATTTGCGCCAGCGGGTGGCGATCAACATGGAAGGCCGGTCAACCAA
>CAZCOX010000193.1:0-6386 GCA_964500115.1 uncultured Rhodobacterales bacterium
ACGCGGGCTTTGACCTGTTCGATCTGCATCACGTTGTCGATGCGGCGGTCGAGGAAGGCCCAGGTAGCCTGGTGATTGAGCGAGTCGTCTCCGAGCCAGTAAAGCACGGTTGATGAGTAGACCCCCGACAGCGTAGCGCGTTTGGTGTACCAGTTGATGTCTTGCGAGGTGTCGCCCAGTGCCGTCCAAATACGGTCAGATGTGCCCCAGATGAGGCGTGTGCCCTCGGCGGCGTGCATCGGCAGCGCGAAAAGCGTGGCACCGCGGCGCACGGTTTCCTTGTCCTCCACCGTTTCCAGTCGCAACCGAACCGCAAGCGCCACCTTGTCACGAAATCGCATATCGGACAGGTCGCGCGCGTTCAAAGCGGCTTCCATCGCGTCGTCACCTTGCCGATGGTATGCCGCCGCCAGATCAATCGCACCGCGCGGATACAGGCCGCGTGCCACCGCGTTCGGGATGCCGGTATCCGCGACCGCCGCTTTGAATGTTGTCTCTGACCAGCCGTCAAAAGGCACATGCATTAAAGCGGCATCCAAAAGGCGTGTTGCGGGGGCGTCTTGACTGTCTGTCATGGCAGGCTCCGTTTGCGTTGCTGAACAGAAACGTAGTGCGCAACACGCCCGCCTACCAGCTTGCGCACACCGCAAATCCGACAACGCGACGATCTGTGCAACCGTCTGGACAAAATGCCAGACCCTTGCTATACGCGCCATTCCTGCAAATCATTGCAAATCCAACTTAGAAAGGTGGTGAAAACCACATGCAGGTTAGTGTTCGTGACAACAACGTCGATCAGGCGCTCCGCGCTCTGAAGAAAAAGCTGCAACGTGAAGGCGTTTTCCGTGAAATGAAGCTGCGTCAGCACTTCGAAAAACCATCGGAGAAAAAAGCCCGCGAGAAAGCCGAAGCGATCCGCCGTGCGCGCAAACTGGCGCGTAAGAAGGCACAGCGCGAAGGTATGCTCTAAGCAGATTTTCCAACACTTGAAGTGTTTTGAGACCCCCGAAGGCCTGGCTTTTGGGGGTTTTTCTTTTCTTAACGTCAATCAGAAAGAATCTTCGTACGAAGATTCTTGGCCGCGCCCAGTTTTTTCTAGTAGTGGAACAGGGCTTTCCTCTGTTCTGTGCATCTGACACTTTGCCGAAACGAAAAGGGGAAGTTGTGATGCCGCAGATTGCTGTCTTCGATGCCTATGGCACCTTGTTCGACGTGGCCGCAGCAGCCCGCGTTGCCGCCGAAGAGCCAGGGCGCGAAGCGCTCAAAGCTGTTTGGCCGCAGTTGGCAGAGCATTGGCGTTCAAAACAGCTTCAATACACGTGGCTCCGTGCCATCACCGGTGAGTACGTGCCCTTCTGGAACGTGACCCAAGACGGCCTTGACTGGGCAATGGAAAAGACGGGCCTCGACGACATGGAACTGCGCGAACGACTGCTCGCGCTCTACTGGGAATTGCCCGCGTATAAGGAGGTGCCGATGATGCTGGCGCAACTCAAAGCAGCTGGCAAAACCTGTGCGATCCTGTCGAATGGCAGCGTCGATATGCTCGAAGGCGCCGTCGACAGCGCGGGGATCGGCACGTATCTCGACGCTGTGTTGTCGGTGGAAGACGTGCGAATTTTCAAACCCGCCTCAACCGTTTACGACATGGTCGGCACGCGGTTCGGATGTGGCAAAGACGAGGTGTTGTTCGTCTCGTCAAACGGCTGGGATATCGCGGGCGCAACCGGGTACGGGTTTAGCACAGCATGGGTCAACCGCGCCGGAGAACCGATGGACCGCCTGCCCCACAGACCGGCCCATATCCTAACCGATCTCACAACAATTCCGGACCTCGCCTGATGCCCCACTTCACAACGTCTGACGGCCTCTCGCTGCATTACTCTGACGTTGGCGACGGCATTCCGCTTTTGTGTCTGGCCGGGCTGACCCGCGACGAACGCGATTTCGATTTCGTCGCACCATATCTGGAGGGCGTACGCCTGATCCGCATGGACTATCGCGGGCGCGGCAAGTCGGATTGGGGCGATCCAACGACCTATCAAATCCCGATCGAGGGCCGCGATGCGGTAGAATTGATGGATCACCTTGGGCTGGAAAAGGCCGCGATACTCGGCACATCGCGCGGCGGGCTGATCGCTATGGTCATGGCGGCAACCGTCAAAGACCGCCTGATCGGTGTGGCGCTGAATGACATCGGGCCAGAGATTGCACCCGAAGGGCTTGAGGTGATCAAAGACTACCTTGGCCGCACACCCGCACTGTCCACCCATGCAGAAGTTGCGGAAGCACGGGAACGCGTGATGACCGGGTTTCGAAACGTCCCCAAATCGCGCTGGATGGAAGAGGCGCAACGCCTATTTCATGAGACCGAAACGGGGTTGGAACTGACTTACGACCCGAAGCTGCGCGAGGCGGTTTTGGACAGCGGCGCGCAACCGGCCCCGGACCTATGGCCGCTCTTCGATGCCCTGGCGGGATTGCCATTGCTATGCCTGCGCGGGGCAAATTCCGACCTTTTGGCGACAAGTACGTTCGAAGAAATGCAGCGGCGCAGACCGGACATGATTGCGCTTGAGGTGCCTGATCGTGGACACATTCCCTTTCTGGATGAACCAGAAAGCCTCGACGGGTTGCGCAGGTGGCTTGGAATGTTGGGCTAAGGTATGGACATACATCGGATCGAAGCCGCAGCAGAGCGTCTGAGAGGGCACGCGCGGGTCACACCGCTGCTGTCGTCGCCGTTCCTTGATCGGATTGCCGGGCGGCGGGTGTTCATCAAACCTGAATGCCTGCAACATACAGGCAGCTTCAAATATCGCGGCGCGCGGTCAGCGATTTCGGCCTTGCCAGAGGCGCAGCGCAGCAAAGGTGTGATCGCGTATTCATCCGGCAATCATGCGCAGGGTGTTGCGCTTGCTGCCAAGCAATTTGGCGTCAGCGCGGTCATCATCATGCCGTCCGACGCGCCGAATATGAAGATTGACAACACGCGCGGTCTTGGCGCCGAAGTGGTGCTCTATGATCGCGCCGCCGAAGACCGTGACCAGATTGGGGCAGCACTCGCCGAAGAGCGCGGACTGACCCTGATCAAGCCGTTCGACAACCCCGATGTGATCGCAGGCCAAGGCACCTGCGGGCTGGAGATTGCTTCGCAAGCGGCAGAGCACGACATCACAGAAGCCGAGGTTCTGGTCTGCTGCGGCGGGGGCGGGCTGACATCTGGCATCGCGCTTGCACTAGAAGCCCATGCGCCGGGAATGACGGTGCGCCCAGTGGAACCCGAGGCGTTTGACGACGTGACCCGCTCACTTGTCTCGGGAAAAATCGAACGCAATGCGCAAAGCGCAGGCGGCCTCTGCGACGCAATCATCACGCAGCAACCGGGCGATCTGACGTTTCCGATCATGCACCGGCTTTGCGGGCCGGGGCTGGTGGTAAGCGAGGACGACGCGCAGCGCGCCATGGCTCAGGCGTTTTCCCGGCTCAAACTGGTGGCGGAACCCGGAGGCGCTGTCGCTTTGGCAGCTGCGCTTTATCACGGCGCGTCTCTCAATTCAGATACGGTGATCGTTACGATCTCAGGCGGCAACGTGGACCGCGCAGTGTTCCAAGCGGCCTTGGATCGGTTTGGGGAAGGGTAAGTTATGCAGGACGTCACGGTTGCGAGTTTCAACGTCAAGAACCTGATCGGTGCCGATCAAGAGTATTATAAGTTCCAGTCCTACACGCCTGAAGAGTTTGCCTGGAAACAGGATTGGCTTGCTGATCAACTCTTGGCGTTGGACGCAGATGTCATTGGTTTCCAGGAAATTTTTGACGAGGCCGCCTTGCAAAGCGTCGTCGATGAAACAACTGCGCGCGCGGACGAATTGAATGACATCGCGCAACCCGATCACACCAAGAAGTACCGCAAGAAAGCGATCTTTCGACGGTTGGAGAGCGGCGGCTACAGAGGCGCGTCGCTGGCTTTCGCGCCAAACGCCGCTGACAATGGCGTGCCCGGCGAACGCCGCCCCGGTGTTGCGATCCTCTCAAGGCTGGGCTTTGTTGGAGCGCCCGAGATCATTCAGGATCTGGAGACACCGCTGGTCATCCCCTTTGCTCCGCTGCGGGGGCTCGAGGGCGGCGAGAGTGGGCACTTCACCCTGAAACGCCTGTCGCGCCCCATTCTGAAAGTCCGCATTCGCATGGGCGCGCATACGGTCACGGTGTTCAATTGCCACCTCAAATCCAAGCTTGGTGAATTCATCAAACCTGCGGGGGCCGATTACCCGCCTGAGGCTGACCTGACAGAGTACGATCCAATTGGCCGCGCGCTTGGTGCGCTGCGCGCTGCGACCCGGCGTATGGCCGAAGCCTGGGTTCTGCGACGCGAGATCGTGAAAGAATTACAAGCAGGCAACCCCGTGATGTCTATGGGCGATTACAATGACGGGGAACACGCGGTCAGCTCTGAAATCATTGCAGGTGAACGCCCGTTCAAGAACTACGCCTGGATGCTGCGGCACGACGCGCAACACCGCTCTGACCGCTACACGCGCGAGGAAAGTGAACAGATCACCGAAGCTGTTGAGGCGGTGCGCCTGCGCTCCGCCGAAAAGCTGTTTGTGCGCAAATCCCTGCGCGACATGGTCTATACCTCGGCCTTTGGCGGCGTCTTCGAAAGCATCGACCAGATTTGGCTGTCGCGCCATTTCGACCCCGAATTCGAAGGCCGCATCGGAGAGATGACCTATTTCAGCGTGCTCAACGACCATCTGACGGATGGCAGCCACCCCGAAGCCCCATATAACAAACTGGCCAGCGATCACGGGCAGATTATGGCGCATCTGCGCATCAGCTGACACCAAGGAACCAGGACAGGAGAACACAGATGTTGATGGCAGATCTGGGCGGAATTCGCCTGCATTACCGCGTGGATGGCGACCCCGATGGCGCGCCAGTTGTGTTTTCCAATTCGCTTGGCACCGACATGCGGCTTTGGGACAAAGTGATCGAACGGATGCCCAAGACCGGCCTGAAATACATCCGGTATGACAAGCGCGGGCACGGGCTGAGCGAATGCCCGAACCCGCCCTTTGCGATGGGCGCGCTTGTGAGCGATGTCGAGCAGTTGATGGAGATGCTCGGCGTCAAAGACGCGGTATTTGTCGGCCTGTCGATTGGCGGGTTGATCGCGCAAGGCTTGGCCACAAAGCGGTTAGACCTCGTACGCGCGATCGTTTTGTCGAACACCGGCGCCAAGATCGGTACCCGCGACATGTGGGCCGAACGGATCGCCGCTGTTGAGGCAGGCGGGATCGAGGCGCTGGCAGATGCCACTATGGACCGCTGGTTCTCAAAAGCATTTCAGAAGACCGACGAAATCATCGCCTGGCGCAATATGCTGACACGGACGCCAGATGCGGGGTATATCGGGTGTTCCCACGCGATTGCAGGATCAGATTTCGTCACACCAACCTCTGGCCTGCGCCTGCCGTGCCTCGGCATTGCGGGGTCCGAGGATGGCAGCACGCCACCGGATCTTGTGCGCGAAACCGTTGACTTGATCCCCGGCTCACAATTTCACCTGATCCGTGGCACCGGCCACCTGCCTTGCGTCGAGGATCCGGACAATTACGCAAATGCCTTGCTGACTTTCATTCAGTCACAGGCGCATTGACCACGAAACTGTCAGGTGTAGTTTACACATCGCGCATCACCGCGCTTTGAATGTGAAAGCTTCACCTGATGCGTTTGCCAGTTCTGTTCATACTGCTGACCGTGATGATCGACTCGATGGGGATCGGTCTGATCATCCCTGTCATGCCCGACCTGATCCGCGAAATCACAGGCGGCGATCTGGCCAACGCAGCGCTTTGGGGCGGCGTTCTATCGACTGTGTTCGCCGTGATGCAATTTCTCTTCGGTCCGATTCTGGGCAACCTGTCAGATCGCTATGGTCGCAGGCCAATCCTGCTGATCTCACTGGTCGTGATGGCGGCAGATTACGTCGTTATGGCTGTTGCGGGCAGCCTTTGGCTGCTGTTCCTCGGTCGCGTCGTCGGCGGCATCACGGCTGCAACACAAGGCACAGCAGCGGCCTACATGGCCGATATCTCTGACCCGGACAAAAAAGCACAGAATTTCGGCCTTATTGGCGCGGCCTTTGGATTGGGGTTCGTCATCGGGCCGCTCATGGGTGGCTTTCTGGCGGAATGGGGCACCCGCGCGCCGTTCTGGGCTGCAGGCGCGTTGGCAGCTCTGAACGCGGTGCTGGGTTATTTTGTCTTGAAAGAAACCGTGACCGACGCCATCCGCCGGCCCTTTGAATGGCGGCGGGCAAATCCGTTTGGGGCCTTCAAATCCATGACGTCGATGCCGGGGCTGGGCCGCCTGTTTGC
>CAZCOX010000194.1:0-3993 GCA_964500115.1 uncultured Rhodobacterales bacterium
CCTTACGAACAGTCACACGGTTCTGGTCATCGCCGGACCACATGCGCGCGACTTGTTGGTGCGGCTTGCCCCCGCACCAGTTTTGCGCAAGCAAACTTCCCGTGGATGACAACGCGGACCTGTTTCGTTGGCCATGTTGAGACGACGATCATGGCGGTCAGCTTCTCTGGCGAACAGGCGTTTGAGGTTCACGTCCCCAACATCCAACTTCATGCCGCCTACCTTGCTTTGACAGGGGCGGGCGAGGCGTTTGGCCTGACTCATTTTGGCATGTACGCCATTGAATTCATCCGGATCGAAAAGGGTTATGGCCATTGGAAGGGCGACTTCATTACGGAATTCAATCCAATCGAGGCGGGCGTTGATCGTTTCGTTGTTCTGTCAAAAGACTTCCCCGGTAAGGCGGGGTTGGAGCGCCAGATCGGGCTTGGAAACAGGCGTGTAAGGGTCCTGATCTCTATCGACAGCAAAACTGCCCCCGCTCATGCTGGCGAAACGGTCTTCGACGGTGAAAGGCCGATTGGGACCATCACGTCAGCCGCATGGGGCTATCGGACGGACAAAAACCTCGCGATGGTTTATGTCGATCCTGTCTTCTCCGACGTTGGCACAAACCTGAGCGTGTCGCTGATCGGCCAACGGGTTGCGACCACGGTTGTCGAAAGCTGCATTTATGATGCCGCGCACGCCATCCCGCGCGGTCAAAACCAATAGCCTCTGTATGAGCTTGCCCAAGCATTTTGGAATAAATTGCCTCGGGCAACGTCGGGTTGGAAGGGCATGGCGGATATGAGGATCGGTCACGGAAACACCCAGCTTACCCGCCATTCGCGCGCTTCGCCCTGCTTGCAAGGCACACGTGACTCGGTTGAAAATTGGATGGAAAATGCAACACTGTCGGCTCAGATTACCTTTGGCTGGGACGCTTCCACGCGCGTCTACACATTCCAACGCGCCAACATCCAAGGATCGTGCACGACTGGGTGAATTCAATTGGACAAGAGGCAAGCCTTTGCGGAACGCACACAATGAGAAGAACCAAGGTCACTCAGACCTGCAAGAAGATGCACTGACCATCGCAGAGGCCATCGAAATCTAACCCAGTGGGCCGCGTCCAAGGGCGGCCCAATCCGAACATTGACTAGCAATTCGTCATTCTGCGGTGTGGCCCGTGGAAGCGGACCTTCATTGGAATTGCGTAAACCAAGCTCATTCGGCCGCGGTAAGCATTACAACCGTTGCGCTTCCGATTTGATTTTGAAGCAAATTCAGAAGTGAACTGATCAGTTCAAAACGAACTTGACGCTGACTCAACACTCAGGTAGCCGGCTCTAAGGCTACAGACGCCCGCCGCCCGCTGACGCTTTGTCTTGGTGAAGTTCTGTATCAGATACGATCTTGGTCATCCTCGGCATGTGTCGCGTGGATGGTAATGCGGGCCCCATCTGTTTTGCGCGACCTGAGCCAGAAGGAAACCGGGTCATGTCGTCCCAAAAAAATACCTATCTCACTGGGCCACTAGGTCCAATTTACGCTAAAACCGCCCTTCCGATCATTTTCGTTATGGGGATGAACGGACTTCTTGCTGTTGTCGATGCTCTGTTTCTTGGCCATTTCGCTGGCCCCGATGCGTTGGCGGCGGTCACGCTGATGTTTCCGCTTTACATGCTTGTGGTCTCCTTGGCGACGCTTGTGTCATCTGGCATGTCGAGCATGCTGGCCCGATCACTAGGGGCGGAAGACCTGCACCAAGCACGCAACACCTTTGCTGGAGCCCATGGTTTGGCCGTCTTAATGGGTGTTGTGCTAATCCTGCTCTTTTTGGCGTTCGGCGCCCCCATTGCGCTTTTGCTGGCAAGTGGGTCAGAAAATTTAGCCGAGCTTGGGCTGATTTATCTACGGATCACCGTGCTTGCGTCACCTTTGGTTTTTGTCTTGTCAGTCAATTCGGACGCTTTGCGCAATGAAGGGCGAGTGCTTTTAATGGCAGCGATGAGCTTACTCGTCTCACTCTCCAATATGGGCTTCAACTACGTCTTGATCGGAGTGATGGAAATGGGGGTTGCTGGGTCAGCCTACGGCACAGCCTTGGCGCAGGCGCTTGCGTTTGGGATCATCCTCACGTTCCGTGTTCTGGGAACGACCGATCTACGCCCATCGGTACTTCGACACTATTCCCCAGTCGCCGGGTGGGGGCGAATGATTGCCCTGGGCGCGCCGCAAAGCCTCAACTTCATCGGCCTGGCACTTGGTTCCACCGCGATCCTTGCCGCGCTGCAATGGGTTGAGACGGCGCAATTCGACGCGACCGTATCCGCCTATGGCATCATCACGCGCCTGATCACCTTTGCCTTCCTTCCACTTCTGGGATTGGCCCATGCAATGCAAACCATCACGGGTCACAACTATGGCGCGGGCGCATTTCGTCGTAGCGATGCAAGCCTCCGCAAGGCGGTTTCCTTGGCGTTCATGTATTGCCTGGCGCTTCAGATCGGGATGTCGGTCTTTGCGGCCGAGTTGGGTGCTGCGTTTGTCACCGATGCGGCTGTCATCTCCGAGGTTGCTCGCATTCTGCCGATTATGTCCGCGGGGTTCTTTCTGTCCGGGCCTCTGATGATGCTGGCCATGCATTTTCAAGCAATCGGCGACGCGGGACGGGCTGGCCTTCTGGGGCTGTCGAAGCCGTATCTCTTCGCGATACCGCTGACCTTCGTACTGGCCGCAAATGTTGGCGAGATTGGGATTTGGCTGGCGGCACCACTGGCTGAAGTTCTGCTGCTGATCCTGACGGTTGGCGTTCTGATGAGATTGGCCAAGGCGCGGTCCATGCGGTGGGGCGTTTTCCAATCCGGCAAGGAGGGTTTCGCATGACCGAAGATCTACCAACTCTTTTTGAAGCCAAAAATCTGGCAAAGGCGCTCCGCAAGCGCCTTTCCGAAAAAGGCGTTGTCCTTAGCCATTCCCAAGCCCTGGAACGCATTGCGCAAGATCGCGGCTTCAAAGATTGGAACGGGTTCCACGCCGCAATCGAAGCCGACCAATCTGAGGCTTGGGGCGTCGGCGCGCGCGTGACCGGTCGCTACCTATCTCAACCGTTTGCTGCGACAATCCTGTCATCAGAGCAACTGCGGCCCGGCTGGTTCAGGCTGGTCCTGAACCTTGATGAGGCTGTTGATGTTGTGCGTTTCGACAGCTTCTCAAATCTGCGAAAGCAAATTCGCGTTGAGGTCGGGCCAGCGGGACATTCCAAAGAACGCACATCTGACGGGAGACCGCATGTGGAGCTTGATCCATGATTATGGATCAAGCGTCCTCTGCACGCCTCAAGCCGCCGCGTGTGAGACGCCGTAGGCGGCGGAGTTAGTCTCGGGGTTACTTACCGCGTCGACCAAGAAACGCGCCAGCGCCAATCGAGGCACTGCAGTTCCGTCTTCCGGCAGCGCGCCCTTACATGCGCGGTAGGTTGCCTCGCGCGCATCATTTAAGAAACCAGCACGCGCCACCGTCCAGTTCAAACCTGAGTTACTAAGAACCCTTTCCATTCGATCTGCGCTGCGCACGACGTTGGGCACAAGGTATTGCAGCAGCGTTCCGAGCAGTGTCTGCTCGGGAAAGAGCAATGCGGTGGACGTCACCAGCACACGCCTCACGCCGGTGTCCCAAGCTGCTTCGACAATGGCATCCGCGGAGCGATAGTAGACTGAGGTTGCACGCTTTGTTGGTGCGCGTCCGCCGAGCGTGGAGATCAGAGCGTCTTGCCCGCGCAAGACCGTCTTCAAGAACGCTGGGTCGCAAGGATCACCCACGACGGTTTTCAAATTCGGATGAGCATTCTTTGGCCGCTTGCCTGCTGATCGTACAACGGCGGTCACGGTCATGCCGTCTTCTAACGCAGCGCGCAGCACATGCTGGCCGGTGCCGCCATTTGCTCCCAACACGACGAGTTTCATAATGTCGTCCTTTCTAGCTGATGTGAATTGCGGGTCATGCCCA
>CAZCOX010000194.1:4093-6380 GCA_964500115.1 uncultured Rhodobacterales bacterium
GACATTCTGGACCGGCTGTCTCAAACGGCACCGGATCTGCAACTGGAAATTGCGGCTGACAACAGTGTTCGAGACCTCTTGCTGCGAGAGGCGGACATTGCCATCCGCCATTTACGCCCTGAGCAGCCCAATCTGATTGCGAAGCTGGCTTGCGAACAGACGATGCGGTTTTATGCAGTCGACGAATACAACACCCGGTATGGCAAACCAAAGCAGACCGGAGACATGTCCGACCATCAATTCGTAAGCTTCGGGGATTTCGAAAGGATCGTCGGTTACCTCAAGCTTGTCGGACTGGATCTGACACAAAGGAACTTCCGCTACGCATCAAACTCACAATTGGTCGAATGGGAGATCGCGCGCAAAGGCCACGCCATTGCAATCATGAATGACAATATTGCAGCCAAGTTCCCAGAGTTTCAGCCCGTGCTAACAGAGATTGAGCCGTTCTCCATCCCCGTCTGGCTTGTCGCTCATCGCGAACTTCAGACAAGCCGCCGCATCCGTCTGGTCTTTGACATATTGGCCGACGCTCTGTCCGGCCGCTGAACGCGAAACGGCAATACCAGGGACCAAGCATTCGACAATCCGAACGTGGAGCGCGCTTTTGCTTGCTTCCCCAACGAAGCGCGAGAGGGTCTGCTACGACTGCGCGCACTGAAGGCGTCGGGCGATGCACTTCGCGACAGCGGAGAGTTTTCCCCGCGAGAAGCTGGAGCTCTTCATCAGAAACGCGCTGACCTACCATTGCCGGTAGGCCAGCTGAATTGGCAGGTTACTGCCCAATCAAAGCAAAGAATTCGATTAATTGACCATTGGGATCGGTGATCTTGAGCAAGCGAATGCCGGGCTCTTCGATGATGTCCGGCACCTCTGCTCCAGCGGCGCTGGCACGTTCTTGTAATGTCACCAGATCGTTGGACTGCAGATAGGGCACCGCGCCTGAGCCGGGCATGGACCCCGGCGCGTATTTGCTGCGCGAGGCAATCGCAAACCAGCCACCCTGGATGTTGAACGCTACGAAGTCAGGCAACTCGATAACCGGCGCGCGGTCGAAGAGAACGCGGTAAAACTCGTCCGAGACGCTAATATCATCGGTTGGCACATAGGCGCCCATAGCTAAGATAGCCTGGTCATCCTGTGCGTCAGCGACAGTCGCACTGGTCAGAACGACGGAGGCGGCGAGAGGCAAAACGTTTTTCATTGAAAAAGCTCCTGTTTTGTTTGGGTAAGGAGGTCATACCCGCACCCTGCTGACAGCGTGTTGTCACCATAGTGTCAGCATAGTTATCCTGCACATCAGGAGGCGCGCATGAGACGGGGCGACAGACTATTCGAAATCATTGAAATTCTGCGACGCGCGAGGGGACCGATCTCTGGCAAATCCATCGGCGAGAAGCTTGGCGTCACCAAACGGACGATCTATCGCGATGTCGCTGCCCTCATGGCCCAAGGCGTTCCAATCGAAGGCGAAGCAGGCGTGGGCTACATTTTGGAGGCGGGTTTCCATATGCCGCCCCTGATGCTGACATCAGACGAAATCGAGGCTGCCGTTCTGGGCGCGCAATGGGTCCGAACGCGGGGGGAGCCGGAGATGGCACTTGCAGCGGAAAAGCTGCTGACGAAGATCGAAACTGTCAGCCCATCTCGGTTCCACACCTCCTTCGTAGAACCGACAACCAGTGTCGCACCAGTAGAAGCGCAACCGGAAGTCCTCTCCGCCGGGCGTATTCGCCAAGCGATCCGAGCGCGCCTGAAAATTGCCGTCACGTATCGGGATGGCTCGGGTGCGGAGACAGAACGCATCCTTTGGCCGATCCTGTTGGGCTATCGCGATGCGGGCCGGATCATCGCGGCTTGGTGCGAGTTGCGCCAGGGATTTCGATATTTTCGCACCGAGCGCATCCTCTCAGGTGAGGTGCTGGAGACCAAGATACCACGTCGGATGGACCTACTACGTGCCGAATGGACCGCGGCGATGGAGATGGAGCGGCAGCGCTACAATGGCTAGCACCAGGGTCACACTATCCAAGATCGTCGCAGCGAGGATGGCGAACTGAAAGGCACGATCCGGGTTATCGCGCCGGTTGCATTCGGCCAATGCGCGCAGGCGTGTTCTGGATGGACCGCGAGGTGCGGCATGAAGATCAGAGGCCTCGAGTGTTGGTATTTCACTTGGTTGATCAAAAAGTTTAACCTGTGGGGTGACGAGAAAATGTATCGTTGGTAACGGGCAATTCTTGCTCAACACGCGCTCGGATTAACGTCGGTGCACAGGGCTTCGGTG
>CAZCOX010000195.1:0-6321 GCA_964500115.1 uncultured Rhodobacterales bacterium
TTTCCGGCCCGCTGACCCAGTCATTTTTATCCAGCGCGCTGGTCATGTCACTAAACATGCGGTTAAGGATCACGAGCGCCTGATCGACGTGACCCGAATTTAATCCGTTGTCCATCAGATCGCGCCGTTTCATGCGCATAACGGGGTTTGGCATTTTCGCGATGGCCGCGCTTATTTGCTCGGGCGTTTTATTCGTCAGCGTCTGTTCCCGCATCGCGGTAGTGAACGTCAATGTGTTGATCGCGTCATGGATAGCCAAGCACCGCAACAGCCAATGCCGTGCGGTGACTTCTGCTTCCTGACCCTTTGGCATCAGGGCGCCGCCGTTATGTTCTCGGTCGAGGTATTCGAGGATCAGGCTCGACTCGATCACCACAAGACTGTCATCCACCAAGGTCGGGACAACCCCATTGGGATTGAGATTGAGGTAGTCTGGATCGTGCTGATCACCGGATTTCAGATCGAGCAATTTGTCCTCATAGTCGAGGTTCATTTCCGCCAACCCGATCCGTACTTTGACGGAGCATACGCTGGCAGTGCCGTTGTAGAGGGTGAGCATGCGATCATTCTCCCAAGTAACGGAACGGCTTGGTGCGTTCCTTGCACAAGGATTAGTCCCTTTGCCGCTTAGGATGCAAACAAGACAACCGCGCTCTGGGCTTTAACGCGTGTAGGCGACCATCGTCAAAAGCTCATATTCCGCAACTTGATCGTCGTCTTGATTGGTCAAAGTCACATGCCATCGCACTTCGCCGTAGTCTTCATTGCGAGGCGTTTTGTGTTTGACCGTTAGCCTGACCTTGATCAGGTCACCTGCCTCCACGGGTTTCATGAAGCGCAGATTGTCCAGGCCTGTATTGGCGAGCACTGGGCCCTCGTTTGGCTCAACAAACAGGCCAGCCGCAAATGACAGCAGAAGGTATCCATGCGCCACACGACCGGGAAAGAACGGATTCCTTTCCGCGGCAACCTGATCCATGTGTGCATAAAATGTGTCGCCGGTGAAATGGGCGAAGTGTTCGATGTCGTCCATCGTGACTTCCCGGGCGTCTGTGTGAAGCGTTTCGCCAAGGGTGAGTTCGCTAAACGTGCGGGTGAACGGGTGAGCCGGACCTTTGGTTTCGGCACTTCCGGGTACCCATTTGTTGCCGATCGCGCTCAGAATTTCGGGACTGCCCTGCACGGCAGTGCGCTGCATGTAGTGCATCACACCGCGAACGCCTCCCATCTCCTCTCCGCCGCCAGCACGCCCGGGGCCGCCGTGTACCATATGCGGAAGCGGTGAACCGTGGCCGGTGCTTTCCTGCATGCTGTCGCGGTTGTTGAAGTAAAGCCTGCCATGAAACGCGGCTGATCCCGCCACCATTTCGCGGGCCACATCCGGATCGCGCGTGATCACTGAGGCCACAAGTGAACCTTGCCCACGGTTGAGCAGCGCTGATGCATGATCCAGATCGCGGTATCCCATGACGGTTGCGACAGGCCCAAAAGCCTCTGTATCGTGAACCCGTTGCGCGTTGTCAGGGTCGTGGCAATGGAACAGCATTGGGGGCATGAACGCGCCGTTCTTCGTGTCTTTGCCGCTCGGTTCGAAGCCGTCGAGGTCGCCAAAAACCTGCTTTGCTTCGGATGAGATGATTTTTGCCTTCTCCAAGACATCGCGCTTTTGCGCTGTGGAGACCAGTGCACCCATTTTTGTCCCGTCTGCTTTCGGGTCGCCTACGATGGTGTGATCCAACCGCGCCGCCAAGGCGGCAATGAAACTGTCAACTTCGGTTTCAGGCACCATGATACGGCGGATCGCGGTGCATTTTTGCCCCGCTTTGGTTGTCATTTCTCGCTGAACTTCTTTGACGAAAAGGTCGAATTCCGGGGTTTCCGGCTTTGCGTCCGGGCCGAGAACCGATGCGTTAAGACTGTCCTGTTCGGCAATAAATCGGATCGCGTTTTCTTGTATGTGTGAGGCAGAGCGCAGCTTGAGTGCTGTATCGGCGGAACCAGTGAAGCTTACCACGTCTTGCAGTGTCAGCTGCTCCAGCATGTCACCCAACCCGCCTGCCACCATTTGTAATGCTCCGGCGGGAAGCAAGCCGCTGTCGAGCATGATTTTGACGGCAAGCTCGGTGACATAGCAGGTTGCAGTCGCCGGTTTCACGATGGCGGGAACACCGGCCAGCAATGTCGGCGCCAGCTTTTCCAGCATGCCCCAAACGGGGAAGTTGAACGCGTTGATGTGAACAGCGACGCCCTGGAGGGGGGTGCAGACATGCTGCCCGAGGAATGTCCCGTTTCGCGACAGTTGCTCGATTCCGCCGTCAAGGTAGACCTGCCCATCCGGCATTTCACGCCGACCTTTGGAGGCAAAGACAAACATCGTGCCGATACCGCCGTCGATGTCGATCAGATGGTCTTTCTGTGTTGCACCGGTCGCAAAAGAAAGCTCGTAGAGCGCGTCTTTGTGTTTTCCGAGTTCCAGCGCCAAAGCTTTGAGCAAACGTGCGCGGTCATGGAATGTCATTGCACGTAAGGCTGGCCCGCCCTTTGAGCGTGCATAGTGGAGCATCGCGCCAACATCGAGGTTCGATGTCCCCGCTTGAGCAATCACGGCGCCGGTCACGGCGTTTTCTATCGGGCGTGCGCTGGCATCCGGCGCGATCCAGTGGCCTGCGGCAAAGCTTTGAACATTGTGAAGTGACATGCCGGTCCTTTATGTCAATTGCGCTGGCAGGGTTTCAAAACCCCTGAACCGCACACGGTGCGCGCGTCGGGCACCGTCCAGAATTTGATAGTTTGGAAAGCGTGAGAGCATGCCGGAGATGGCGATCTGGGCTTCCATCCTGGCTAGGCTAAGACCCACGCAAGTATGCGCACCACCGCCGAAGGCAAGGTGTTTGTTCGGGTGTCGGTTCGCCGCGAATGTCATCGCGTCTTGGAAAACTCTTCGGTCGCGATTTGCAGCTCCGATGCACAGATGAATGTCTGTGCCAGCGGCGATTTTGACGCCGTAAAACTCCACATCCTCAACCGCCATTCGGTTGCCAAACTGATTGGGGCTTTCCATGCGCAGCATTTCTTCAACGACCGTTGGCAGGAGAGACGGATCTGTGATCAATGACGCCCGCGCCTCTGGCCATTGGTGCAGTAGCCACAGCCCGTTCCCGATCAGGTTCGTTGTCGTTTCGTGACCCGCGTTGAGGATGAAAATGCAGTTCTGGTAAATCTCGGCTGCCGACAGTTGCGCATCTCCTTGACCATGTATCAGCCGTGTCAAAACGTCGGTTTCAGGATCACCAGGGTTTGCGCGTCGGTCGGCAACGATCCTTTCCAACAGCGTTACGAAATCCGTAACTGCTTTATTGCCTTCGGCCTGCTGTTCGGGTGTCAAAACAGGCTCTAATGCGCCCAGTATGGCGAGTGACCAGTCGCGCAGCGGTGCGCGGTCGGATTGCGGAATGTCGAGCAGATTACCAATGACATCGACAGGAATTGCTGCTGCAAACTGCGAGATCAGATCAACCGGCTTGGCAGGGTCCATTTGATCAAGCAGATGCTCAACAAGATGTCGAATACTACTCTCAAGGCGCTCGATGGCTCTAGGCGTCATCGCGCCGACCATGATCTTGCGCACGCGGGTGTGCAAAGGCGGGTCGTTAAAGACCAATGATGTCGTATGATGTTCGAACAAGGCGCTTTCCGCGCCAAACTTTGGAGCAAAAAGCGGCTTCTTGTCCGAGATGAACCGTTTGGTGTCGCGATACACTGTCGAAAGGTCATCAAAGCGCGAAAGGATGACAGTGCCGTTGGGTTGCAGGCACGCCGGCGCATCCGACAACAACGCCGCATATGTATCGTACGGGTTGTCAAAAAAAACAGCGGGGATGTCCTGAAGGTTTAGCGACATGTCGCAGAGGCTAGCATGACGCGTACGAATTTTGCCAACTATTAATTGACCGACTGGTCGGTTTATGCATGATGAACATTCAATCCTGCCGGGAGTTAACTTTGCCAATCATGCTGTGGAGACTAAAGTGAACCTCACGCCAAAGGAACGTGCGGAACGCGCGGCTGAGGCGATGTGGCGTGAGGATCGTGCTTCGACTTGGTTGGGCATGGCTTTGGGCACCGTGGATGAGGGCACCGCAACGCTGACGCTTACTGTCGCGCCGCACCATTGCAATGGGCTGGGTATCTGCCACGGCGGTATCACGTTCTCGCTTGCCGACAGTACATTCGCGTTTGCCTGCAATAGTCGTAATCAGGCAACCGTCGCGCAGCACAATACAATTAGTTTTATTGCACCTGCCCGTTTGGGCGACATGCTGACGGCAACTGCACGCGAGGTTTCGACGTCCGGTCGCAACGGTATTTATGATGTGCGCGTCACCAATCAGGACGGCGTTGTCATTGCCGAGATGCGGGGCTTTTCGCGCGCCGTCAAAGGCCAACTGTTCGAAGAAGAGCGCTGATATGAAAGACCTTTCGCCAAAGCCTGGTGATCTTGATCCCATCGAAACCGCAAGCTTGGACGAGTTGCAGGCGCTTCAACTAGAGCGGATGAAGTCAACTTTGGCCCATGCATACGCCAATGTGGCGATGTATAAAGAACGCTTCGATGCGGCAGGTGTGCATCCGGATGATTTGCGCGATCTGTCGGATCTGGCGAAGTTTCCGTTCACGCAAAAGGATGACCTGAGGGCGAACTACCCGTTTGGCCTGTCCGCTGTGCCGCGTGATCAACTGGTTCGCTTGCATGCCTCGTCGGGTACGACGGGCAAACCTACCGTCGTCGTTTACACTCAGCACGACATCGATGTCTGGGCAGAAGTTGCAGCCCGTTCGTTGCGGGCGGCGGGTTTGCGGCGTGGTGATACGATCCACAACGCTTATGGCTACGGGCTTTTCACCGGAGGGTTGGGCGCGCATTACGGGATCGAACGATTGGGTGCGATGGCAGTACCAATGGGTGGCGGCCAGACCGAAAAACAAATCACGCTGATCACTGATTTTAAACCAAAAGGTATTCTCGTCACGCCGTCTTACATGCTCAACATTCTCGAAGCATATCGCAAGGCGGGGCGCGATCCGCGCGACTGCTCGCTGGAAGTGGGTGTGTTCGGCGCAGAGCCTTGGACCAACGCCATGCGGCGGGAGATCGAAGATGCTTTCGATATGCATGCAGTGGATATCTATGGCCTGTCCGAAATCATCGGGCCGGGAGTGGCAAATGAATGCGTGGAAACCAAGGATGGGCTGCACATCTGGGAAGACCATTTCTACCCAGAAATCATCGATCCGAATACCGGTGAGGTTCTGCCTGACGGCAGCGAGGGCGAATTGGTGTTCACCACTCTGACCAAGACGGGCATGCCGATGATCCGTTACCGCACACGCGACCTTACCCGGTTGATGCCCGGGACTGCACGCAGCATGCGGCGGATGGAAAAGATCACCGGTCGATCAGACGACATGATCATACTCCGGGGCGTGAATATCTTCCCTACGCAGATCGAAGAACAAGTGATGGCGGTTGACGGTCTTGCGCCGTATTTCCAGATCGAATTGGTGACCGAGGGTCGCATGGATGCGATGCGCGTTCATGTGGAAGCTTTGCCTGAGGCACGTGAGGCGCAAGGTGTGTTGGGCGAGAGCCTTACCAATCGGATCAAAGAGATCGTGGGTGTCACGACACAAGTAAGTGTTGGTGCGCCTGAAACAGTTGCGCGCAGTCAAGGCAAGGCGGTGCGCGTCGTCGACAATCGCAAGCGGGACTGATCCGATGGTTCGCACCATCGCCAAGGATTATGACCAGAAACGCCAAAACATCCTGAAAGCCGCGGCACAGGTGTTCGCGACAGAAGGCTTCGCGCGCGCGTCCATGGCCGAAGTGGCGCGCGCTGGCGGTATGTCCAAGGCGAACATCTATCATTACTACAATAGCAAAGATGCGCTGCTGTTCGATATCTTGGACGCATACCTTTCGACACTTCGAGATCGCTTGGCAGGTCTGCGCTTGGATGATGAGACACCAGAGAAGCAATTGCGGTTAATCGTGCGCGAAACGCTTTTGGCGTATCAGGGTATGGACCATGAACACAAAATCCAGACAGAAGGACTGTCATTGTTGGGCGAGGCCGAGCAAGACACCTTAAAAAGCTATCAGCGCGATATGGTGCGCCAAATGTGTGATGTTCTGGCGCGGATTGCGCCAAGCCGTTTGGCGCATGACAAATCGCGACTGCGCGCAACCGCGATGTCGGTGTTCGGGATGCTGAATTGGTTTTACATGTGGAATGGCGAGGCTGGCGCGGAGGCACGTCGCGA